>DATKCX010000001.1:0-9907 GCA_035512975.1 Ilumatobacter sp.
ACTGGAAGTACCATCGAATCTGATTCGGCTGTCGGTCGGGGTCGAGCACTCCACCGACTTGGTTGCCGATCTCGCCCAAGCGCTCGGCTAGCTGCAGCCGGCGTGCCGACCACGTTCTACGAGGCGGCCGGAATGGTCCACGGTTTCGCGAACTATCGCCAGATCATCCCGTCGGCCCAAGGCGACCTCGCCGCGGTGCTCGAAGCCGCCAACACCATGCGCGCTCAACCACACCCCTGATCCATGCCCCGCGTCGCTACGTCAGCTTGGGCTGATGGGCAACCGCAGGCGCTCGAGGATGTCGGCGGCGACGCTGTGCTCCACGTTCGTGCCGATTTGCGTGTCGGCTGCGGCCACGGCGACGGGGTGAGCGTTGCCCATCGCCACACCGGTGCCGGCCCAGGTGAGCATGGCGACGTCGTTCTGGTTGTCGCCATTCGACGACATCGTGAGGTTTGAGCCGGGGCATGGCCGAGCGCGGTCCGCGCCCGGTGGCCGCGATCACCGGCACCCCCGCGAGCCGTGCTGCCTTGAGCGCGGCGATGGTCTCGGACGAGACCTTCGAGTCTGGCCCCAGCAGGGTGCCGTCGAGGTCTGAGGCAAACAAGTGCGGTCGGGTCGACATGGAGTCAGTGTCGCTGTGTCGCTCAGCGCGACGAGACGTCGATCGTGCCCAACAGCGAGCGGCCAGCAGGGTCGGTGATTCCGGCGATGCCCGGAATGCCGGAGAGCGCGTCGACCAGGCGGGCCTCGCGCTTCCAGCCGGGTTGTGCGTCGATCACCAGAACGTCACCGTCGAGGCGCACTTCTCGCAGCTGTTTCGCACCCGACAATGAGTCGTCGCGGGTGATGGCCCACAACACTCGACCGATCTGTTGCAGGCGGCGCGGTTCGATCCTGCCGGGACGACGCAGTTCAGTGGACAACGACCGCCCCCACCGGAGGATGGCGTGGCGGTGCGTCCAGGCGAATGCCAGGAGCGCGGTACGGGTGAACGGGTTGGCAGCCCTTGCGAGCACGCGCAGCATGATGGTCTACGCCGCGCCCTGTTCCGTGACGTTGAACATCCAGCCCACGCCGAACTGGTCGCGGAAACTCCCGAAATAGTCTCCCCAGAACATGTCGGTGAGCGGCATGTGCACCTCGCCGCCGACGCTCAGCTTGGCGAACAGGTCGTCGGCTTCGAATGCTTCTTCGGTGCGACCGACGAAGTTGAGATAGGTGGCAACAGCAGACATGAGGAACCTCCACGTTCAGTCCGGCGGCCACAGTAACGGCGATCGACCGCGCCAAGGCGTCGGCGAAGGGATAGTGCCAGGCACTATCCCTTCGCTATCCGTTCAGGGTGCGGGTGGTGGTGACGGTGCCGGCGCGTGGATGGGTGGCGATTGCGGTGAGTTCGGTGCCCGCGGCGGCGCGAACGGTGAAGCTCACGAGCACGCGATCAGGGGTGCCGTCGTGGGCGTTGGCGAAGCGCAGCGCAGCGCGTCCTTCCAGCTGGCCGGCCAGGCGACGCGCAGGGCCGTCGAGGATGTTGATGCCCTCGCCAGCGAGTTCCACCACCAACGGGCGAACGAGGCTTCCCTTCCGGGCCAGGCGGGTGATGTCGGTCGCCAGCCAGCCGGTGTTGGCGACACCGACGTCGACGCGCCAGGTGTCGCTGCCGAGTGGTGTCACCTGGTGGTGGACGATCTCGACGCGCGGCGCGCACATCGCCTGATGAATGGCGAAGTCGGCGTGACCGGCGACTTCTGCGGCGAGCCGGTTGGTCGGCGGATTCGTCCAGGTGCTGAGCGTGTTCCAGCCACCGAGTTCCACCGGGCCGAGCGTGGGGTGGTGGAACGGGTACCAGTCGACGTATCCGTCGGGGTTGTGTTCGTCGCACCAGCGCAGCACGGCCAACGCTTCCATGTCGGTGGGCCCGGTGTACCAGAAGTGCGTCGACTGCTTCACGCCGGTGGCGTGTTGCACGATGTCCCAGAACTCCGTGGTCCAGCCGAACAGCCCCAGATGTTCGTACGCCCAGTCGTCGGCCGCCCCGCTCATGGTTTCGTCGGGGTTCCAGGTGAAGTCTTCGTACACCGAATGCACCGTGTACCCGGTCATGGTTTGCCCGCGTTCGCCGAGTTGTTTCCAGGTCCACACGTCCATCGGGTCGAGTTTGGCGTCGGCTCGGGTGCTCGACGGTCGCAACAGCACGCCGCCCGACGTGTGGTACGCGTTGTAACCGCAGATGTTCGGGCGGGCGACGATGGCTCGCACCAGCGCGTCGATCTCGGGCTCGCTCAGGGGGTGGTCGCCGCTGCCCGGGATGCCGGTGCCCCATCCGGCAGGAAAGTTGCGGTTCATGTCGAGACCCTCCACGGCGCGCGGCGTGGGGATGGTGAATCCGTCGTAGTCGTGCACGGCTCCTTCCATCAACACTCGGTAGCGCGGCGTGTCGGCTGGTGCGCCTTCGGCGGGGACGGGGACCATGAGGCGCGCGTCGGTGGGATGGGGCATCCACGCGCCGTTCGGGTCGGCGATGCGCATGTCGAGGATGCGGCCGTCGCCATCGATGTCTTCATAGGTGTGGCCGGGCCACGGGCGCGTGTCGTTGCGCCACGGCCAAGGCCGGGTGCTGGAGCGGCGGAACTTGGGCTGGTCGGCGAGCGTCCACTCGGCACCGTCGGGGTTGACGCGCGGGACAACGTAGAACGCGCGTGTTTGCAACGCCTCCACGATTGCGGCTTCGCCCGCGGCGTGGCCAGCCACCAGAAGATGCACAAGGTGGCACGCTGCGACCGTGGCGGTGAGTTCGGTGGCGTGGATCGACGCGTCGACCCAGTGGGCCGGTTTGGTGTCGGCCCCGCCGGTGCTGGAGTCGGTGACACTGACGAGCCACAGGTCGCGACCTTCACTCGACGTGCCGTAGGTCTCGAGCGTGACGAGGCTGGGATGCTCGGCGGCGACGAGGTGCAGCCACTCGACCAGCTCGTCGTAGCGGAGGTAGCGGTCGAACGCGTAGTCGGCGGCGGCGATCATGGGGCGAGGATACTGATGGCACAAGGGCGGCCGAGCAGCGGTTCAACCCTTGCGGCCGCGGAGGCGGTCGATGTTGCGGCGATCGCGTTTCGTGGGGCGGCCGGTGCCGCGGTCGCGTTGGGCGAACAACGGTTGAAAGGTGTCGCGCTCCGGGGGCGGCGGGCTGTGGTCGACGAAGCAGTCGACGGCCAGCGCCGCACCAAGGCGTTTCGACACCAACTGGGTGACGTCGACCACACGCGCCCGCCCGCCGAGGCGCGCCTCGATGTGGTCGCCGACACGTACCACCGACGCCGGCTTCGCTGACTTTCCGTTGATGTCGACGTGACCGCCGCGGCAAGCCGCAGCAGCTTCCGACCGTGTCTTGGCCAGCCGCACGGCGTGCAACCAGGTGTCGACCCGAACGCTCTCACCCACCATCGTGTCTGTCCCGGTGCCCGTTCAGCAGTCCGCGAGTGCGGTGATGGGCTCGCGGATTCGCGAGTTGGCGAACGCGTCCTCACCCACCCGTTCGACCAAGAGCGACACCGGAAGTACGACGAGATTGTCGACTGAACGTGCCAGCTCGTCGTCGATTCGGGTGACGAACTGCGTCATCGCGAAAGGGTACCGCGCATGCATTGCGCGGTGCATTGCAGTCAGGCGGCAGCCCGGGCGTCGACCCGGGGTGATACCAGCGATCCCATTCGGCTGAGCACCGTGCCGACGGGGAAGGCTTCGCAGATGGTGCGCATCTCTTCGACGTGGTCGGTGATGAGATCGTCGATGGCGACCACCGGGTCGACGACGACCTCGCCGCCCACTTCGAACTCGCCGTCGTCCACCGCCTGCATCACCGCGTCGATGGTGCCTTGACAGTCGAGCCATTCGTGGATCAGCTGACGCAGCTGCGATTCGGCGAGATGCTGGCGCTCCACCACCATGGCGGTGATTGTGGAGCGGTGCGTGCTGAGACCGAACCAGCCGCGGCGACACGTATCGCAGAACCGGTCGGCGCATTCGAGGATGGTGGGCGCGACCAACTCACCGTCGACGGCGGTGCGCCCCAGCTGGCCGTGAACGGTTTCGGATGCGTCGGGAAGATTGGTGGCAATGAGAACTCGCATGGGGTGACTCCAAGGATCGTGTGTTGTGCGGCCCAACGACGAGGGCGATCTGCGAGTCAGTCTCGCGAGGGGGTGTGACAACGGCATGGACGGGTACGGTCGCCGGATGGCTGACGCACGTCTTTCCGCACTGTCTCGATCCATCGTGGGTCACCGCGCCATCGTCACCGGCGCTGCGAGCGGCATGGGGCGGGCAACCGCTCACTTGTTCGCCGACGAGGGTGCCCGAGTGGTCGTGGCCGACCTCGGTGCCGATCGGGTGGCCGTGGTGGTCGATGAGATTCGATCGGTGCACGGCGACGATTCGGCGATCGGTGTGGAATGTGACGTTGCCGATCACGATCAGCTTCGAGCGCTGGTCGACACCACGGTCGCTGCGTTCGGCGGCATCGACATTCTGATCAACAACGCTGGCGTTGCGCTGCTCGGCTCGTTTGCCGGTGGCGACGAGGCTGAGTTCGAAGCGAACTGGGCGTCCACGCTGAGCATCAACCTCACCGCACATGCCCGACTCGTTCGGTTGGCGATGCCGTTCCTCCTCGAGTCGTCCGCTGGTCGTATCGTGAACATCGCGTCGACCGAGGCGATCGTGAGCACACCCGGTCTGGCCGCATACTCGGCCACGAAGGCAGGCGTGGTCGGTTTGACCAGGTCGATGGCGGTGGAACTCGGCCCGTTCGGCATCACCGCCAACTGCATCTGTCCCGGCCCGATCGTCACCAACATGACCGAGAACTTCTCCGACGAAGCGAAGGCGAAGTACGCACATCGACGAGTTCCCCTCCGCCGGTATGGAACGCCCGAGGAAGTCGCCCATATGACGCTCAATCTGTGCTTGCCGGCTTCGTGTTACGTCACCGGGGCAGTCATCCCGGTCGACGGCGGCATGACGATCCGCCACACCTGAACGGCAAGGCACCGGCACTACTGGATGGTGCGGAACGTGAGGTTGATTCTGGGGGCTGTGGGTTTGGCGGTCTTGGGGACTTGGTGCTCCCACACATGTTGGGTGTCGCCTCGCATCATCAGCAGGCTGCCGTGGCGTAGGTCCAGCTCGTGTCGTACCGCGTGGTCGTCCCGCCGCCGCAGCTGGAATCGGCGGGTCGCCCCAAGACTCACCGAGGCGATCACCGGGGCCTGGCCGAGTTCGGGTTCGTCGTCGCTGTGCCAGGCCACACCGTCTGCTCCGGTGCGGTACAGGTTGAGCAACACACTGTTGAACGTCACCCCGGCTTCACGTTCCACCAGCGCACGCATCTCGAGGAGCGGCTCGGACCACGGTTCGGGTTGCAAGGCGATGTTGGAGTACGTGTAGGACTTGCCGGGGTCGCCGACCCAGGCGGTGAGCCGTGGAACCGGGACTTCTCGGCCGTACATGCGGATCATTTCTCGACGCCAGTTGGTGCTCGCCTCTACCGATGTGAACAGGCGATCCGCATCGTCGGGCGAGAAGAAGCTCGGTTGATAGGCCACGTCGGCACCGTCGAGGGCGAGGTGAGTGACCGTGGAGTCGCACGGGTCGAACATCGACAGCTGGTCGTTCATGTCACCTCATGTCACCGGCGACCGCGACGGCGTCGATTGTTGTGAAAGTGGCGGTCACTGTTCACGGTTCACGGTTCACTGTTCACGGTTCGCTTCGAGGAGTCGGAGCCAGAGTTCGCTGACGGTGGGATACGACGGCACGGCGTGCCACAGCTTGTCGATGGTGACTTCACCGATGATCGCCACGGTGGCCGAGTGCAACAGTTCGCCGGCACCTGGCCCGACGAACGTGGCACCGACGATGACGTTGCGGGTGGTGTCGATGGTGATCGACGCCTTGCCGCTCGTGTCGTTGGCGAGCGTGGCCGCGGCGACGGAACCCAACGGCACGGTGACGAACTTCAGATGGCTGTCGTCATCGTCACCAACGCCGTCACCAGGCTTGCCGTTCACGCTGGTTCGGCCGACCGAAGCGATCTCGGGATGCGTGAACACCACCTGCGGCACGGCGACATGGTCGGCCCACGCGGTGATGTCGACGCCACCGAGTACATCGCCCACCACGCGAGCCTGGTACTTGCCTTGGTGGGTGAGCAGGGCGCGCCCGTTCACATCGCCGGCTGCGAAGAGCCAATCGCCATCCACGCCGGTGGCGGCAAGGCGATCGTCGACCTCGAGGAACCCGGCGCGACCCAAGTAGTCGTGGGTGATGCCGATGGTGTCGAGGCCCAAATCGTCGGTGTTGGCCGTGCGGCCAGCGGCCACCAGCACCTCGTCGGCGGCGAACGTGCGGGTCTCGCCGTCGCTGCCGGTGAGGGCGATCGTGATGGTGAGCGTGCCGTCGAGTTCGCGAACGACTCGTTGCGCCGCCGCGTCGGTGATCACGTCGATGCCGCCGGACGTGAATGCTTCGCCGAGGAGCGCGCCGACCCAGGGCTCGTACTTGTTGAGCAATCGACCCGATCGCTCGACGATGGTGACTTCGGCACCGAGGCCGCGGTAGGCCTGCGCCATTTCGCAGCCGACCACGCCTCCACCGAGGATGGCAAGGTGCGGCGGCACGGCGGAGGCCGAGGTTGCGTGGCGGCTGGTCCACGGGTTGGCGTCGGCGAGCCCGGCGATCTCGGGCATCGTGGGCCGCGAACCGGTGGCGACGACCACGGCCCGGTTGGCGGTGAGGTAGCGAACCGGACCGTCATTCGCAGCGACTGACACGCGGCGTTCGCCCACGAGGCGTCCGTGGCCGCGGATGAGCGCGGCACCGATCGACTCGAGCCAGTCGGCCTGGCCCGAGTCGTCGAAGTGCGACACGATGTCGTCGCGACGGTCGAACACGGCGCGGGTGTCGAGGTGCCCGGCCTCGGCCGCGTCGCTCCCGGGAAAGCGGCGGGCGGTGGCGAGGGCGTGCACCGGGCCGAGCAGCGCCTTGCTCGGCATGCACGCCCAGTACGAGCAGTCGCCGCCCACCCATTCCGACTCGATCACTGCCACGGTGAGACCGTGTTGACGCGCGTACCCGGCGACGTTCGTGCCCGTCGACCCAGCCCCGATCACGATCACATCGAACTGGTCGCCGGACTGGTCGGATGGGTCAGGCATCGCGTCGGTCATATCCCATCCTCGCGCTTGCCAGCAGTGCCATGTCGACGCAGCGCGAAGTCAAGAAGGGTCAGGTTGGGTTGCGGCCGTTCCCTTGCTGGACGGATTGGCCGGGCTTCCAGGTAGACCGTGGTCGAAGAGCGCGATGTATCTCATGTTGGGTCCTTGGGGGTGTTGTGGGGCGTCGCAGGGTTGGTGACTTGGAACTCGAACGCGTGGTCGCCGGATCCGAGTTGCTTGCGGGTGACGAGACGCATCCCGGCTCGTTGGCCGAGCGCGGTGAACTCTTCGATGGAGCGCTCGCGTCCGCCGCCGGTGAGCGCTGCCATGAGTACGTCGGCACGGAGGGCGAGATCGTCGCGAGGCGGGTTGCGGCGGCAGTTGTCGAGGACGATCACACGTGTGTCGGCGCTGCACGCGGCCGCAACAGAGCTGAGCAGCCGGAGCGAGTCGTCGTCAGACCAGTCGTGGAGGACGTTCACGAGCAGGTAGCAGTCGTGGCCGGCGGGGACCGAAACGAATGCGTCGCCCGGCACGGCTGACAGCCGGGGATGCTCGACGGCGCGTTCGATGACCTTCGGGAGATCGAACACGGTGCCGTGCCAGTCGGTGTGGCGGTCGAGCAGGGTTCGCACGAGCTCGCCGGTGCCGCCCCCGACGTCGCAGATGTGTGCCGTGGTGCGCCAGTTGATCGCGGCGTCGAGCATGAGCGCGTGCATTCGGCCACCGGCGGCCATCGCCGCGTCGAAGGTCGCCCACTCGGTCGGATGGTCGTGGAACCAATCGAAGATCGGTTTGCCGTTGACGGCCGCGAATCCGTGACCTGGGCCGTCGAGAGCGAGAGCGCCAACGGCGTTGACGATGTGGTCTCCAGCGACGAAATCTACCCACGCTCGCCAACCGGCAGGGTGGTCGTTGCGCAGGAAGGCCGTTGTCTTCGTGGCCTTCACCTGGCCGTTGCGGCCGATCTTGAGCCACCCACGAGACGCCCCGAACCGGACGAGACGGTCAAGACGATCTGGGTCGAGGCCCAACGCCTCGGCGAGCTCGGGAACCGACGTTGGGCCATCGATGGCATCCGGAACGCCCGACTCGCAGAGCGCGACGAGCACACGGTGATCGAGGAGACTCAGGGCCGACTCGAGGATTTGCACCGGGGGCGGCGCAAGCGCGCGGTGGAGGCGGCTCAACGCGCTCCGGAAGCGTGTGGACTGTTCGGAGATCGCAGCGGGCGGGATGAACGGGACGCCCAGGGTGGAGCGGGCGGTGACTGTCGGGTGATTGACCATGCATCCCATCCTGATCCTCGGCCGGGCACAATTCATCTGGCTGCAGACGCCATTCGCGTAGCCGACAGGCGTACACCCAGCGATGGATGCGCCTCGTCGAGACGGTGGCGGGACTCGGCAGCGGTGTGACCGGCGGCTACAGCACCAGCTTGGCGACGGTGACGACGACGGCGCTCCAACCGCAGATGAACCCGACCAGCCAACGGGTCTGGTCGACGATCGCTTGGTGAAACTCGCCGCGGACGCCAGCAACGTCGGCACGCAGATCTCCGCCCAAAGCAGCGAGCTCTCCCCGCACCAACGCGAAGCCGGCCCGCATCTCACCGCGGACATCCGCGAACTCCGCTCGCATCTCACCGCGGACATCCGCGAAGCCGGCCCGCATCTCACCGCGGACATCCGCGAAGCCGGCCCGCATTTCGCCGCGGACGTCCGCGAACTCCGCTCGCATCTCACCGCGGAGCTCTGCGATCTCACCGTGCAGACCGACAGCTTCGGCACGAAGGTCGTCCTTGGTCGCGACCTCGTTCCATGTGACTGGTGGCAGGTGTGCCATCAACGTGTCTGCCTCCTCGTTTCCGAGCACCGCTTCCAACTTGCGATGCAGATTCAATCTCGTGCGGTCATCGACCGGCATGTGGTTCCTCCGTCAACCGCTCGGCCCGAGCCGAGCACGTGAAGAGGGAAGTCGGTAGCAGAAACCGTAGCACCGGCGTGTGGCAGTGTCAGCCGGCATCAGTTCAAGCCGGACGCCGCGAGCTGGCCGATCGCCTCTTCCACCTGTGCGACGAAGTTCGGAGCGCTGAGCCGCGTTCAGCCTGAGGTGCCGCCGACGGTTTGGATCTCGTACATCTCGTAGGGGATCTGATTGGGGTTGGTCGTGATATCGGCGAACGTGCCGGTGCGGCCGTCCGATGCCGTCCACGACACCTCATACACACCCGTCACCGAGATCGTCAACGCACCCAGATCGTCAACCGACGTGTACGTGTACCCGCACGTCGGACTCTGCCCCGCCTCATTCAACGCCGACTCAGGAATGGGCGTACCGCCACCCACGCACACGACAACATCACCATTGCCCATGTCCCAACGCGTCGACACCAGGGTCGCACTGGTCTCCATCCACACCGACGGACCCAGTTCGGCTCGAACCGTCACCGACGCGCGATTCGGATCGACCGCCAACCAGAGGCCGAGATTCGCGGCTGCCCGCTCGGGCGGATTCACATCCGATGGCAACGGCACCAATGCCTTGGTCGCCGTGGCCGACAACACCTCGTCGGACAGCTCTGCCACGGGGTCGGGCGCGACCGTGACCGTCACCCATCGGCCCGGCTCGCCCGTGATCGGAGCACCCGGCGGACACACCCGGTACTGCCGTTTGAGGAAGCTGCCCGATGC
>DATKCX010000002.1:0-2010 GCA_035512975.1 Ilumatobacter sp.
GAGTTCTTCTTCGTGCAGAACGAGTGGTACCTCGGCCCACAGGGCGAGCCAAGTTCCTACGCTGCAGCCAATCGAGCAGCGCCGGCACCCGACTTCCAGATGTTCAACGGCGTCGCCGCACAGTACGCCGACAACCCCATCGACATCACGACCGGTGAGGACATTCGGATGTTCGTTCTCAACGTCGGACCCTCGATCGATACCTCGTTCCATGTCGTCGGCGGGATCTTCCACGAGGTCATCAAGGAAGGTGTCCGGCTCGCCGCTGGCAACGAGGGCAACTGGGGATCACAAGCCGTCGACCTCGCCCCCGCTCAAGGCGCCATCATCGAGATGACTCCCGCCGAGGACGGCACCTATGCCTTCGTCAACCACGCCTTCAACTTCCCCGGGCGTGGCGCCATCGGGCTGTTCTCGGCGAGTTGACCCGACGGCGCGGTCTGAATACGCATCGGAGCGGGTACTCCCCCACCGTGAGCATCATCCGACATGACGATGGATCCCTGACCGTGCCCGTCACTCCCGGCCGCCACGAGGAAGATGCTGCCGGTGACGCCGTCACCGAGCCCGGCTCGATGGTGATCAGACCGGGTGAAGGCGGCTATAACGAGGCACTCGCGGAATGGGAGAGCGAGCAGCACCCCGACCGGCCCGACGCGGTGTCGACTTCATCCGGCCGCGCCGAGGCGATGGCCGTCGTCCACGCGGTGGCGGAAGACCCGGACCACGTCGCCGACGCCGTCGACGCTCTCGACGATCCGACCGCCGCCGCCGAGGCACTCCGCCACGTGCTCGTCGGCGGCACACCCTCCGTCGAGGCGTTCGCAGGCGAAGTCGCCGACGAAGAGGGCGGCGATGTGATCCCACCACACACCGTTACCGGCATCATCGGCGAGGTCCTCGCCGAGATCGACTCCCGCTCGGCCTGACGTTCGCCGCAAACGAACTCCAGACTGAGGCTGGCGCGTGGTCCGTACTGCGTCAGCTCACCGAATCGTTCGGCATCGGCGAATCACGCTCCTCAAGGGCAAAGTTCCAAGCCATGCTCAGCGCCCTCATCCGACCCTGAACTCACCCGTCAGCTTGCGTGTTGGAGGTCGTGGAGGCGTTGGCGGGCGATTTGGGCGAGTTCGTCTTGGGTGAGGTCGGGTGGTCGTGCGCCGACTGGCAACATGATGCTGCCGTCAGCTCGGATGGTGAATCGTCGTCCGTGTTCGTCGCGTAGGCTGCGCCACCGTTCACGGTGTTTGGCCCGGTTGTGGGTCGAACATCGAACATCGGCGTTGTTCTGGTTCGTGCGGCCCCCGGCCCACCACTCGATCACGTGATCGACGTCGCACGCCCGGACCATCACCGAACAACCCGGGTGCGAACACTCTCGAAACAACAGGTTCGCTGCTGTTCGGGCTTCGCCGTCGAACAGTCGGGCGGCGCGGCCCCGATCGAGGATCACCCCGTCGGAATCGACCACGACCCGTCGCACCAGCCCGGTCAGTGATGCTTTCAACACCGTGATCGGGTGGATCGGTGTGCCATCGGCGGTGTGGCACTGACGGTCGACCCACGCTTCGGGGTCTTGTGCTGCGGTGGCGATCACGGCGTCGATCGTGTCGTCATCCAACTCGACCACCAGGCCGTCACCGGTCGCGATCAACCCAGCGTTCTCCAGCGCGTCGCTCCATGTGCGCAGATCGGCCACGATGTTCGTCACCACCACTGCAGCACCAGCCGGCTTCCCCACAGCAAGATGTGCGCGGGCGTGGCGGGCCATCGCGATCATCGCGTCGAACCGACGCTGACGATCCGTGCGCGCCAACGGGTACTCATCGGCTCGGTCGCCGTGCTCGACCCGTCGTGCTTCGACGTCGGCACGAAATTCTTCTTCGACGAACAGATCGAAGATCGCCACGAACTCGTCCGCGACCAACGGATCACCACCACGCACCTTCACATCGAGTGTGCCGCCGACGACATTGACGTGAGCGACGCGTTCGGTGATGTCACACAACA
>DATKCX010000003.1:0-2561 GCA_035512975.1 Ilumatobacter sp.
CCCGTCAGGCGGCGCTGGGATAGTAGGTGCGGCGCGCCCAGAGCGCGACGTAGACGAGGCCGACGAGTACCGGCACCTCGATGAGCGGCCCGACGACACCGGCGAGGGCTTGGCCAGACGACACTCCGAACACTGCGATCGCCACTGCGATCGCGAGTTCGAAGTTGTTGCCGGCTGCGGTGAACGCGATGGCCGTGTTGCGTTCGTACGCAAGGCCCAGGCGCAGCCCGGCAAAGAATGAGCCGAACCACATGATCGCGAAGTATGCGAGCAGCGGCAGAGCGATGCGGGCGACGTCCCATGGCTCGTTCGTGATTCGGTCACCCTGAAGCGCGAACAGGATCACGATCGTGAACAGCAGACCGTAGAGCGCGACCGGTCCGATCCGAGGAAGGAACGTGTGCTCGTACCACTCGGTTCCTCGGGATCGTTCCCCGATCAGTCGGGTGAGGAATCCAGCGGCGAGCGGCACGCCGAGGAAGATGAGGACCGACCTCGCGATCTGCCACACCGTGACGTCGATGCCCTCCGAATCGAGACCCAACCAGCTCGGGAGCAGCTCGAGATAGAAGTACCCGAGGAGCGAGAAGGCAACGATCTGGAACAGCGAGTTGATCGCCACCAGCACCGCCGCGAGTTCCCGGTCGCCGCACGCGAGGTCATTCCAGATGAGCACCATCGCGATACACCGGGCCAGGCCGACGATGACGAGCCCGGTCCGGTACTCCGGGAGATCTGGCAGCATCAGCCAGGCAAGGGCGAACATCAGCGCTGGGCCGACGAGCCAGTTGAGGACGAGCGACATCACCAGCGAGCGTCGGTCGCCGAGCGACGTTCCCATCGCCGCGTACTTCACCTTGGCGAGCACCGGGTACATCATGGCGAACAGACCGATGGCGATCGGGAGTGAGACGGTGTCGATCTTGACCCGCTCGAGCGTGTCGTTGAGATCGGGAATCGCCCGGCCGAGGACGATGCCGGTGGCCATGGCGACACCGATCCACACCGGGAGGAAGCGGTCGAGGGTCGACAGTTTGTCGGCCGCCCGCAGCGCGTCGTCGTCGGTGCCTTGTTGGAGAGCGGTCATCGTGTGGCCGTCTCAGCAGCCACAACACGACGTGCTGCTCGCAACAGCGCTGCCGGACAGAACGCTGCCGGCCAGCCGCTGCTCGTGATGGCCGGCACCTTCGCCCAGCGCCATGCGAATCGAGGCCAACTGGGAGTCGGCGATGCGGAACCAGGCCCACTTGCCGCGCTGCTCGCGTTCCAGCAGGCCGGCGTCGACCAGTTGGCTGAGATGGTGGCTGACGGTCGGTTGGCTCCGGTCGACCGCCCCGGGCAGCTCGCAGGCGCACGCGTCGCCGGTGGGCGAGCTGGCGATCAGCGAGAACAGTCGGAGCCGTACCGGGTCGGCGAGGGCCTTGAGCTGGCTGGCGAGGATCGTTGCTTGTTCATCATCCAACGGCGACTCGAGCACACAACATGCGGCAGGATTTTTTGGGGAGGACACAGAAACATATTGACATTCATCGATATGTTGTGTCAATACTCAGATCGACACTCATCGATATGAGACGTCAGTGACCAACACTGCATCAACCCAACACTGCATCAACTAGAAGAAACGGAGCAATCCAATGCGCATCCAACTCGCCCTCAACGTGGCCGACCTCGACGAGGCGATCGACTTCTATTCGAAGATGTTCGACACCGCCCCGTACAAAGTGAAGCCCGGCTACGCCAACTGGGAGATCGTCGACCCGCCCCTCAAGCTCGTGATCTTCGAGCGCACCGATGCTGAACCCGGCTCGATCAACCACCTCGGGGTGGAAACGGCCAGCGCCGCCGAAGTCGTCGCCGCCGAATCGCGAGTCTCCGAGGCTGGCCTCACCACCACAGGCGTCGACGACACGATTTGTTGCTTCGCCGAGAAGGTCGAGACCTGGGTGCAGGGCCCCGCCGGACACAAGTGGGAGTGGTACGTCAAGCAGGCCGACCACGACACGCAACTCGACAACCTCGTCGTGGCGTCACGCGGCAGCGAGAGCTCCTGCTGCGGCTGACCGACTTGATACCGGTGACGGAGCCGTACGATGCGGTCAAACGGCTCCGCCACCGGTTTGCCGCCCCGAGATTGACGAAGATGCTGGCGTGACGATCGACCCTCCAACACCCGACCCTCCAACACCCGACCCTCCAACAGATGGTTACGACGCAATCGTCGTGGCCGGCGGCAGCGGCTCCCGCCTCGGTGGCACCGTGCCCGGCCACAAAGCACAGATTCGCCTCGCTGGTCGCCTGCTGGTGGATCACGTGCTCGCAGCAGTCGGCGATGCGGCGACGGTGGTGTGCGTGGCGAGCGGGCTGCCAGAACGCCTGCTCGGCGACCCCTTGCGCTGCGTGGAGCAACCGGTCGGCGCAGGTCCGCTGGCGGCGGTCGCAGCTGGTCTGGAACTGGTCACGTCCGAGCGAGTGGCGTTGGTCGCTGCCGACACTCCGTTCATCGGCGGCGCACTGACATCGCTGCGCCGCGAACTGGAGGCGCGAGACGCCGACGCGGC
>DATKCX010000004.1:0-3030 GCA_035512975.1 Ilumatobacter sp.
ACGCGACACTCTTTGATTGCGTCGCGGCTACGCCTGCGTTACGGGCGTAGGCCAAGCTCAGGTGTTCCGCCGCGTCGACGATCCGAGCTGGCACGGGCATGCGATCGAGCCAGCGAACCAGCAGATCTCGGGTGCCATCAGTAGAACCGTTGTTGAGGAAGATGATGTCCCAACTTCCCGTCCATGATTGGCGGGCGAGCGCCGCGAGTTGTTCCTCAAGGTGCCGTTCTCCGTTGTGAGTGGGAAGCACAACCGTCAGTTCCGGTGTCGACGCCCATTCGGGGCCCGCATCGTTCACGACATCATCTCCGATCGGGGCAACGCGAAGACATCAGAACCGACGGTCGGTTCAGTCGGCTGCAGGTCCCCGTTTTCGTCAGGACGAAACAACTCGTAGCCGTGTCGGTCGAGCAGATGAGCGAGCTGTTCGCGTGACTCCGCAAAATTTGCCTCGGATCTGTCATTCCATTCGAGTTGGACAGCTTTCACGCGTTGACTCGAAAAGAGCGCCGATCCTCCTTCGACCACGAGCCGCTCAGCACCTTCGACATCGACCTTCAGACCGTGCAGATCTCGATCACCCACGACCTCGTCGAGTGTCGTCATCCGAACGGTCAGACTGCCCGTGCCGAGGTGGGACCGTTGGCTGTCGACGCCTCCGATGGTCGCGTCGCCTTCACGATCACCGAGAACTGCTTCAACGACCTTCGCTTCATAGGAATTCAGTTCGAGGTTTCTGCGGAGTTGGACGAGCATGTCTGGAAGTGGCTCGATCGATATCACATCGCACCCAGCCTCACAAGCAAGCACCGTGTACAGCCCCGCATTGGCACCAACATCTACGAACAACTCCCCTGCCCGAAGTCGGCGAGTCCACACCGTCATCTCGCGATAGTCGGGCAAACGCGAGTACGCCGCTCGCGTCGAGGCACCGCCGTCGAGACGGACCTCGAGCTGACTCGTTCGACCAAAGGGAACGATCGACGGCGCGCCAAACAGCCGCCATTTCGCTTGTGCTCGAGCTGCTCGTGCCAAAGCCAAAGTCGGATTACCGCGATTCGCTGGATGATGAGCTATCGACCGTGTCACGGACCGTATTGCACGTGCGCTGGGAAGTCGGTGCACTCGCTGCAAGGAGCTCATACAAACACCCGACGGGCTCGCCACGACCCGACCAACTGGCCGAGCCGATTGCCGGCTACCCAGGCAATGTTGCTGCGGCCAGCCCGGGTCGTCGCTTGCGGCAGCGATCGAAGCAGCCACAACCAACTCCGCCACCCCGCGAACGGGGACGGTGCCGCCGAACCATGTTCGATCAACGCAGCACGCATCTTGGGCCTCACTCGTCCGTACATGAATCCCTGTCGCCAAAGTTGGCGAGGCGTAGTCCGATAGCGGTAGTTCACGAGCGCTCCCTCTGCAAATCCGATCTCCACGTTGCTCCACGCTGCGCGCATTCCGAACTCGATGTCCTCCCCGCCGGTGTACGCAGCATCGAATCCCCCGAGTCGGTCAAACAGTTCGCGCCGCACGCCGAAATTGTTGCCGCGGGCGTACGGAAAGAGGCCATAGAACGTTGGGAGACCTTTATCCTCGTTGTGTCCTCGCATGTCGCGCAGATCCGCTTCATTCAAGAGTTCGAGGTCGAGGGGCCCCGTGGCGACTTCGTACTCGTCAAGGGCGTCGGCCATCGAGGCGACCCACCGGTCGGACACCACGTCGTCAGCATCGCAGAACGCCAGCCGATCGGCCCGTGCTGCGATCACCCCCGCGCGGCGGGCATGGTAGAGACCGAGCGTCGGCTCATGGATCACACGCAACCCCGGAATCCGATCGGCGTAGCTGGTGGCGATCGCAGCTGTCCGATCCGAGGATCCGTTGTCGACGACCACGAGCTCCCATCCGACCTCGGCGGTCTGACGCGCCAGTGCATCGAGCTGGTGCGCCAGCACCAGCTCCTCGTTCCGCGCCGGCACGATGACCGTCAGAGCGAGGTGCCCAGTTGAGTCTTGTGTGCCGGGTTGGTCCAGAGAGGCAGGAATTGCGGTGTGGTCCACTAGAGCAAATGATCGTACACAGCCCGAAGTCGGAGACCGGTGTGTTCCGGGTCTCGATCCAACGCGATCTGCCGTGCGGCTGCAGCGAAGACTTCCGGAGCGGACGCGATGGTCTCGAGCGCCGCTAGCACGGCCGTCGCATCGCCTGGCGGTACAACAATGCCGGTTCCATCCTCCCGCACCGTCTGCCCGAGGGCCCCGACGTCGGTGACAACCACCGGACGGCCGTGCCCGTAGGCGTCGTGAAGCACACCGGATTGGGAATTGAACGTGGTGTACGGCATCGCAACAATGGTCGCTTCGTGGAACAGTTCCGCCTTTCGGGCTGTCGACACGTACCCGATCTCGGCATCGACATTGTCATACGTCTCAGCCAATGACATCGCCAAGCGCTCCATTCGATCGGAACCCCGACCCGCGATCTGGAATCGAAATCGGTCTCTGTCGGCGGTAGCGACGGCTTCAGCGAATACGTCGAGGCCTTTATTGTCGCGCAGTGCTCCGAAGAACAGCACGGTTGCCTGTGGCTGCTTCGGAAGCGGCACAGGATCGATGACCGGGAACACTTGGTGCGGCACGACGAATATTCGATCCTGGGCAACGCCGAACTCGTCTTGGAGTTGCTCGGCCAGCAGCGGGTGATGAACCACCAAAGCGTCCGGTCGCGAGTACAGGAGGCGCAGCAGCGGCACTTCGAGCCTGCCGAGGCGTGGGGAATGCGGCCGCACGTCATGGACGCTGAGGACCCACGGGCGTGTGGGTGCACGAGTCGTATCAGTGAACCGGTTTGGATAGTGATAGTGCACGAGGTCAAAGTGCTGCTCACGAAGTGCGCGTCGGCGCACGCTGTCACGCAGCCAGTAGGTGCGAGCCCGCGACGCCAACCAGGCAGCGCTGCTCGCATCGCGACGCACGTCGGGAAGAACTCGGCGCACGACGACAGGTGGCTGAACCGACGCTTCGGGTGCCCCGG
>DATKCX010000005.1:0-20615 GCA_035512975.1 Ilumatobacter sp.
TGCTCGACCACATCGTCGCGTCGGTGCCGGTCTCGCCGTCGTAGGCTTGCGACGTGGGCGGAACGGGCCCATCACACATCTGGCTCATGACGTGAACGACTTCGCCGCCCCTACCGGTGCCTCTCGAGGCAAGGATCGCCCGCTGTCCACAGGGGAACTGCCTGCGATCCGTTCCGACGAGACCGACGAACCTCCTCAGCGACGTCCATTCCGTCTCACGATGAAGTTGCTCGCGTTCGTGACGGTGTTGTACTTCTTCGCGTTCCCGCTCGTCCCTGGTTTCAGGGATGCATGGCAGGAACTGCGCGAGGTCGAACCGGTGCTGCTCGTGGCCGGCTTCGGTCTCGAGATCATGGCGTTGTACTGCTACGCGCCGCTGATGCAGGCGGCGCTCGGCTCAGCCGGTGAGGATCTGTCGAGGATGCGGCTGTTCCGCATTCAGATGAGCACCAGAGCGCTGTCGAGCATCGTGCCAGGTGGCAGCGCGGCCAGTTCCGCGCTGGGATACCGCCTGATGACGCTGTCGGGCGTCCGCGGAACCGATGCCGGGTTCGCGCTGGCCACAGTCGGTCTCGCTTCGGCAGTGGTGCTCAATCTGATCTTGTGGTGCGGGCTCATCGTGTCGATCCCGATTCGAGGCGTGAATGCGTTCTACGGGTCGGCCGCCCTCGCCGGCATCATCGTCATGGGTGTTGCGGCCGCGCTGGTGTTCGGTCTCATGGAAGGGCAGGGACGCTCGGAGCGCATCGTGCGGTGGATCGCGCGGAGCCTTCGGTTCAACGAAGAGAAGGCTGCCGCGGTGCTCCATCGCCTCGCTGAGCGTCTCGACCAGCTCATCTCCGATCGCCCGTTGCTGCGACGGGTGGCGTTCTGGGCGGCGCTGAACTGGCTGTTCGACGCCGCTGCATTGTGGGTGTTCCTGCGAGCATTCGGCGTCAACACCGACGTCGACGCGCTCATCATTGCGTTCGGCTTGGCCAACGTGCTGGCTGCCATTCCCATCACGCCAGGCGGGCTGGGCTACGTCGACACCGGCTACGTCGGAATGCTCGTGGGCTTCGGCTCGCCGCGCGTGCTGGCCACACTCGGGGTTGCCTCCTACCGGTTCGCGCAGTTCTTCTTCCCGATCCTGCTCGGAGCGGTGATGTATCTCAGCCTGCGCGTGGGCCCGTGGTCGATCAACCGACGCGAGCGCCTCATCCGGCTGCGTGACCTCGCGGAAGAAGAGACCAAACGCGGCGAGTCGAAGATCGACTTCCAGCTGCGCTTTCCCACCCGTGACGACACTGGTGAACTCATCCGTCGACCGCCGCCGACGGCCAAGTTGGAAGTGTCACAAGAGCGATTCCGTCGCTGGCGTCGCGAACGCAAATCGTGACGCCCGACCAGCTGACCGAAGACTGGTTCACGGGGCGGGTGTTGGCGTGGGGCGCTCCCCGGCTGCGGGACCTGCCGTGGCGTCGCACTCGCGACCCGTGGGCGGTGCTCGTCAGCGAGGTGATGCTGCAACAGACACAGGTGCCGCGCGTGGTCGAACGGTGGACGCGGTTTGTCGAACGGTTCCCCACGCCCACTGCCTGCGCCGCTGCGCCACTGGGTGACGTGCTGCGCGAGTGGCAGGGTCTCGGCTATCCGCGCCGCGCCCGGAATCTGCATGCGGCAGCGATCGAAGTCACCCGCCTCGACGACTTCCCACGCGATCTGACCGGTCTGCTGGCGCTGCCAGGCGTGGGCGCGTACACCGCACGAGCCGTGATGGCCTTCGCGTTCGAATGTGATGAAGCCGTGGTCGACACCAACATCGCGCGCATCTACGCCCGACAAGCCGGCCGCCGACTCACGGCCAAAGAGGTGCAGGCGGCCGCCGACGCGCACGTTCCCCATGGTGATGGGTGGGCGTGGAATCAGTGCCTGATGGATCTCGGCGCGGTCGTGTGCCGTCCGAAACCGATGTGTACCGACTGCCCCGTTGAACGCTCGTGCGCCTGGCGCGGTGGAGCGCGGCGCGGTGGAGAGTCGTCGTCGCTCGACGATCCGGCGGTCGGATCGAGTGGGGTGTCGGGTCGCCAAACCCGGTTCGAGGGCAGCGACCGCCAAGCTCGCGGGCGCATGATGAAGGCGCTCACCGCAGGCCCGGTCGCTGTCGCCGCCGTGGCCGAGGTGATGGGCAGGGACGACGAGAACTCCCGCCCACTGGTCGACGCACTGATCGCCGAAGGTCTGTGCGCACGCGCTGGTGCCTGGCTCGTGCTGCCATGATGGTGGGGGAGCCGGCGGGTCAGGGGGCGGGCGGTTGGGTGATGGCCGCCACGATCGCTTCGAACGCGTCGTCGGCCAAGGTGATCATCTCGTCGTCGGTGCGGTCTTGGATGGGATGCGGCGTGAACACTCGGCTCATCGACGCAAAACCCAATGCCACCGATTGCGAATCGGCCGCGGTGACGAACTCGTTCGACGCGACGAACACGCCAGGGAGCCCTCGAAGTTCCAGATCGCTGATGTCATGCACACTGCACGACGTGCAACTGCCTCAATCGGCGAGCGCCTCGATGACCACGTGACAATCGGTGGCGATTTCGTGGCGCAGATCCACCGGTGCCGGCTTCGTGAACGTGGGCTTGCGGTATCGGCGAACCTTGGCACCGACGTCGGTGAGCCGCTGCTCGAGTCGGTCGAGGAACACGTTGCCACGTGGTTTGGAAATGTCGAGCAACGCCACAGTGAGACCGCTCAGCGATTCGGGCCGGGGAACTCGCGACCGTTCTGCCAGTGACCGTTCGCCCGAGGGGTCGAGGATCGTACGTGGAGCAGCCGTCATGTTCGTCAGTATCGCACAGCGCGCGTGACGGGCTTCGAGCCGGTGTCTCCGTTCACCCAACCGCCGATCAGGGCTGAGAACAGCCCGGCACCGCCACCGGCGTAGGTCATCAAGATGCCGCCCGGCCGGTACTTCGGCAGCGACCCTTCGAACCCGTGGGGCACCCCTTCGGCGATGCCGTGCGCGTCGCGCTCCAGGTCGGCGACCGGGGTGACGAGGCGGGCGTGCAGTTCTTCGAGCACCCGCTTGCGGTCCCAACCGGCGTCGGCGAACACCCTGCCGTGCTCGGGGCTGATGACGAGGATCGCGTCGAACGCCATCACGAGCTTGCGGTGATGCATTCCTTGCATCACCCCCGCCATCGAACCGATCAAACTCTCGGGTGTTCGTGACAGTTGGTCGACGATCGTGTGGGGACCCTCGCCGGCGAACATCGTGACGGCGTCGGTACCCGGCTCGATGTCGAAGTCGTCGGCCAGTCGCCCGAGCGGAGATTCCAGATCGTTCTCGGCGAAGCAGAACGTGTACTTGCTGGGGCTGCCGAGCGTCGCCCGATCGACCTCGCCCGGTCGCCCGCCACCGAAGTTGCGTACGAGC
The DNA here is from genome assembly GCA_035512975.1 of Ilumatobacter sp. GTDB lineage: Bacteria > Actinomycetota > Acidimicrobiia > Acidimicrobiales > Ilumatobacteraceae > Ilumatobacter. The sequence continues at coordinate 3,416 of DATKCX010000005.1, forward strand.
AACTGGAGCGCACGACCGATCGTGGCGTTGGCCCGGTTGCCCTGGCCCAGAGCGTTGATCCCCGAGTTCATTCCGATCGCACGGGTGCCAGGACCGCTGCACACCACAACGGGGCCGACCGGCATCGTGGTGGCCAGCAGCCCGTGCATGTTGAACTCGTCGTTGCAGGCAGCCTCGACCGAGGTCAGCACCCACGGGAGATACTCGGGCCGGCAGCCGGCCATCACCGCTGCGATCGCCACCTTCTCCACGGTGGCCTCCACGAGATCGGGCGGAATCACGGCCACCACCTCGTCGGCGGTTCGGGTGGTACCGGTGAGCATCTTGAGCACGCGTTCCTCGGTGGGTGGCACCACGGGCAACCCGTCGGTGAAGCCACGGTTGAACATGAACTCGAGGTCGTCCTCCAGCGCCGCGATGTCGAGACGCCGCGACCGGAGCACGCTGCCACCATGGCGTGCGCGGAGCTCGTCGACGAGGTCGGGGTCGACCGACATCGAGCCGCACCCGGGGCGAAACGCCGGCAACTCGGGACCGAGCTCGTCAGTTCCACTCACCTCGTGCCATTGGTCGCGTCGCCAGCCCACCGTGCGGGCCACCTCTACGCCGTCGACCACGCGGATGAGCGTCGGTACCGTTTCGATCTCGAGGTGCCAACTCACCCCGAGGTCGGCGTCGTGAATCGCGGCTGGCCGCTCGGGAAACGAGGGGTCGTCCTGGGTGTACACGGTGAGTTCACCCGTGGCCGCGAGCTGCTCGAGTACGGGTACCACCATCTGGCAGGTCTCGCACTCGCGTTTCACGACAACGACCAATCCGTCTGGCAAGAGCATGTGCAGAACGTAGGTCCGCACCTGCATCATCAGCGAACGGGGCGATGAATGCCGCCGTCAGACGCGGGTGGGGTCGGCGATGGAGATGCCGATGGTGCTGTACGTCAGCCGCTCCCACGCCCAGTTCGATTGCTCTGCATCGAGTCGGACCACCACGTTGTCTTCGTCGAGCGAGATCGTGACGGGTACGGAACGGGCGACCTGGATGGCCGGCACGACGTCACGTTGGTAGTCGTTCCACTGCAACGGCCAGTTGGCGCTGTAGTTGTCGGTGTCGAGTTCGAGTACATAGCGGCGAAGTTCGTTGTCGTCGACGCCTTCGTTGACCTGATCGATCAGTTCCACCGAGCCTTGACGCAAACGGTTCTCGAGTACCGCGTCGGGACCATCGACGTGGAGAAGGTAGGGAATGGCGCTCTGCAGCGCCCCGGCGATCGCGTCGGCCGGGCCGGCAGTGCGCCAATCGGAACCCGTGGTGCGCACGTAGGTCGTGGCACCGTCGGGGCTGCGCACTTGGAGCCCTTCCTGCGACCCACCGGGGGTGCCGACGAACTCGAAGGCGAGGGTGTTGAAATCGATCGAGAGCGTGCCGTCGATGGCGGGCGACGGTGCCGTCGAAGTGATCTGGAAGCTCGCTGATCCGATGTCGGGAACCTCGGTGCCAGCGGTGGGAAGCCGGTCGCGGCCGAGGAAGTCTTGTGCGAGCCCCACCCCGAGGTACACGAGCATGGCGGCTCCCGCCAACAGGCCGAGGCCGATCACACCGCGCAGCGCACGTCGCCACCATGGGTTCGCCCGCCGATACACGCTCTTCGCGCGCGCCTGTTCGGATCGATACGCGCGCTGTGCCCTTGGTGGCGAGGTGGATGGTTGCCCCGCCGAGGAAGCAGGATCAGAACTTCCGACCGGTGCGGCGCGCTGATTTGGAAGCGTTGGAATCAGCGGCGGCGGCGGGATCGCAGACGGCGTGGAAACAGATGGCGTGGAAACGGAGGGCAATGGGTCGTCGAGCGCGCCGGGTTCGCTCTCACCATCGCCGGTTGCACCGGTCACCGCATCCATCTCGCTCATGCTGGCAGAAATGTGTGGGCCGCGTGTCGTATTGATGCGTTTCGCAGCCTGTCGTTCACGTCGGTGCACACTACGCTCGGACCCGTGGCAGCACCAGATTCCTCAGGTTCGTCGTTCGGGGCAAACTCGTGGCTCGTCGAAGAGATGTACGAGCAGTTCATCGCAGACCCGGCGTCGGTGGGCGAGTCGTGGCGTGAGTTCTTCGAGGACTATCGCTCCGTGAGCGCCCAAGTCCCGGTCGCACAGGCCCCGGTCGCCCACCCCCCGACCCCAGAGGCTCCGGCGACACCAGCCCCAACGTCGACCGCACCGGCACCAGCACCGGCCGCGCCCCAGACACCGAGCGACGATGAGCCGGGCGAACTGATCAAGGGCGTCGGTGCCGTGATCGTACGCAACATGTCGGCCAGCCTCGAGGTGCCAACCGCCACGAGCTTCCGCAACGTTCCCGCCAAGCTGCTCGAGGTCAACCGCAAGGTCATCAACGGCTACCGCGGTCGGGCCGGGTTGGGCAAGGTCAGCTTCACCCACTTCATCGGGTACGCGATCGTGCGCGCCATCGCCGAAGCCGTACCGAACATGAAGAACAGTTTCGTCGAAGGTGCCGACGGCAAACCCCGTCTGGTGCGGAACGAGCATGTCAACATGGGCCTGGCGGCCGACATCGACAAGGGCGACGGCACCCGCGCCCTAGTCGTCCCCGTGCTGAAGAACGCCGACCTGCTCGACTTCCAAGGGTTCCTCATCGCCTACGAGGAACTGATCCGCAAGATCCGCGCGAACAAGCTCACCATCGACGACTACGCCGGAGCGAACGTCACGCTCACCAACCCTGGAACCATCGGCACGGTGCAATCGGTGCCGCGTCTCATGCCGGGCCAAGGTGTCATCGTCGGCGTGGGCAACATCGACTACCCGGCGGAGTTCGAAGGGGCCGACCTGCGGAACCTGTCGTCGCTCGGCATCTCCAAAGTCGTCACCATCACGAGCACCTACGACCACCGCATCATCCAAGGTGCCGAGTCGGGTTTGTTCCTGAAGCGGATCCACGAGCTGTTGCTCGGCGACCACGACTTCTATCACGAGATCTTCCGGTCGCTCGACATGCCGTACGAAGCGGTCAAGTGGCGGCCCGACCTGAATCCGATCGACAAAGAAGACGCGATGCTGGTCAAGCAGATGGCCGTCGCCAAGCTCATCCGGGTCCACCGTGTGCGTGGTCACCTCATGGCGGATCTCGATCCGTTGCACTGGAAGCAACCGTTGACCCCGACCGAACTCGACCCGGCAACCTACGGCCTCACGATCTGGGACCTCGACCGCGAGTTCCTCACCGACGGCGTGGGCGGCGTCGACAAAATGCGACTGGGCGATCTGCTCGGCGTGCTGCGTGACGCGTACTGCCGTTCCATCGGGGTCGAGTACATGCACATCCAGAACACCGAAGAGCAGGACTGGGTGCAGCGCCGGGTCGAGACCAAGATCCCTGCCACCAGTAAAGAGCAAGTGGTACGCATCCTCGAACGCCTCAACGCGGCCGAGTCGTTCGAGAAATTCCTCGCCACCAAGTACGTGGGCACCAAGCGGTTCGGCATCGAAGGTGCCGAATCGGCGATCCCGGTCCTCGACGCGATCCTCACGGGTGCGGCCGACGAGGGTCTCGACGGAGCAGTGCTCGGCATGGCCCATCGCGGCCGTCTCAACGTGTTGTCGAACATCATGGGCAAGAGTTACGAGGCGATCTTCTCGGAGTTCGAGGGCCACGTCGACCCGAACACGGTGCAGGGTTCCGGCGACGTGAAGTACCACCTCGGCACGTCCGGCAAGTTCACCAGCCCGTCCGGTGCCCAGATGCCCATCGAGCTCGCAGCCAACCCCAGTCACCTCGAGACGGTCGGCCCGCTGGTGCTCGGCATCGCCCGCGCGCAACAAGACCAGATCGATCCACCCGGGGCGTTCTCGGTGCTGCCGATCGTCATCCATGGCGACGCAGCGTTCGCCGGTCAGGGTGTGGTGGCCGAAAGCCTCGCGATGAGCGACATCGGCGGCTATCGCGTGGGCGGCACCATCCACCTGATCATCAACAACCAGATCGGTTTCACGACCGCTCCCGAGTGGAGTCGCTCGTCGATGTACTGCTCCGACGTGGCCAAGACGGTGCAGGCTCCGATCTTCCACGTCAACGGTGACGACCCAGAAGCGTGTGTGCGGGTTGCCCGCATGGCCTGGGAGTACCGGCAAAAGTTCCACAAAGACGTGGTGATCGACATGGTGTGCTACCGCCGCCACGGCCACAACGAAGGCGACGATCCGAGCTACACCCAGCCGCTCATGTATCGCGCCATCGCCGAGCGTCGTAGCGTGCGCAAGCTGTACGTCGAGACGTTGGTGAAGCGCGGCGACATCACCGTCGACGAGGCCGAAGCCGCGTTGGCCGACTTCGCAGGCAAGTTGCAGGTGGCGCTCGACGACACGCGCGCCAAGGCCAGCGAGGCACCCATCGTGCCGCGTCCGCCGAAGCCGCTCGGCGTGTTGCCGCACATCCCCACCGGGGTCGAACGCTTCACGCTGGAGCGAATCTTCGAACAACTCACCGAGTATCCCGAGGGCTTCACCCCACATCCGAAGTTGGCGCGCCAGTTCGAGCTCCGGGCCAACCAGTTCAATGCCGAACACGACGTCGATTGGGCCACCGCCGAGGCGATGGCGATCGGCTCCCTCGTGCTCGAAGGTCGGCCCGTGCGTCTCGCCGGCCAAGACTCGCGCCGCGGCACGTTCAGCCAACGTCACTCCGCATTGATCGACTACGAGAACGGCAACCCGTGGATTCCGCTCAACGAGCTCGAAGGTGCCCAAGCCAAGTTCTGGGTGTACGACTCATTGTTGTCCGAGTACGCGGCGCTGGGTTACGAGTATGGCTACTCGCACGCGAACAGCCAGGCGCTGGTCGTCTGGGAAGCACAGTTCGGCGACTTCGTCAACGGCGCACAGATCATCATCGACCAGTACGTCGTGGCCGCTGAAGACAAATGGGACCAACGCAACGGGTTGGTCATGTTGTTGCCGCACGGCTACGAGGGGCAGGGGCCCGAGCACTCGTCGGCACGCATCGAGCGGTTCCTCACTCTCGCCGCCGAAGACAACATGCAGGTCTGCAACGCCACCACCGCAGCGCAGTACTTCCACCTGTTGCGTCGCCAGGTGCACCAAGAGCGCCACACGCCGCTGGTGATCTTCACGCCCAAGCAAGGCTTGCGCATGAAGCAGACCCGATCTCACATCGATTTGCTCACCCAGGGGTCGTTCCAAGAAGTGCTCGACGATCCGGCGGTGACCGACCCGTCGGCGATCACTCGCGTCGTCTTCTGCTCGGGCAAGGTTGCCTGGGACGCCATGGCCGCACGCGACCAGCGCAACGCACCCGCCGCGATCGTGCGGGTCGAGCAGTTGTACCCGTTGCCGTCGGCGCAGATGCTCGACATCGTGCAGAACCGTTACCCGAACGCACGCGAGCTCCGGTGGCTGCAAGAAGAGCCAGAGAACATGGGCGCGTGGCACTTCGTCGAGCACCGCACGTGGCGGGTGAAAGAACTCGGCTACGACTTGCAACACGTGGCACGGGTGGAGTCGGGCAGCCCGGCCACAGGCTCGAAGACGGTGCACGATCAAGAGCTCGCCGAGTTGATGAACCGGACCTTCGACGGGTTGTAGACCGCATCGTCGACGTCTGCGACCGTACGTGCTCGGCGCTGGCGATCAGGGTGATGCGCGGTACGGGCCTCCACGCGCCGTACGCTGTGAATCGAACGCGTGCACTGTCCGGCGGGGTGGCGCGTCACTACGCGCTTCCGCCGCAGAAACGAATGGTTCACATGTCATCGCTGAAGCAGCCTGGCCACTTTGTGGTCGACGGCTCGAATATCGCTACCGAAGGGCGCAGCGTGCCCAGCCTCGCCCAGCTCAATGACGCCGTGATGGCGTTCATCGAGACCGCTCCCGAGGTCATCATCACCGTTGTGGTCGACGCCACCTTCGGGCACCGCATCGACAAATCCGAAGTCGCCGACTTCGATGAGGCGGTGGCCAACAACGAATTGGTCACACCGCCAGCAGGTGCGATCGGACGTGGCGATGCGTTTGTGCTCACCATTGCCAACAAGGCCAAAGCAGGTGTGCTGTCCAACGATTCGTTCCAGGAGTTCCACGGCGAGTACGACTGGCTGTTCGATGAAGGACGGCTCGTCGGCGGCAAGCCGGTGCCGAACGTGGGCTGGGTGTTCGTCAATCGCAGCCCGGTGCGCGGGCCGAAGAGCCGTCAGTCGGTTCGTGCCGCAAGCGGAGACCCGCAAGCCGACAAGCGCCGGGCACGAGGTCGCGTCCGGGTGAAGAAAGTCGACGAAGCTGAGGCAGCAGAATCGGCCTCGGTCGTCGAGCCCGTAGCGGAGGCTGCCAGCGAGTCGCCACGCCCAACACGCGGGCGCCGCGGTCGCGCCACGGAGCCGGCCGCAGCTCCCGCAGAGCGAGTCTTCTCAGGCCCTCGCACGCATGTGAACGAGCTCATGTCGTTTCTCGATTTCGTGGGCAGCAATCCGGTTGGTTCGTCCTGTACCGGAGTGGTCGACAGTTACGCCTCGCACGGGGCCTACGCGAAAGTCGGAGACGCGCTCGTGTACATCCCCATGCGGTTGATGGGCGACCCGCCGCCTCCGAGTGCTCGCAAAGCGCTGCAGCTCGGCGACTCCGTCGAGCTGGTGGTCACCGGGTTCGTTCCCGACCGACGGTCCATCGACGCGGCGCTCGCGTCGGCCGCCGGCACGCCGGCCGTGCTCGCCGCGCTCGCTGGGGCCTCGCAGGTCGCGCCAGAGTCGGCGAAGCCGGCCCGAGGGCGCGGCGGCTCACGGCGTGTCACCGAAGCGCCGATCGAGCCTGCGCTGGCCGTCGAACCCGCTGAGGTGGTACCGGCAGCAGCGCGCTCGCGACGACGGGGTCCTAAGGCACAAGCGGCCGCTGCAGCAGTCGCTCCGGCCGCCAATGCCGGCACAGAGGACACTGCTCTGCCAGAGGCTTCCGGTCCCGCCAAGAAAGCAGCATCCAAGCGGGCCGCCACACCAGCGAAGAAGTCTTCGACGACACGCACGGCTACCGCGGCCGGGGCGTCAGCGAAGCGTGCGCCTGCGGCGAAGGTTGCTGCTGAGAAGCAGCCTGCCGCTGCGAAAGAGCGCGAGGCCACACCAGCCAAGCGGGCCACACCAGCGAAGCCGGCGAAGAAGGCCGCGGCTCCTGCCAAGAAAGCCGTGACGAAGAAAGCTGCGCCGTCGAAAGCTGCTCCGGCCAAGAACGCGACGCCGGCCAAGAAGACCTCTGCGAGGAAGGCTGCGCCAGCCAAGAAGGCTGCGCCGGCCAAGAAGACTCAGGCTGCTCGTGGCGGAGGTCGCGCTGCCGGCGGTGACGCATGAGAATCGTCACGTGGAACATCAACTCGTTGCGGGTTCGCCAGGAACGGGTGGAAGAGTGGGTCGCCGAGGTGCAGCCAGACGTCCTGTGCCTGCAGGAAACCAAGCTTGCTGACGACGCGTTTCCCGGTCTGCCGTTCTCCGCACTCGGCTATGAGTCGGTCCACTACGGGCAAGGGCAGTGGAACGGTGTTGCCATTCTCTCGAAGGTAGGCATCGAGAACGTGGTGACGAACTTCTCGGCTGGCATCGAACCTGACCCTGACGCCCGGCTCATCAGTGCCACGTGCGGCGGCGTACGAATTTCGAACTGTTATGTGCCCAACGGACGGGCGCTCGATGACCCTCACTACACCTACAAACTGAGTTGGCTCGAGCGGTTGCAGCAGCACATCACTGCCGAGTCGCAGCCGAGCGACGACGTGGTCGTCACAGGCGATTTCAACATCGCCCCTACCGATGTCGACGTGTACGACCCGGCCAAGTTGGTGGGAGCCACCCACGCCAGCAAACCCGAGCGTGATCACCTCGACGCCATCAAGGCATGGGGGCTCACCGACCTGTTCCGCCAGCAGCACCCTGACGCCAAGTCGGTGTACTCCTGGTGGGACTACCGGGCGGGTGACTTCCACATGGGTCGCGGCATGCGCATCGATCTCGTGCTGGGTTCTGCGTCGGTGTCGAAGCGGCTCGCTTGGTCAACCATCGATCGGAACGCCCGCAAGGGCAAGCAACCGAGCGACCACGCTCCGGTCATCGTCGATCTCGGCTAGACACAGCCCGGCCAGATACATCTCAGCTGGCTAGCCGTTGGCGCGCATCGCCGTCTCGATACCGGGGAACAGTCGGCGCGACGTGATGGGTCCGATACCCGTCACCTCGTCGAGTTCAGCTGCCGACGCGGGGCGCGCATCGGCGATGAGCGAGAGCGCCCGGTCAGGCACAACTGCGTTCGGCACGATCCCAGCGGCCCGGGCGACGCCGTCGCGCCAGGCGTCGAGCCGTTCGAGCATTGCCTGGCGTGGTGACTTCGCTCGCGACAGCAACTCCATCGGCGGCGGTATCCGGGGCGGGGCAGCCCCGTCGAATTCCGTCAACAACGGAGTGAGCTTGCGCGCGTACCCCTGCCGTCGCTCCGCCCAGCTGATGTGGAGCTCGTTCGTCGATCGAGTGACCGCGACGTACAACAGCCGCGCCTCTTCCGAGCGTGCCTGCACGGTTCGGGCCGAACGATGCGGCATCAGCCCGGTCTCGCACCCGACGAGGTACACCGACTCCCACTCACGACCCTTCGCGGCGTGGAAGGTGAGTACCTCCACGCCGTTGGTCTCGTCGTCGAACGGGTTGCTGGCGCTCACCCAAGTACGAAAAGTCACTCCGTCGCCGGTGGGTTGCTCTCGGAGAAAGTCGAGAGCCGCAGTTGCCACGAGCACGAGTGCCGATTCGATCACCGTGCCGTGTTCGTCATGACTCCGTTCGAATGCGTCTTGTACCCATTGCCGCATTCGAACCGGGTCGGTCTGGCGATAGGCGTCGCGCAGGTGCACCGCCGTGGGAGCGCTCGCGTCGTCTGCGGCGTGCAACACGGCGACGCCCGCAGACGCGAGCGCGTTGCGAACCTCGGCCAACGCTACGTGCGTACGAGCCAACACGGCGACGTGGCCACCCGACACCATGGCTGGGTCGGCGCGTGCGATCTGCCTGGCCACCATGGCCGCTTCAGCAGCTTCGTCTGGTGCAGACGCGACGACGACAGCCGGGCCGTCGGCCCTCGCAGAGATGGCGTCTGTCGGTTGGCCTGCGCTGTCGAGCACGTGCGTTCCTGCGGCGACCACCTGTGGCGTACATCGATGGTTCACCGGCAGTCGGATGATCTCGATCCCGGGAAAACGATCCGAGACTTCGAGCAGCAGCGTCGGGTCGGACCCGTTGAACCCGTAGATGGCCTGCGCGGGGTCACCCACGAGATACACGTCATCGTTGCCGGAGCGAAGCAGATCGATCAGCCGGTGCTGCACCGGGGTGAGGTCTTGGGCTTCGTCGACGAGTAGGTGTCGATAGCGCCACCGCAACGCGGTGGCGAAACCGTCGTCGCGTTCCAGATCGGCAATGGTCAACGTGAGCAGATCGTCCAAGTCGATCACGTGCCTTCGGCGTTTCTCCTCTGCGTAGCGTTCAAGTGCCACGGCTACGCGCTCTACGGGCAACGCGCTGTGGTGTCCACCGTGTCGAACGGCTGTCTCGAACGCGCTGGCCGACAGCCCACGCGCGGTGGCCCACGACATTTCCGCGAGCAATGCGTCGAGCTCGCTCGACCCCAGCAGCGCGCGCACGAAGCGTCGCCGATCATCGAGAATCTCGCGCGGTCGCTGGTCGAGGTCGATCCAGCGTTGGTGCAGGATGCCGCGGGCCACCGCGTGGAATGTTCCGGCCGCGACGCGCTCGACGAGCCCTAGCCGGGGCAGCCGCCGTCGCAGCTCTCCGGCTGCCTCGCGCGAGAACGTCAGCACCAGCGTGTGTGCGGCCGTGGCTTCGCCCGTTGCGATCCGATGGGCCACCCGGCGGGTGAGCACGCGGGTCTTGCCAGAACCCGCACCGGCGATCACGGCCACCAGCGTTGAGGCGGTGGTGACGGCCCGACGCTGATCGGCGTCGAGGTCTGCCACCAACGCATCGGGATCCACGCAGTAACGGTACTGTTTGGCCATGCCCTATCCGAAGAAGCTGCTGAACGACTACGAGACCATGGCGCTCGACCTCCACCCACACTGGTGGTACTTCGCGAAATCGGTCGCCGCGCTCGTGGCATCGATCATCCTCGGCATCGTCGTGTTGGCCATGACCGACGGCGACACACGAACGATCCTGGGATGGGTGTCGCTGGCGGCGCTGGTGCTGTCGGCGCTGTGGGTGCTGAAAACCTACGCGTCGTGGTCCACCACCAACTTCGTGATCACCAGCGACCGCATCATCTACCGTGTCGGCGTCGTCGCCAAGAGCGGTATGGAGATGCCGCTCGAGCGTGTGAACAACGTGATGTCGAATCAAACCATCTTCGAGCGATTGGTAGGCGCAGGCGACCTGATGATCGAATCGGGTGGCGAAGAAGGTCAGCAACGCTTCACCGACATCCGTAACCCTCAGCGAGTGCAAAACATGATCCACGCGCAGATGGAAAGCAATGAGGCACGCAAGTTCGGCGGCCTCCAGAACGCCGGCACCGACGTCGCCACGCAACTCGAAAAGCTGGAGGGGATGCTGGAGCGGGGAACCCTCACGCAGGCGGAGTTCGACGCGCAGAAGCAACACCTCCTCGGAGGCGGTCCCCCTACTGCTCCGTAAGGCCGCAGGATCACCTCGGGTCGATCACCTTGGTCGCGCGGTGCGGTTTGCGGGGTCTCCTGACACACTCGGGCCCATGACGCGTCTCTGCACCGCCGAACTCACTCCCGGCGCTCAACTCCTCGAAGTGGCCGACATGGGACACGACCTTCCCGAACTGTTGGGGCCCGAACCGCTGTTGCCGGTGCTGTCATGACCGGGCCATTGCACGGCTACAGGGTGGTCGAACTGTCGGGGATCGGCCCGGGGCCGTTCGCCGCCATGCTGCTCGCCGACATGGGTGCTGAGGTCATCCGAATCGATCGGGCGTTCAGTCCCAAAGCGGCGATGTTCAGCGGGGCCGACCAGCCGATCAACCCCGACACGTTGCAGCGCGGTCGCCGCAGTGTGGCGTTGGACCTCAAGTCGCCAGACGGCATTGCGGCGCTGCTCGATCTCATCGAAGGTGCCGACGCGTTGCTCGAAGGGTTCCGGCCTGGCGTGATGGAACGCTTGGGCATCGGGCCCGACGTGTGTCTCGCTCGCAACCCGAAGCTGGTGTACGGTCGGATGACGGGGTGGGGTCAAGACGGGCCCTACGCGCACGCCGCCGGGCACGACCTGAACTACATCGCGCTCGCCGGTGCGCTGGCGCACTTCGGTCGCGCCGGTGAACCGCCCACGCCACCCATGAACTTGGTGGGCGACTTCGGCGGTGGCGGAATGTTTCTTGCGTTCGGTGTGGTCTGCGGGCTGCTCGAAGCGCAGAAGAGTGGGGTCGGCCAGGTGGTCGATGCCGCCATGGTCGACGGCACCGCCACGCTCATGAGCATGTGCTGGGCATTCAGCCAGATGGGTGTACACAACGCCGCTGAGCGAGGGGTGAGCACGCTCGACACCGGTGCTCACTTCTACGACGTGTACGAGTGCGCCGACGGCGAGTACGTGTCGATCGGGTCGATCGAGCCCCAGTTCTACGCGGAGCTGCTCCGGCTCACCGGGCTCGCTGGTGACGCCGCCTTCGCAAACCAGCTCGACTCGTCGCACTGGCCGGCATTGAAGGTTCGACTCGCAGAAGTGTTCCGTGGGAAAACTCGCGACCAGTGGTGTTCCATCATGGAGCACACCGACGTCTGCTTCGCCCCGGTGCTCAGGATGGACGAGGCGTACGAGCACCCCCACAACGTGGCTCGAAAGACCTTCGTCGAGGTGCAAGGGATTCGCCAACCAGCGCCCGCCCCCCGCTTCAGCCGCACCGTCCCTGAGCTCGACCAACCACCGGCGCGGCGCGGCCAACACACCCGAGACGTGTTGATCGATTGGGGCCTCGACCCCGAACGTGTCGATCAACTCATCGCCAACGGCGCAGCAACACAAGGCTGAGGAGTCACATGGGCACATTGGTCTGTCTGCACGCGCACCCCGACGACGAAGCAAGTTCCACAGCGGGGACCATGTCGCGAGCGCACGCTGAAGGGCACCGAGTGGTGCTCGTCGTTGCCACGAACGGAGAACACGGCGAGGTTCCTGATGATCTGGGAGATCAAGCACTTGCCGATCGCCGATTCGACGAGGTGCACAAGTCTGCTGCCATCATCGGTATCGATCGGGTGGAGTGGCTGGGGTACCGCGACTCGGGAATGACCGGGTGGGACGGCAACGAGCACGGAGAGTCGTTCTGGAAGACCGACGTCGAGGTCGCCGCCCAGCGGGTTGCCGATGTGCTGCGCTCCGAGCAGGCGACCGTGTTCACGATCTACGACTGGCACGGCGGCTACGGGCATCCCGACCACATCCAGGTGCATCGCGTGGGCAAAAGGGCCGCACAGTTGGTGGCCGACGAACTTCCGAACCTGCGCGTGTTCGAATCGTCGATGAATCGTGACTCCATGCGGCGCCAGATGGCAGCTGCTCGCGAAGCCGGGTTGATGACAGACGAGGAGGACTGGAACCCCGACGGCCCCATGGACGACGGCAATCCCATGGGAACACCCGAGGCCGAGCTCACCATGGCTGTCGATGTCACCGAGTTCGTCGGCGTGAAGCGCGCCGCACTGGCCGCTCACTCGAGTCAGATCACCGACACGAGCTTTTTCCTCGCCCTGCCAGACGAGGCGTTCGCCGACGCGTTCGGTACCGAGTGGTTCATCGAGTGGGGCCGGCCGCCCGGGGTCGAGCCGGGTTGGATGTTCGACCACGTCTGACGGACGGATCCGACATGCGACGTTCGAGCGTGCCGCGGAATCCGAACGCATGTCGAGCACAATGAGTCGATGGAAACCAACGACCGCATGATTCGCCCGTCGTGGATCAACCGCGGTGCCACGGTCATCACGCTGTGCCTTGCGGTCGGCGCATGCGGTGTGCTCGGCAATGACGAGACCACCACGGTCGAATCGACGATCACTCCGACCAGTGCAGCCACCACCGTCCCACCGACGACCGCCCCCGCACCACCTGCAACCGGTCTGATCGAATCGGCCCCGGCGACGCTGGAAACCGCTCCGATCTCCACGGCTACCACCGTGGTCGCTGCGCCTGTCGAGACGCTTCCGATCGTCATCAGCACCACGGTGCCCACCGAACCGACGGTTCCGCCCACCACCGAACCACTGGCGATTCAAGAGCTTCAGCTCACCGCTGACGGCATCGGTTCGGCGATCTTCGGTGCGTCCCCCGACGGCGTGATCGAATACGTCACGTCGATCCTCGGTGGCAATACCGGTGATACGGGCTGGGTCGACCCATTCGACTTCGCGGCCTGCGACGGCACACAGGCGCGCCGCGTCGACTGGGGTGTGCTGTCGTTGTTGTTTGGAGATGTGTCGATCTACTCGGCTGGTCGCGACCACTTCATCGGTTGGGAGTACGGCCGGGTCGGCGAGATCGGTGACGAGCCCGTCGGCCTGCGCACGCCCAGCGGACTCACGTTGGGAGGGCGCGTCGTCGATCTGGTGGCCGAGTTCCCCGAGGTGTCGCTCAATGATGGCGACGCCGAGCTCGACATTCCCTCGAACTTCTACGTGTCGGACTCGTTCTATGGGTTGCTCAGCGGCGTCGGCTCCGACGACTTCGTCACGGTGATGTTTGGCGGCTACGGCTGCGGCAACTGACGTGCTCGACCTTCACGTCACGTTCGGGTGGGTGCTCATCGGAGTGAACGCGTTCGCCGGAGTGTGGTGTCTGCTGGCGTACCGCGTCCCACGGCTGGAGGGCCGGCCGATGTGGGCCACGGTGATCGCCGCCCAACTCACCACATTCGTGCAGGCGCTGATCGGTGCGGTGTACTCGCAGCGTCCCGGGGTGGAACTCCGCGACATGCATGCGCTGTATGGGTTCTCGGGCATCATCGCCGTCGGAATTCTGTACAGCTACCGGTCGAGCGGCTTCGTGAAGGGCAAAGAGACACTGCTCTACGGGTTTGGCTGTCTGTTCATCATGGGACTCGGTCTGCGCGAGTTGGTTCTGTAGCTTTTCCGCCACAATGGGCGCATGGCCATCGTTCGTGAGACCAAGCTTCCCGGCGTCGGAGTGCGCCACGAGTTCACCACCCACGACGGCACCGTCGTGGGCGTGCTCGAGCACCACGACCGACGCGCCGACCTGCTCGTGTATGACCGCGAGGATCCCGACATGTGCACGTCGATGCTGCACCTCGACGAAGATGACATGCGCACGCTCGGTGCCCTGCTCGGTGCGAGCCAGGTCACCGAGAGCATCGGTGCGGTGCAACAGCAGATCGAAGGCCTGTGGTTCGAGTGGGTCGAGATCGTTCCCGATTCGCCTGCCGCCGGTGCCTCGATCGCCGACGGGATGTACCGCACGCGCACCGGCGTGTCGATCGTCGCCGTGATCCGTGGCGCGACCACGGTGCCGGCACCCGAGCCATTGTTCGAGTTCGCCGCAGGTGACACGATCGTGGCAGTCGGCACACGCGACGGCCTCGCTGCGTTACGAGGTCTGCTGCGCCCGTGATCGCAGCTGGCTCCGCCGAGACAGCTCGCGCCTTCATCGAGATCGGCGGCGTGGTCCTGGTCCTGGCGTTCCTCGGTCGCATCGCTGGTCGCATCGGCATCAGTGCCGTGCCGTTCTATCTGCTGGCCGGCCTGGCAGTTGGGGAGGGTGGAGTGGTCACCCTCGACCTCACCGAAGACTTCATCTCGCTCGCCGCCGAGATCGGCGTGCTGTTGTTGCTGTTGGCCCTTGGTCTCGAGTACGACCAGGACGAGCTGCGGGATGGCTTGCGCACCGGCGTACGACCGGGAACCTTCGACATGCTCGCCAACGCGCTTCCAGGCGTCGCATTCGGCCTCCTGCTGGGGTGGGGCCCGTTGGCGGCGGTGCTGCTGGGCGGAGTGACCTGGGTGTCATCGTCGGGCATCGTGTCGAAAGTGCTGTTCGATCTCGACCGGCTCGGATTCCGCGAGACACCGTCGATCCTGAACATCCTGGTCATCGAAGACCTGGCGATGGCGGTGTATCTCCCGGTGGTGGCGGCGCTCGTCATCGGAGGCACAGCGGCTGAGACCAGCCTCGCGGTGGTCATCGCGGTGACAGCCGTTTTCGTCATCTTGTGGGGGGCGCTCCGGTTCGGAGGCCAACTCACCGCGATGCTGGCCGGTGGGTCGAACGAGAACCTTCTGTTGGCGGTGTTCGGTCTCACGCTGCTCGTGGCCGGGTTGGCGCAGAGCATCGAGGTGTCGGGAGCGATCGGGGCGTTCCTGGTCGGACTGGCGCTCACCGGTGACGTGGGGGAGCGGGCCATGGAACTCATTTCGCCGCTGCGTGACCTGTTCGCCGCCACGTTCTTCTTGTTCTTCTCGTTCCGTATCGACCCCAGTGATCTCAAGTCGGTGTTCCTGCCGGGCGTGGCGCTCGCACTGATCTCGGTGGCGACGAAGATGTCGACCGGATGGTACGCGGCCGGTCGATCGGGGGTGGGCGTGCGCGGGCGAGTGCGCGCTGGTACGGCGCTCGTGGCCCGCGGAGAGTTCTCCATCGTGATCGCGGCGCTCGGCAGCACACTCGTCGATGGGCCTGATCTTGGCGCGCTCGCTGCCGCTTACGTGCTGACGCTCGCGATCGTCGGCCCACTTGCCGCACGTTTCGCCGACAAGATCCCTGTGCCAGCAGTACTCATGGCACGGGCTGCTCGGTAGCGCTGGAGAGTCAGCGGACCGGGCGCTACCGGTCAGAGGTGGCGAGGTTCGCTTCGAGCGTGTCGACTGCGATCTGGAGCGACGCAGGCAACTTGTCGCCGAACACCGCGTAGTGCTCGCGAATCTGCGGGATCGCGCCGGCCCACCCGTTGGCGTCGACTGCCAGCAGTGTGTGCAGATCCTCGTCGCTCACATTCAGCCCGGTGAGGTCGAGCGCGGCTTCGGTCGGCAGTCGGCCGATTGGCGTGTCGATTGCCTCGGCGTCACCGTTGGTGCGCTCGAAGACCCACTTCAGCACGCGGCTGTTCTCGCCGAATCCCGGCCACAAGAAGCGCCCGTCTTCGTCGCGGCGGAACCAGTTGACGAAGAAGATCTTCGGCAGGTTGGACTCGTCGGTGGACTTGCCGATGGCCAGCCAATGGGCGAAATAGTCGGCGAAGTTGTAGCCGCAGAACGGCAGCATCGCCATCGGGTCGAAGCGCAGATTGCCCACCGCGCCAGCCGCGGCCGCCGTGGTCTCCGACGCCATGATCGAGCCGAGGAACACGCCGTGCTCCCAGTCGAACGCTTCGGTGACCAATGGCACCGTGGTGCGACGGCGTCCGCCGAACAAGATGGCCGAAATCGGCACACCTGCTGGGTCTTCCCACTCCGGGGCGCACACGGGGTTCTGGTTCGCGGGCACGGTGAAGCGCGCGTTGGGATGCGCTGCCGGGGTGTCGCTCTCGGGGTTCCAGGGGTTCCCCTTCCAGTCGGTGGCACGCGCTGGCGGAGTGTCGTTCATGCCTTCCCACCACACGTCGCCGTCGTCGGTGAGTGCGGTGTTGGTGTAGATCGCATTGCCCCACAAGGTGGCCATGGCATTGGCGTTCGTGTCGTCGCCGGTGCCCGGAGCTACGCCGAAGAAGCCAGCTTCAGGGTTGATGGCGTAGAGGCGTCCGTCGTCACCGAACTTCATCCAGCAGATGTCGTCGCCGATGGTTTCGGCTTTCCAGCCTGGGATCGTGGGAACGAGCATCGCCAAGTTCGTCTTGCCGCACGCCGACGGGAACGCAGCGGCGATGTACTTCGCCTCGCCGGCTGGGTTGGTGAGCTTGAGAATCAGCATGTGCTCGGCCAGCCAGCCGTCGTCGCGCGCCATCACGGATGCAATTCGAAGAGCGAAGCACTTCTTGCCGAGCAGCGCGTTGCCGCCGTAGCCCGAGCCGTATGACCAGATCTCCCGAGTGGCTGGGAAGTGAACGATGTACTTGTTGTCGGGGTTGCACGGCCACGGTGAGTCGGCTTCGCCGGGGGCGAGCGGTGCGCCGACCGAGTGAATGCACGGCACCCATTCCCCCTCGGCACCGAGCACGTCGAGCGC
>DATKCX010000006.1:0-29861 GCA_035512975.1 Ilumatobacter sp.
CCACTCTCCAGCCTCGAAGACGTCGCCAAGAACGACTTCGTCGCCGGCTGGTCCGACCTCGGCACCGTCGACGGCACGTTCTACGGGCCGCCGTTCGGTGCCAACGTGAAGAGCTTCGTCTGGTACAACCCGTCGAAGTTCGCCGAAGGCGGCTACGAGGTTCCGACCACGTGGGACGCCATGGTCGAGCTGTCCGACCAGATCGTCGCCGACGGTGGCAAGCCGTGGTGCGTCGCCGCCGGTTCCGATCAGGCGACCGGTTGGCCGCTGACCGACTGGATGGAAGACGCCGTGCTGCGCTTCGCCGGTCCTGAGGTGTACGACCAGTGGCACAAGCATGAGATCCCGTTCAACGATCCTGCGCTCGTCGCGGCGCTCGACAAGGCCGGCGAGATCGTGAAGAACGAGGACTACGTCCTCAACGGCGTCGGCAGCATCCAGGGAACCACCTTCAACGACGGCGGCCTGCCGCTGCTCGACGGCGGCTGCTACATGTACCGCATGGCGAGCTTCTACGGCAACCAGTTCCCCGAAGGCACGACCAAGGGCCCCGACGGCGAGATCAACGCCTTCTACCTGCCGGTCGCGAGCGAAGGCGACCCGACCGTGATGCTCGGCGGCGGCGAGCTCATCGGTGCGTTCAACGACAAGCCCGAGACGCTCGAGGTCGCAACGTTCCTCGCCAGCGCCGACTGGGCCAACGCTCGTATGGCGTTGGGCAACTACTTCACCGCTCACAAGGGCGGCGACACGTCGCTCATCACCGATCCGCTCGAGCGCAGCTTCCAAGAGGCACTGTTGGAAGCCGACGTGTTCCGGTTCGATGCATCCGACCTCATGCCCAGCGCCGTCGGTGCCGGCACCTTCTGGTCGGAAATGATCAACTGGGTCAGCGGCGACAGCAGCGAAGAGGTCCTCACGGGCGTCGAGGAGAGCTGGCCGTCCTGAACGGACACCTGAACGGACGATAGGTCCGTTCGAACACGCACTGTTGATGCCCCGTCGCCTCAGGCGGCGGGGCATCGATGAACGGCGAACACTCACGATTCGACAGCTGGGGGAATTCAATGGGGGCACTTCTACAAACTCTGCTCATCGTCGTCGTCGGTATCGGCGGCTTCCTGGGGGTGATCTGGCTCCTCTATTGGTTGGCCAGTCAGCTCCCCGAGCCATGGCGCGAGCGGGCGCGAGTCGCCGTGTTCGTCGGGCCCGCCCTTGCGCTGCTCTTTGGCGGGTTGATCGTCCCGTCACTGCGTACCGCCCAACTGTCGTTCTACAAGGGACCCCAACCCGACCAGTGGTACGGCCTCGGCAACTATCGCGACCTGTTCGGCAGTGAAGACAACCTGCTGGTGCTGCGGAACAACATCTGGTGGGTCATTCTGGTCACCACGTTCAGCGTGATCATCGGCATCATCATCGCTCGCTTCGCCGACAACATGCGCGGCGAACCCATCGCCAAGGCCTTGATCTTCCTGCCCACCGCGATCTCGATGGTCGGCGCGGGCATCATCTGGCGGTTCGTGTACGCCAACAACCCGTCGAGTCAGTTCGGCTTGCTCAACTGGGTCTGGACGGGCCTCGACCCGGTGTTGCCCGGCAAACAGGACGCGCAGTACTGGCTACAGGACAACACCTTCTTCGGCATCGAGTCGTCGTTCCTGCCCGGGCTCAACACGATCTTCATGGTGATCGTGGTCATCTGGATCCAAGCCGGGTTCGCCACGGTGGTCATCTCAGCGGCGATGAAAGGTGTCCCCGACGACCTGGTGGAGGCCGCCAAGATCGATGGTGCCACCGATCGGCAGGCGTTCTTCCGCATCGTGCTGCCCTACATCAAGACGACGATCATCACCGTGGCCACGACGATCACGATCGCCGTGCTCAAGATCTTCGACATCGTGCAAGCCATGACCGCCGGCCTCAACGACTCGAACGTGCTCGCCAACGACATGTACACCAAGAGCTTCACGCAAGGTTTGCCCGGTTACGGCGCGGCGCTTGCTGTGATCCTGTTCATCGCGGTGATACCGGTCGTGTTCATCAACGCTCGCAACCAGAAGCAGCTGAGGGAGTCCTGATGACCGACACCACACTCCCACAGGCGGGTCCGCTCGACGTTCACGCTGCGCTGGATGACCAGTCGCCCGTGAGCTCGAAGATCGCCAAGAAGACGACCAGCCGAACCGGTCAGATCGTCGTATGGATCATCGCCGCGTTCTGGACCATCCCCACGCTCGGCTTGTTCGTGTCGTCGTTCCGTCCCGAGCGCGAGATCAAGACGACGGGTTGGTGGGAGTTCTTCGCCAGCCCCGACGTCACCATGACGAACTACCGAGACGTGTTGGCCACCGAAATCGGTGGCGAACCCATCAGTACCTACTTCTGGAACTCCATCCGCATCACGCTTCCAGGTGCGATCATCCCCATCATCATCGCCGCCTTTGCGGCGTACGCCTTCTCGTGGATGACCTTCAAAGGTCGCGACTGGATGTTCGTCGCGGTGGTCGGTTTGATGGTCGTCCCGTTGCAGATGTGCCTCATCCCGTTGCTCAAGTGGATCTCGAGTGATGCGTGGTACTCGCCGGTGCAGGGCGGTATCGGGGCGGTCTGGCTGGCGCACGCCATCTTTGCCATGCCGCTGGCGATCTTCCTTCTGAAGAACTTCATCGGTGGGCTCCCGCGCGAGGTCATCGAAGCGGCCCGGGTCGACGGTGCCAGCCACATGACCATCTTCACCCGCATCGTGTTGCCGTTGTCCGTACCGGCGTTGGCGTCCATTGGCATCTTCCAGTTCCTGTGGGTGTGGAATGATCTCCTGGTCGCAAAGGTGTTCGCGGGTTCGCCCGACAATCAACCGATGACCAAGGTCATGGTCGATATGGTTGGCTCCCGCGGCAACGACTGGCAGCTGCTCACCGCAGGTGCCTTCATCATGATGATCATCCCGCTGATCGTCTTCCTGAGTTTGCAGAGATATTTCGTACGTGGCCTGCTGGCCGGAAGTGTGAAGGGGTAAATCATGTCCACCGTCCAAATGCGAAATCTTCAAAAGCGCTACGAGAACGGATTCGAAGCGGTTCCCGGACTCGATCTCGAGATCCACGACGGCGAGTTCCTCGTCCTCGTCGGCCCGTCGGGCTGCGGCAAGTCCACCGTGCTTCGCATGGTCGCCGGCCTCGAAGACATCAGTGGCGGCGAACTGTTGATCGACGACGTCGTCGTCAACTCCATGGGGCCGCAGCAGCGAGACATCGCGATGGTGTTCCAGAGCTACGCGCTCTATCCGAACATGACCGTCGCCGCCAACATCGGCTTCGCCATGAAGTTGCGCAAGACCGACAAAGCCGAGATCGCCGCCAAGGTCGCTGAGGTGGCCGAGCTCCTCGAGCTCACCGCCGTGCTCGACCGCAAGCCCGGTCAATTGTCGGGTGGCCAGCGTCAACGTGTGGCGATGGGCCGCGCCATCGTGCGCAACCCCAAGCTGTTCTTGATGGACGAGCCCCTCTCGAACCTCGACGCAAAGCTTCGTGTGCAGACGCGGGCCGAAATCTCCAAGCTGCAACGCCGTCTCGGGGTCACCACGATGTACGTCACCCACGACCAGATCGAAGCGATGACCATGGGAGACCGCGTCGCCGTCCTTCGGGCCGGGGTGCTGATGCAGTGCGCCAGCCCATCTGAGCTGTACGACAGCCCGGAGAACCTGTTCGTGGCCCAGTTCATCGGCTCACCGTCGATGAACGTGGTACGCGGGTCGGTAGCCGTCGGCGACGACGACACGATCGAGCTGAAATTCGGCGGCCAGAGCATCCAGCTCACCGGAGAGTCGGCCGCCCGCCTGAAGGGATTGCGCAGCTACGACGGTCGCGAGGTCGCGGTGGGCATCCGGTCGGAGACGATCGGCGGCGACGGCACGGCATCCATCGAAGTCGGTGTGGATCTGGTAGAGATGCTCGGCTCGGAGTTGTTGGTCCACTGCACCGTGGACGCACCGTCGGTGCGAGCTGTCGACACCGGAGTGGAACTGTCAGACCGCGTTGATTCCACGATCATCGCGTCGGTCGATCCACGCCACCCGGTGAAGGCCGGCGAGCGCGTACGACTGGGCGTCGACACCTTGCGCCTCCACACCTTCGACCTCGTCACGGGCGACTCGATCGGACGAACCCAGTAGTTGCCGAACCAGTCGCAACCCGGCGCGTCAGTTGAGGTGAGCCGTGCGTCTGCAACTCGTCAACGCCGCTGAACACGTCAGCGTGGTCAACTGGCCGTTTGACCAACCACTCCAAGAGTGGACGATCGACAACCTGCGCGAGGTCACCGGCCTGCACCGCCATGTGGTCCGCATGGTGGCAGGGCCGATTGCCTATGTGGTCAAAGAGCTTCCCGATCCACTGGCCGAACGCGAGTGGCGTCTGCTTCGCGAACTCGCAGAAGCGGGGCTGCCCACGGCCGAGGTGGTCGGCGTCGTGACAGGCCGCAGCAACTCAGAGGGCCTCCTCATCACTCGGCATCTCGAGTTCTCGTTGCCCTACCGAACGCTGCTCTCACGCAGCGGCATCGGCATCCCATACCTCGGCCAACGAATGTTGGACGCCCTGGCCGGGCTGTTGGTACAACTCCATCTCGCAGGCTTCTACTGGGGTGACTGTTCGCTCTCGAACACGCTGTTCCGTCGAGATGCGGGCGCGCTGGCCGCCTACATCATCGACGTCGAGACCGGCGAAAGCCACGAAAAGCTCAGCGACGGTCAACGGCGGTTGGACATTTTGATCGCGACCGAGAACGTGATCGGCGGGCTGCTGGATCTGCAAGCGGCCGGCTCGCTCGCAGACGGCATCGACCCGGTCGAGACGGCTCTCGCCATCGAGCACTCCTACAACCAGCTCTGGTTGGAACTGACCGGCGTGGACGAGTTCAACGCCGACGAGACGTTCCGAGTGGATCAACGACTCCGCAGACTTCACGAACTCGGATTCGATGCCGCTGAGCTGGAACTGGTGAGCACCGAAGACGGCGAACGCCTTCGGCTCGTCCCCAGGGTGGTGGAGCACGGATTCCACGCTCACCGTCTCCGCAACCTCACCGGCATCCATGCCGGCGAGAACCAAGCGCGGCGGCTACTCAACGACATCAGTCGCTACCGAGCGGTGCTCGAACAACGCAGCGGCAAGAAGATCAAAGAGGTCATCGCCGCGGATCACTGGTTGGAGGAGCGGTTCGATCGAGCGCTCGCCGGCATTCCGCCGGAACTGTCGGGCAAGTTGGACGCCGCCGAGCTCTACCACCAGGTGCTCGAGCATCGCTGGTTTCTGTCCGAACGCGCCGGCGGCGACGTGGGGATGGAGGAAACGGTGTCGTCATACGTATCGAACGTGCTGGCTCACGCTCCCGCAGAACAGATTGTGACGCCGACGCCCGACGATTGGCCAACCGACGAGTAGACGCTCGGGAGTGTGGTCAGCAGGCCACATCGCCATCGGGGTACGACAGCACCACCGCGACGTTGGTTCCGGAGGTGGCTGCGGCAACACCGCAGGCCGACTCGCCATCGGCGGCGACGCCGTCGCCGAGCATCAAGGTGACGGTGTTGCCGTCGACCGTGTAGTCGTCGGCGCGTAACGCGACCTTGAGCTGCCTGGCCCACGTCTCGGCACCCATGCCCAGGCCGCCACCCGACGGTGGCTCGGAGGCAGGAGCGGCCGGGGTGTCGTCGGATGCCACAGTCGATTCGGCGTCGGTAGCGGCCGCGGATGATTCGTCCGCGGCGGCAGGGGGATCATCACTGCCGCCGCATCCGGCGAGCACAAACAACGCGAGTGACGATGCGACAACTGTTCTGCGACCTCGTGGCATGACGGCAGAATATTCGCTGCCGCTGGCTGACGTGTGACCGGCGATGTGAATGGCCGATGACAAATCAGCGCTTGGCGTCGCGGATGCGCACGAAGGCGAACGGGAGTCCCGATTCCAGCATCTGGTCGACCAACGGGCCGAAGCGCGGGGTGAATCTCAGTTCCACGTCGTGCTCGGCGTGCAGGCCGAGCAGGTCATCGATGGGTTCCACGCGCACCGGGTGTACCGCCGTCAGCGAGATGTATCGACCGGCGGACTCGCCCGACGGGGCGAAATCGGCAGCATCGAAGGAGTATCGATACACCCGGCTGGCACAGATGGCGGTGACCCACGACGACTCGGCGGCGCAAATGCGGCTCGCTTCGGTCGCAAACAACTCGGTCAGTCGGGCTTGCTGATCAGGGTCGTTCGCCCAGACGCTGACGCGCGGGCAATCACGCGGAAACCAATACAGCGGCGCGTGATGACCATCGATCGCCCACACCGCAGGCGGATGGCTGGGGTTGGTCGATGGCACCTGGGGTGCAAATCGGCGAATCGTGCCGTCGGCGCTGTAGTGGTACACCTCAGTCACATCGGCAGTCACACCGGCACTCAGACTGGCACCCTCACCGGCACTCGCACGGGCACTCACCCCGGCGAGCGCGCCGGTGCCGCCGTCGAGCATCGCCCGTGTCGTCGCGTTCGAAGTCACCAGCAGAGTTTCGCGCACGTTCTCGTTGCGCATCCGCATCCCTACGCTGGACCGCCACATGAGTACCGACATCGACCCCGTCCGACGAAGGCGTCAACAGTTCGCCCGTTGGACACTGCTGGCCAATCGAGTCGGCTATCTCATCCTTGCGCTGGCGATGGCGTTGTTCGTCATGGCATTCGTGTTCGGCTTCTCGTCGACCATGGCGACCCTCGTCGTGGTGTGCATGGTGGTCTCGTTCATCCTGCTCGCACCGAGCATCGTGCTCGGATACGCGGTGAAAGCTGCTGAACGCGACGACATCGAGCGCGGCCTGTAGCGAACCTTCTGTTACCCTCCGGTAACCCATGAGTTCACTTCGATTGACCGCTGACGCCCGGCGTATCCAGATCCTCGACGTAGCCGTCGACGTGTTCGGGCATGGCGGGTATCACGGCGCTTCCATGAACGACATCGCCGACGCGGCGGGAGTCACGAAGCCGGTGCTGTATCAGCACTTCGATTCAAAGGACGACCTGTACCGGGCATTGATCGACGATGTGGGCGATCGCATGATCGCGGCCATCACCACCGCAACCGCCGAAGCAACCAACGGGCGCGAACAGACCGAACTCGGGTTCCTCGCCTACTTCCGTTGGGTTGCCCAGCGCCACGACGAGTTCATGCTGATCTATGGCGGTGGTGCCCGCCACGATCCAGAATTCACCGATCAGTTGCGCGTCATCAGTGACCGCGCCGCCCAGGCAATCGCGCCGCTCATCGCGGTCGATCTCGACCCGGTCATGCGCGAGACACTGGCGCACGGGCTCATCGGGCTCGCTGCCGGGGCGAGCCGCAAGTTGATCGAATCGGGCGAGCCGTTCGACCCCGATGAGGTGGCCAGTGCGATCAGTTCACTCGCATGGGCGGGTTTGCGTTCGGTCTCGGCCAAGAATTCCGTCCGCTGACTCTTTCATCGCGCAACCGCTGACACTCAAGTCGAGACGCAGCATGGCCGATGAGTGGTCGTGCCCAAACTGCGACACGCCGTATTGATTCTTGGAGCCGCCGTGTGGATGTCGGCAGGCGATGCCGCCGCCACCGTCGACACCAGCGACGAAGTTCGCGCGCTCGCCACCGATGCAGCTGCGCTGATCGCCGAGGAACTCGCGCTCGTCACCATCACCGACCCTGGCACCGTGGACTCGCCGAGCCGACTCGCCGAAGCCGGGTTGCAACTCGCTGAGATCGACGCCGAGGGGTTCGCGCTGCTGCAACGGTTCGACCAGCTCAACGTCGACCTCACCGCAGCCATCCGATCAGCCATGCAACGCCTGCCCGACGGCTCGGCCGATGCCAGCGAACTTCGACCGGAAGAGGTGGTCTACCGGGCGGCCATCGGCGACCTCCTACGGATTGCCTCCACACCCGAGGCAGTGATCTCCGAAGGGCCGACCACCGGTGGGCGCGACTCGGTGGGACTGATCATCGTCGCCGCGATCGCGTTGCTGGTCCTCGGTGCCGTGGCGCTGAACACCACCCTGCGTCACGAACCGAAAGACCTTGCGGCAGCGGACTTGGCATGGCGCGACTCGTTGACTGGCCTCGCCAATCGCCGCCGCCTCGATCAAGACCTGAACACAATTCTGACGACCGACCCGCGGTTGGAACGGCTCGCCGCCGTGATCATGGTCGACATCGACCACTTCAAGTCGGTCAACGACGAGCACGGGCACGCAGCTGGCGACGAACTGTTGCGCCAGGTGAGCACGGTGTTGACGCAGCAGGTACGCGTTGACGACGTGGTGTACCGATACGGCGGCGAAGAATTCTGCATCATCCTCCCCGGAGCCGACCAACACTCAGCGCGCAAGGTGGCCGATCGGATCGTGACCGCTTCTCGCGAGCTCGCCGGTGCGGGCGGTGTGCGGGTGACGGTGTCGGCAGGGGTGGCCGAAGGCCCCGGCAGCCAGATCGATCGCACGATGGCAGCCGCCGATCAAGCGCTGTTCGTGGCCAAACGCCACGGCCGTGACCAGGTGGCCGATGCGGGCGAAGTGGCCGACGGCCAAGACTCGCGACTTACCGCCTGATCGCGAGCCCGCGATACCCATCGACGAACCCCGCCGCGAGCAGCTCGCCCCGGATGGTATCGGTGGGCGTTTCGCCATTGGCCTTACGAACCTCGACCGATGACGCTCGGCCCGACTTCACCAACTCCGCGAGCGCCGTTGCCCATGGCGCGCCGGCGGCGGCTCCCAACCCTTCGGGCCGCATCTGCGGCGCGAAGGTGACGAGGTGATGAGAACTGCGGTCGAACCAGGCGTACGGATACCCGTTGAACATGATGACGACCGACGTTGCAGTGCGTGCTGGCCGACCAGTGGTCTCGGGCCAAGCCAGGGTGGCACCGTATGGCTGCGCAGGGTCGGTGGACGCAAGAACGATCGCTGACTGCGCAGCCTCGGAATCGGCGTCGTCTTTCAGCGAACGCAAGCGGTCGACCGCGCCCGGCACCGCGAACTGAGCGGCTCCGAGCCCGGCCACGAAGTAGCCGCGGCGGGCGCGACCTCGCTCTTCCAAGACTTTGAGCACACCGTAGACCGAGGCGTAGCCACCCAACACTCCCTCGGCCAGTACCGCTTCACGAGTGACCACACCGTGGCGCTCCAACAGCTGCAGTGCCTGAGCGTGGGCCGCTTCGGTGCTGCTGGGTGATGGGGCGAGCAATGGCGCAACGAGGCTCCAGCGACCGGCCCCCGCCGGTGGCCCCACCCGGGTGAGCCGACCAGGGCGCGGCCGCGACATCGAGCGTGCACTTGCTTTCGATGGCCGTTTCGAGGCCACGCCGCCACCGGCCAGGTACGCCCGCAGAGGTGCCAGCGAATCGTTGGTGACCTCGCCTGCCCACACGAGATCCCACAACGCCGCCAGCATTTCAACATCGGTGGCCTGTGGTTCGGCGGCTCGCAGCTGCGGCCAGAATGTCGCACCGCTGTGCGTGAGGTGAGCTCTGAGGGCAGCGTGGATGGGCTCGTTGGGGACGGCGGGAACTTCCCATCCCGGTGCCAGAAAGGCGAGCTGGTCGACAAAGCACAGGCGCACTCGGCCGTCGCGACTACCGATCGCCGACGACCCCACCCAGACGACCTCTCCCCCGGTGCACAATTGGTCGAGCATTGCGGGCGTGTACCCGCGCACGCGCGGTGGAAGCACGTCGCGTTCGAGCGTGGACGCGACGAGCGGGGCGCCGGCGAGCATGCCGATCACGTCGAGCAGCGTGTCGTCGGTGCGTCGGGTGCTGTTGAACCCGTGCCACTCGGGCAGGAACCGGGCGAGCACGTGCTGTTCCACCGGCTCGACCTCGTTGCGCAGCACAGCCAGTGACCGGCGTCGCAGCTGCCGGAGCACGTCGATATCACACCATTCACGGGTGACGCCGCCGGGCCGGAACTCGCCCAGCACCAGCCGATCGGCACCTGCCAAGCCTGCAATCGCGCCCTCGATGCGCTCGACCGGCGCTGCAAACCGGCGCGCCACTTCGGCCGCGACGAACGGGCCGTGGGTGCGCGCGTACCGGGCGACGATCTGCTCGAGCGGTGCCGGCTGCGCTTCGGTGAACGCGAACGGCAAACCGGTGGGCAACGCGCACCCGAACGCGTCGCGGTATCGCGCCGCGTCGTCGGCTGCGATGTACCGCTGCTCGTCACCCACCCCGATCACGATGGCGCGACGCTGATGGATCAACTCGGCGATCGCAGCGCCGGAAACGTCGGCGACGCAGCGCAGTTCGATCTCGCGCTGGGTGAGGTCGCCGACCTTGCGGAGCACGTCGTGCAACTCGTCGGCTGTGCGGGCTTGGCGGTGTTCGCTGAGACTTTGCAGCTCGAGTTCGACGTCGGCGAGCACGCCAGGGTCGAGCAGCTCGCGCAGCTCTTCGGAACCGAGGAGTTCACGAAGCAGATCGCGATCGAGAGACAGGGCAGCGGCGCGACGCTCTGCCAACGGGGCGTCGGCCTCGTACATGTACGCGGCGATCCACGAGAACAACAAACTCGACGCCATCGGACTTGCGGCCACCGTGTCGACATGTACCAGACGGATCTGACGCTGCTGCAACAGACCGAGCACCTCGCGAAGGGCGGGCACGTCGAAGACATCTTGCAAGCACTCGCGCGAGGTCTCGAGCAGGATCGGAAACGTGGGATGTTTGGAAGCGACCGACAACAAGTCGGCGGCCCGCTGGCGTTGTTGCCACAACGGCGTGCGTTGATCGGGCCGGCGCCGCGGCAACAGCAGGGCTCGCCCGGCGCACTCGCGGAACCGGGCTGCGAACATCGACGTCTGCGGCAGCGATGCGACCACGAGTTCGTCGATGTCGTCGGGAGAGATGACGAACAGATCCAGATCGAGGTCGACGATGGAGTCGGGCAACCGGATGACGATGCCGTCGTCGCCCCACATCGTTTCCACCGGCAGGTCGTACCGCTCGACCAGCCGCCGCTCGATGGCCATGGCCCACGGGGCATGAACCGGTGTGCCGAACGGGCTGAGCACGCACACCCGCCAGTCGCCGATCTCGTCGCGGAAGCGCTCGACCACGATGGTTCGATCGTCGGGCACCACACCGGTTGCGGCAGCCTGTTCCGACAGGTACTGCACCACGTTGCCGGCGGCGAGATCATCGAGGGCGTAGTGCTCGGTGAGCTTGAGCAAAGCAGCCGCGGGCGACAAGTCGCGCAACTCTCGGCAGAACTCACCGATGGCCCGGCCGAGTTCGAGCGGACGCCCCGGCCGGTCGCCGTGCCAGAACGGCATGCGCGCCGGAGCGCCAGGTGCCGGAGTGACGGTGACCCGTTCGAACGAGATGTCTTCGATGCGCCACGTGGAAGCGCCGAGCACGAACGCTTCGCCGGGACGACACTCGTACACCATCTCTTCGTCGAGTTCGCCCACTCGGGTGCCATCGGGCAGAAACACACCGAACAACCCGCGGTCGGGAATGGTGCCGCCACTGGTGACCGCCAGACGTTTCGACCCGTCGCGCGCGCGAACCGTGTCGTTCACCCGATCCCACACAACACGCGGGCGCAGCTCGTTGAACTCGTCGCTGGGGTAACGACCGGCGAGCAGATCGAGCACGTTCGTGAAGAGGTCATTCGACAGCTCGTGGAAGCAGGCACACCGGCGAACCAACGACGACAGGTCGGCCAACGGCACGTCACCGTTCGACGCAACGTGCGCCACGATCTGTTGCGCCAGCACGTCGAGCGGGTTGCGCAGGTAGCGAGTGTGTTCGATGTCGCCGTCGATCATGCGCCGCGCCACCACGGCCGATTCGACGAGGTCGCCACGGTGCTTCGGGAAGATCGTGCCTTTGCTGGGCTCACCGATCTGGTGACCGGCGCGCCCCACGCGTTGCATGCCACGGCTCACCGCGCCGGGCGATTCCACCTGAATGACGAGATCGACGGCACCCATGTCGATACCCAACTCCAGTGACGAGGTGGCGACGATGGCGCGCAACTCGCCCCGCTTGAGTTGGTCTTCGATGATGACCCGCTGCTCGCGTGCGAGCGAGCCGTGGTGGGCCTTGACGAGGTCGGCACCGTCGACGCCACTATCGATGCCCCGATCGGCGGCCAACTCGTTGAGTTTGGCGGCGAGCCGCTCGGCCGCTCGGCGAGCGTTGCAGAAGATGATGGTGGAGCGGTGCTCCATCACGAGGTCGAGCACCCTGGGGTAGATGCTGGGCCAAATACTGCGACCCTCGACCGAGTCGCCAGGGTTGGCCATGTCGTCGACCGGCACGACCACCTGGATGTCGAGCGTCTTGCGGCTGCCCTCATCGACGATGCGCACCGGCCTGGCCGAGCCGTCGTCTTCGTATCCGCCGAGGAAGCGGGCGGTCTCCTCGAGCGGACGCTGCGTGGCCGACAAGCCGATGCGCTGAAATGGCCGGTCGGTGATCTCGGTGAGTCGTTCGAGTGAGAGCGCCAGATGAGCACCGCGTTTGGTGGTGGACATGGCGTGGATCTCGTCGACGATGACGGTTTCCACGCCCCGCAAGGTTTCGGCCGCCGACGACGTGAGCATGAGGTACAACGACTCGGGCGTGGTGATGAGCAGGTCGGGTGGGCGACGGATCAGCCGCTGCCGCTCGTTCGACGCGGTGTCGCCAGTTCGCATCGCCACCTGCGGTTCCACGAACGGCTCTCCCAAGCGCTCGGCCGCCAGCCCGATGCCCGCGAGAGGCGACCGCAGATTCTTCTCGATGTCGAACGCCAACGCCCGAAGCGGCGAGATGTACAGCACCCGAGTTCGGTGCGTGCGTTCGGCCGGCGTGGGCGTGGTGACCAGCCGATCGATCGACGCCATGAACGCCGTGAGCGTCTTGCCCGACCCCGTGGGTGCACAGATCAGCGTGTGCTGACCAGCCTGGATGTGCGGCCAGCCCGCGACCTGCGGTGGCGTGGGCTCAGGGAACGACGACGCGAACCACGCCCGCACAGCGGGCGAAAACGCAGCGAGCGCAGCATGGTCAGCAATACGGCGAGACTACCCAGGGGCTGTGACACTGCCCGCGGCGAGTTGGACCGTGCGGGTGGTGCGCATGCGGCTGAGGAGCTCGCGGTCGTGGGAGACGACGATGAGGGTGCCGGGGAACGTGTCGATCGCCTGCTCGAGCTGTTCGATGGCTGGGAGATCGAGGTGGTTGGTGGGTTCGTCGAGGACCAACAGGTTGGCACCGTTGGCCATCATCAACGCCAATGCGGCCCTGGTCCGCTCCCCCGGCGACAACGACTCGGTGGGGCGCTCCACATGGTCGCCGACCAACCCGAACTTGGCGAGCAGTGTGCGCGCCTCGGCGATCGCCCATCCGGTGGCGTCCATGAACGCCCGCAGCAACGTGGCGGTTCCCACCAGCTGCGCGCGAACCTGCTCGATCTCGCCCACCACCACGCCGGGCCCGAGTTGGGCCACGCCTTCGTCGGGTTCGCGCCGGCCCAGCATCACGTCGAGCAGCGTCGACTTGCCCGACCCGTTGTGGCCGACGAGAGCGATCCGCTCGCCGAACTCGACGAGCAGGTCGATCGGCCCGAGCTGGAAGTCGCCGTGGCGCACCACGGCACCGGACACCCGGCACACCACGTCGCCGCTGCGACCGACGTCGGGGATCTCCAACCGCAACTCCCACGGCTCGCGCGGCTTGTCGACCTGATCGAGGCGGTCGATGGCGCGCTTGGTCTGCGCCGCCTTTCCAGCCAGCTGTTCGGTCTGGTTGAGCTTGAACGCCTTGATGTTCTTGTCGGGCTCGTCGCTGCGCCTGACCTTCGAGAGCCCCTGCTGTGACCATTCACGTTGGCGTTGGGCTCGTTCCGACAGCGACTTGCGCTGCGAATCGAACTCCTCGAACCGCTCCCAGGCGTGCCGCTGGGCGCGCTCGCGCTCTTCCAGGTAGGTGCTCCACCCGCCGCCGAACAGCGCGACGGTGTGGGCGAACTGGTCGATCTCGGCCACGCCGGTGATGACCCGATCGAGGAATCGGCGGTCGTGGCTGACGATCAGCATGGGGGCATCCTGAGCGAGTACCCACCGTTCCAGCCGGTCGAGACCGTCGAGATCGAGATCATTGGTCGGCTCGTCGAGCAGGTACACGTCGAAGCGCGACAGCAGCAACGCCGCCAAGCCGACCCGGGCCGCTTCGCCGCCCGACAGCGAGAGCGTGGGCTGGTGGAGCAGCCGCACGTCGATGCCGAGCTCGTTCGCCACCTCGCCGACGCGACTGTCGAGATCGGCGGAACCGAGCGCCAACCAGGAAGTGAGCGCCGTGTCGTAGCGATCGGCCGCAGCCGGGTCGCCCGACGCCAAGTCGGCCGACGCCGCTTCGAGTTCGAGGTCGGCTGCGGCAACGCCGGTGCGGCGACGGAGCGCGGCGTGCACCGTTTCGTCCGATCGCTCGGGTTCCTGGTGGAGCCAACCCACCAGTGCGGTGGGCGGTGCGCAGACGACGGTGCCGCGGTCGGGCGTGAGCTGTCGGGCGGCGACGGCCAACAACGTGGACTTGCCGACGCCGTTCGGGCCGACGAGCCCGACTCGTTGACCCGGAGCGACCGACAGTTCGACGTCAGCGAGCACGGTGTTGGCACCCCGGGTGACGGTGACCTGCCGGATCGACAATGAAGCTGACATGGGGATTCCTTCTCATCCGGAGGTGGCTCCGGCTCGCGGCGGCGTCGGGCCGGTGGGCCTGGGGTCGAGCGGATAGGGGCGGATCGACTCACTCAGCGAACGAGCATGGTCACCAGTCTGCCAGAGCTGCACCGTGTTCGAGCTGCTGGTTCGAGCTGCTGGTTCGAGCTGCTGGTTCGGGCGTCGGTTCTGGCTGCCCATGCCGCACGCCGTGGGCAACCGGACGACATTGCCGGCGTGGTGCTGTTCCTGGCCGACGCCGACGCCGGCTGGGTGACCGGGCAGACCATCCAGGTGGCCGGCGGACAGATGCTCTGAACGGCGGCCCGACTTCGGGAACGGGTTGGACCCTTGGCCGCGACCGGCCAGAATCGAGGTCCCCCCATGAGTACGGTCACCCTTCGCCCTTGGCAGCGCGCTGCGTTCGACTTGTTCCGCGCCGCGGACGGCCCGGATTTCCTTGCGGTCGCCACACCTGGCGCTGGCAAGACCACGTTCGCGCTCACCTGCGCTCGCCTGCAGCTCAGCCAGTGGGCCGCAGAAGGCGACCGCCGCAAGCTCGTGGTGGTCGCTCCCACCAGCCACCTGAAGATCCAGTGGTCGCTCGCAGCTCACCGGCTGGGTCTGCAACTCGACCCCGACTGGGCACCAGACCGCGGTATCGCTCGCGACGTGCACGGCATCGTCACGACGTATCAACAGGTGTCGATGGGCGCCGCGGCCGACAAGCTGCGGGGGCTGGCCGACAACGGCATGGTGATCCTCGACGAGATTCACCACGCCGGGCACGAGAAGGCCTGGGGTGACGGGGTGGGCACCGCATTCGGCACGGCAGCGCGACGCCTTGCCCTCTCGGGTACGCCGTTTCGCAGCGACAGCGTTCGGATCCCGTTCGTGCGGTACGACGTCACGGCCGAAGGTGATCTGGCCCACAGCGACTACACGTACGGCTACGCCGAGGCGCTGCGCGACGGCGGCGTCGTGCGGCCGGTGTACTTCCCGCGTGTCGACGGCGAGATGGAATGGAGCACGCCATCGGGCGACGTGCTACGGGCGAACTTCTCCGACGAACTCGCCTCGAACCAGGTGTCGGCTCGTCTGCGCACCGCGCTCAGCCTCGACGGCGACTGGTTGGGCACGGTGCTCGGCCAGGCGCACGACCGGCTGCAGCTGATCCGCCGCGAGCAGCCCGACGCGGGCGGGCTGATCATCGCCATCGACCAGGACCACGCTCAGGGCATCGCGCGGTTGCTGCGCAATCGGCTGAACACCACTGCTGACGTGGTGGTGAGCGACGACCCAGGAGCGTCGGCCAAGATCGCCGAGTTCGCCACCAACGACCGACCGTGGCTGGTCGCAGTACGAATGGTGTCCGAAGGCGTCGACATCCCGCGCCTTCGGGTGGGCGTGTACGCCACCACCACCTCCACCGAATTGTTCTTCCGGCAGGCGGTTGGCCGCTTCGTTCGGTGGCAGGCGGGGCGCGCCAGCCAGAAGGCGTACGTGTTCGTCCCCGACGACCCGCGTCTGCGGCATCACGCGTTTCAGATCGCCGAAGCGCGCCGACATGTGCTTCGACCTCCCGGTGAGAGCGACGACGAGATCAGTGCCGAGCTCGACGCTCAGGTCAACCCGGTCGACGGCCTACCCGAGCAGCTCGCGCTGTTCTCGGTGGTGTCGGCAACCGCCACCGGTATCAAGTTCCATGCCGTCACCGAGTTTGGGCTCCAGATGTTCGACGAGCCGTACGACGCCGAGCCAGACGTCGCCGAGCCGGTGTTCGCCGACGACCCTGCGCTCGCGGTCGACCTGCCAGACGTGCCCACCGAGGCTGGTCTGGTGGCATGGGATTCGCTCAGCGTCGCCGAGAAGAAGGACGACCTGCGCACCCGCAACGCCGACCTCGCGAAGCGACTGGTCGACATCACCGGGTGGAATCATGCTCGGGTGCAGGGCGAGATGAACCGCCTCGCCGGGGTGTCGAAGGTGTCGATGGCCACGATCGACCAGCTCGAGCGGCGTCTGCGATACAGCGACAGTTGGCTGCGCCGGTTGCGCCGCTGACCACCGTCCACAGACTTCGGGAAAACATTGATTGTTCGGCCCGCTTAACACCTTCCTGGGGGCGTAAGCTTCAGGCATGCCCGCACCCGGAGAACACCACCCGGCATTCGAGGAATATTGCGAGTGCATCTTCGAACTCAAAGAAGACGACGTCGAAATCATCCAGGCTCGCATCGCCGATCGGCTCGAAGTCAGCCGCCCCGCAGTGAGCGAGATGATCCGCAAACTGGCAGCCGAAGGCCTCATCACCAACGACGGCAGCATCGAACTGACGCCCGACGGTCTGGTGCTGGCCGAGCGCGTCGTTCGCCGCCACCGCCTGGCCGAGCGCTTCCTCACCGACATCCTGCATCTCTCCTGGGCCGAGGCTCATCACGAGGCCGGTCGCTGGGAACACGTCATGAGCACCCACGTGGAAGAGGCGATGGACCGTCTTCTGGGGTCGCCCACCACCTGCCCACACGGCAACCCGATTCCTGGGTCCGACTACGTCGAGCCCGACACCACCTCGTTGTCGGCGCATCCCATCGGCCAGCCGTTCACGGTTCGTCGCATTCCCGAAGAGTTGGAGTTCACCCCCGGGTTGCTCGAGTTCCTCGAAGACTCGTCGCTGCGCCCCGGCACGTCCGGCGTCATCAAGGCGGCGTCGCCAGACGGCACGCTCACCATCGAGATCGGCGGCCACCACGTGGGCGTCGGCTCCTTTGCCAGCGAACGGATCCTGGTCACCAAGTGATCGCACACCAGTGATCGCAGAGCTGGCCGGGCGACACGCCCCGGCCGCCCGGGTTGCCGGCGCGCTCGCGGTGGTGCTTGCGTATACGAGCTTGGCGGCGTGTGGAGAGACCTACATCGAAACCAGCGTCACGACCGCCGCGCCGTCGGTGATCGTCACCACCACCGCCCCAGTCGACCCCGACGCTTCTGTGGCCGAATTGCTGACCGAGATGACCGACCTGATGCTCGGACTCGACTTCGAGATCAGCGACGGCCGCGACGCCCAAGGGGTGATGGCACGCATCGAGTCGCTGTGGGACGCCGCCGAGCCGACGGTGCGGGCCACCGAACTCGACAGCGCACCCGACTTCGACCAGGCACTCGAGTTGGCCCGCACCGGGGTGGACCGCCACCGCCCAGCCGACGCCAGCAAGGCCTACAAGATCCTGGCCGACGTGGTCAGCGCGTACCTGGCCAACAACGCCTGACCCAACGTCGCGTTCTTGCTCGCCCCGCCGAGCAGAATCGCGACGCCGGCGCGGGTGTCAGGTGAGGGGGGCGGGCAGATCGGCTGAGTGCACGATCGACAGGCGCTGGGTGGAACGGGTCAGCGCCACGTACAGCGCTCGGAGACCATGTTCCTGATCGGCAACGATCTGAGCCGGTTCCACCACGATCACCGCGTCGAGTTCCAAGCCCTTCACCACGCTGACCGGCACCACGGTGAGCGGTTGATCGAGGCCAGTGGCGGCCGCACGGCCGTGCTGGAAACCGGCCGCATCGAGCGCTTCGCCGATGCTGTCGGCCGCACCATCGGGTGCCACCACAGCGATGCTGGCGTTCGGCAACGCTGCCCTGAGGGCCTGCACCTCGCTGACCACACCCACGGTCACGTCGTTCACTCGCACGAAGTTGGGACCATCGTCGCCGAGACGTACCGACTGGGGCGCTCGCAAGCCAGGTGTGGCTGCTTCCATCACTCGGTTGGCAAGTTCCATGATCTGCGCAGGAATGCGGTAACCAACCGACAGGCCGACGACCCGTGACGGCTTGCGGTCGGGAAGGTGAGCAAGCACATCTTCCCAAGCGTTCGGCGCAAGTGCACCTGTGGCCTGAGCGATGTCACCCACCACGGTCATGGAACCGCTGAGCGATCGGCGCGTTGCCATCTTGAGCTGCATGGGAGTGAGGTCTTGCACCTCGTCGATGACGATGTGCCCGTACGTGCGAATCTCGTCGAAATCGTCGATCTTGCCGCCCTTGCCGAGTTTCGGGCCGAGCACTTCGCGGGCGTCGTCGAGCAACGCCACGTCAGCCGGGGTCCAGCGCACGTCGGCCACGTCGGCCTGACGCGGCCGATACAACACCTTGTACTCCCACTCTTCCAACACGTCACCAGCGGCGAGGCGAAGCAGCGCGAGCGAGCCGAACAAGTCGTGCAGCAACTGAGCTGGCGTGAGCACCGGCCACATCCGCTCGAGCGCTTCTCGAACCTCCGGGTACTGGCGCACCTCGGACCTGATGTCGCGACCGGTGACCTCGTCGCCGCGCCACGACGCAGCCATCGCCGCCCAGATCTCACTTTCCACCCAGCGTCGGGCGGCGTTGTGTCGACGGAACCGGCGACGCGCCTGGCGGACGATTTGAAGGCTCTGCTGTGCTTGCAGACGCACGTAGCCCGACCGGAACGGCACGACGAGGTCGTCGCGCAACGAACGCTCGCGGTCGTTCACGGCACGGTCGATGACGTCGCTCATGCGAGCATCGCCTTTCAGTCGTGCGGCAACGGCCGAATCGCCCTCTTCGCCACGGCTGAGGAACTTCACGTCAGGCACCAGGTCGGCCATCACCACTTGCTCCACGCCGGCCTCGCCGAGCGACGGCAACACCTGCTCGATGTACCGGAGGAACACCCGGTTCGGGCCAATGACGAGCACACCCTGGTCTTCCAGCGGAAACCGGTGCGTGTACAACAGGTAGGCGGCGCGGTGCAGCGCCACGACCGTTTTGCCGGTGCCCGGGCCGCCCTGCACCACCAGCACCCCGGCCTGCGGCGAGCGAATGATCTCGTCTTGCTCGGACTGAATGGTGGCGACGATGTCGCCGAGGGTTCCCGTGCGCCCGCGTTCCAACGAGGCGATCAATGTGGAGTAGCCGCGCAGGCCCGACCCGGGGACGGTTCCGGTACCACCCATCGGGCCATCGTCGATCAGGCCGTCGTCGTGACCCAGGCCGAGATGCCCACCGCCGAACAGTTCGTCTTCGATGCCGAGCAGGTTGCGGCCGTCGATCGAGAAGTGCCGGCGTCGCGCCAAACCCATGGGCTCACGGCCAGTGGCTCGGTAGAACGGTTCCGCGACCGGCGCACGCCAGTCGATGACCACCGGCTCGGAGTCTCCGTCGGCAACGGCAAGACGACCGATGTGAAACCCTTCCAACTCGCCGTCGATGAGTTCGCCGTCGTCGTCGAGCGCGTTGCGATCGATGCGCCCGAACACCAAGGCAGCCTTGCCGAGATCGAGGTCGGTGAGTCGTTTGATGACCGCCTCGTCGAACGCATTCCGTTCGAAACGCGCCTGGAAGGTGCCGCCGAGCTGGCCCTCACCGCTGAGCGCACGAAGACGCCACGCCGCGCTACGACTCTGTTCGAGGCAGTCGTAGGCGTAGTCGACATACGCCTGTTCTTCTGGGAGATCGGGGTGGTGTTGCGTCATTCCAAGAGTTCGAAAAGGTTTCGAGGATCAGCTCGGGGCCAGCCGAGTAGCCAGTTCTGGGGCCGAGTAACCCTATCGGCCGAGATAGCGTCCTCCCCAAGATGCCTATCGAGATGCCATCCACCACGTCTGCAGCCATGCCTGACGATACGTCTGACTTCACGTCTGACGATGCTGCCTTCGATGACTCTGGGGACACGCCCAACCACGTGCCGTTCTTGGCAGCCGCTCGCGGCGAGGCGGCGCGTCACACACCCGTGTGGTTCATGCGGCAGGCCGGTCGCAGCCTGCCCGAATACCGGTCGATCCGCGGCGATGGATCGATCCTCGACGCCATCAAGCAACCCGAACTCAGCGCCGAGATCACGTTGCAACCGGTGCGTCGCTATGGGGTCGACGCGGCCGTGTTGTACAGCGACATCGTGGTTCCGGCCCACGCCGTGGGCTTCGGCATCGATGTGAAGCCCGGAACCGGGCCGGTCGCCGAGCACCCGATCCGGTCGGTCGCCGACCTCGATCGGTTGCGCGCACTGGAACTCGACGACATCACGTATGTCACCGACACGGTCGATCTCCTGGTGGCCGAACTGCCCCATGACGTGCCGGTGTTGGCGTTCGCGGGTGCCCCGTTCACCGTCGGCTCGTACCTCATCGAGGGACGGCCCAGCAAGGAGTACCGGTACACCAAGGCGCTCATGCACACCGATCCGGTCACATGGCACGACCTGATGGATCGGCTCGCCAGCTCGGCGATCACCTTCATCGACGCGCAGCTCAGCCACGGTGCCCGCGCGTTCCAACTGTTCGATTCGTGGGCAGGCAGCCTCAGCCGAATCGACTATGAGCAGTTCGTCCTCCCCCACTCACGGCGGGTATTCGCGGAACTCGCTCAACTCCACCCCGAAGCAGCCGGTATCCACTTCGGCATCGGCTGCGACCATTTGTTGGAACTCATGTATTCCGCAGGGCCGCAGGTGATGGGGCTCGACTGGCGGACACCGATCTCTTCGGCTCGCCAACGCCTGGGCGCGAACACCGTCGTGCAAGGCAACCTCGACCCGGCGCTCGTGCTCGCCGGAAGCGACGTGGCGGTGCCGGGCGCGCGTGCGGTATTGGCAGACAACGCCGGGCACCCCGGCCACATCTTCAATCTGGGTCACGGCGTCCAGCCAGAAACCGACCCAGGCGTGCTGGCCGACATCGTCGAGTTCGTGCATGCCACCACATCGACGGCCACGCCCACGACTGGGGCCGGTGGGCAAGCGTGAGCGACGGGCGATCTTCCACCGGACCAACCGCCGTGGTGCTGATGGCATACGGCACACCGGCGCGCACCGAAGACATCGAGGCCTACTACACCGACATCCGTCGGGGCAGACCACCCACCCCCGAGCTGCTTGCTGAACTCACCGCTCGCTACGACGCCATCGGAGGCGTGTCGCCCCTGACAGCTCGCACCGACGAGCAGCGTGCCGCGATTCAGTCGGCGCTCGACGAACTGGAACCCGACCGCTACACGGTGGTGCTGGGCACCAAACACAGCACCCCGTCGATCGAGACGGCCATCGCCAAGGTGCTCGACGCCGGCTTCGAACACGTCGTCGGGGTGGTGCTGGCCCCCCACTACTCGGCGTACTCGGTCGGCCAGTACCTGACGCGCCTGCGTGCTGCCGTCCCTGAGCACCTCGAGCGCACCGTCACGGTCGACGGCGTGGAGTCGTGGGCCACCGAGCCGGCGTTCGTCGACTACGTCGCAGCCGATCTGCAGAGACGACTCGACGTTGCCGAGGGCCGCACGATCGTGCTGTTCACGGCGCACTCGTTGCCCACCCGAATCCTCGACGACGGAGACCCGTACCCCGACGAGCTGCGCAGTACGGCCGAAGCGGTCGCCCAGCAACTCGGGTTGCACGAGGGTCGCGGGTGGCGCATTGCTTGGCAGAGCGCCGGCCGCACTCCCGAGCCGTGGATCGGCCCCGACATCCTCGTCGCCCTCGATGAAATCGCCGCCGCCGGAGAGTACGACACCGTGATCGTGAGCGCAGTGGGGTTCGTCAGCGACCACTTGGAAGTGTTGTACGACCTCGACATCGAAGCGCGCACACACGCCGAGCACCTGGGGCTGGAGTTCGACCGCACCAGCTGCGTCAACAACGATCCTCGCGTGATGGCCGCGCTCGCCCGACGCATCCACCGCGTCTGATGACTCGGGTTGCGATCATCGGTGGGGGCATCGCCGGGCTGGCTACCGCGGTCGAGTTGCTCGACCCGGCCGCCGGTGAGCACCCGTTCGACGTCACGGTCTTCGAAGCTGCCGACCGTCTCGGCGGCAAGATCGGTACCACGGCGTTCGGCGGCGTCGATCAGGTCGACACCGGAGCCGACGCGTTCCTCACTCGTGTACCACAGGCGATCGACTTCGCCCGCCGAGTCGGGCTGGTCGACGACGACATCACGTCGCCGACGCCAGCTTCCGCGTCGGTCTGGTTCGACCGCTTGCACGACATCCCCGGTGGCATCGTGCTGGGAGTTCCTGCGTCGGTGCGGCCGTTCATCACCACCGAGCTCCTGTCGTGGCGCGGCAAGCTACGCGCCGCCGCCGAACCGCTGCTACCGCGGCGCGCTCACGGAGACTCCCTTGGCGCATATGTGCGCGGCAGGTTCGGCGACGAGGTCCACGAGCGCCTGGTCGACTCGCTGGTCGGCAGCATCTACGCGACCGACACCGACCACAGCAGCCTTGCCGCGGTGCCACAACTCGCCGGGTTGGCGGCGGCCAACCGCAGCCTGCTCATCGGTGCGCGGCGGCAGCGACTGACAGCCGCGGCCACAGCGTCGGGCGCACCGATCTTTGGTGCACCACGCCGCGGCATGGCTGCGCTCGTCGACGCGGCAGCCGGGTATGTCACCGTGCACGGGGGAACGATCCGGGTTGGAACTCGAGTGGTGGCGATCGATCCGCACGAGCGCGGGTGGCAGGTCGTCGACGGCGACGGCAACTCCCTCGCCGTGGATCACGTGGTGTTGGCGGCTCCGGCGCGTCCTGCGTCGGCTCTGTTGGCCGGCATCGCGCCCGCAGCGTCAGAACTGATGGCAGGCGTGGAACACGCCGACATCATCATGGTGCGCCTCCGGATACCTGCCGCCGATTGGCCACCAGAACTGTTGGGGCGCAGCGGCTACCTGGTGCCCAAACCACGTCAACGCTGGGTTACTGCGGCGTCGTTCGGCTCGCAGAAGTGGGAACACTGGCACCCGGCCAACGGCGACCAGATCCTTCGAGTGTCGATCGGACGCGACGGTCTGCCTGTGAGCGGCTTGTCCGACTCCGACGCTCTCACCGCCGCGGTCGACGATGTGAGCCGCCACCTCAGGTTCGACCTCCAGCCAACCGATACATCCGTGATGCGTTGGACCGATGCCTTTCCCCAGTACCGCCCGCATCATCACGATCGAGTGGCCGCGATCGAGGCGGCACTGCCCCACGGCATCCACGTGGCCGGGGCGAGCTATCGCGGCATCGGGATTCCAGCCTGCATCGCCGATGGCCAGCGCGCCGCACGAGCAATTGCGATATCGAATGCGCAGACCGGAGAATTCCTGTCATGATTGAGGGATGGCTGTGAGCGGGCAGTGGAAATTCGCAGTACCGGGTGCCGCTCTCACCGTCGCGGCTGCCGCGCTGCTGTTGGCCACGTGTGGATCACCAGAAGATGCCGTGCAGGCTCCCACCTCTACGGCAGCGCCCACCACCACAGCGGCCGCCACGACCACGACGTCGTCGACCACGACGCTGCCGCCCACCACCACAGCACTTCCCACGACCACCGCTGCACCTCCGACGACGACCACGACCACGACGACGACCACTACCACCACCACCACGTCGACCACGACCACGACGACGCTGCCGCCCACCACGACCACGCAGTATGTGTCGCCGCACGTGCAACCGATCGCTCCGCCGGCCGATGCACGCGCCGCCGAGCCGGTGATCGAGGTGGGGAGTATCTACATCCCGGCAATCGGCGTCAACTCGGTGATGTACGAGGGAATCCGAATGACCACGCTCGACTACGGCCCCGGGCATTGGCCCGGAAGCGCCATGCCCGGCCAGGCCGGCAATGTCGTGGTCGGCGGTCACCGCAC
The DNA here is from genome assembly GCA_035512975.1 of Ilumatobacter sp. Lineage (GTDB taxonomy): Bacteria > Actinomycetota > Acidimicrobiia > Acidimicrobiales > Ilumatobacteraceae > Ilumatobacter. Next base: position 24,370 of record DATKCX010000006.1, read on the forward strand.
GAGCAAGCACAAGGTGTTCCGGCGGGTCGACGAACTCGTCGCCGGTGACGAGATCTACTTCACCATGCCCGACGGCCATGTGTACACCTACGTCGTGAACCGTGTGGAGATCGTCGAACCAAGCGCGGTGTGGATCGTCGACCCAACCGCCACACCCCAAGCAACATTGTTTGCATGTCACCCGCCAGGGTCCACGCGTCAGAGAATCGTCGTGTTCTCTGACCTCGTGTCCGACCCCTGATGTTGGGTGATTCCTCGGCGGCGCGCTGGCGTCGCCCCACCCTCGCCGTGCTCGGCGGTGCCCTCGTTGCGTTCTCCATGCCCCCATGGGGCTTCTGGCCGCTCGCGTTCGTCGGCGTCGTGCTGTTCGAGATCGCGCTCGGCACCACGCCGACCCGACGCGACCGAGCCATCGCCGGGTTCGCGTTCGGGATTCCCTGGTTCGTGATTGCCATGGCGTGGATGTGGTTTCTCACCGCTCCCGGCTACCTCATCGCCGCAGTGCTCTTCGCGCTGTTGCACAGCCTCGCGGCAGTGCTCGCGCCCGTCGGTGCATGGCGGGCGGTCGGCCGGCCGGCCGCGCACACGCTGGTAGAGGCGGTGCGCATCGTGTTTCCGTTCGGCGGTGTGCCGCTTGCCACGATCGGCATCTCCCAGGCTGATGGCCCACTGCTCGGCCTCGCCCGGTTGGGCGGTGTACTGCTGATCACCTGGGCGGTGTTTCAGGTGGGGTTCGCGCTCGCCAGGCCGATTGTCGCGGTACCACAACTGATTCGCAAACGACAGCCCGACGAGCCCCGCGAACCGCACGGTGCGATCGCCTTGGCGGCATTGTCGCTGATCTTCGTGATCGCCGCGTTCGCCCCGACAGGGCGGGAACTCCCGGGCAGCCCCACCGTCACTGTCGCGGCCGTTCAAGGCGGCGGCGAGCAGGGCACGAGCGCCCTCGACGTACCGTCGTCGGTGGTGACCGGACGCCTCCTCGAGGCGACCGCCACGATCGAGCCGGGCGATGCCGAGTTGGTCGTGTGGCCCGAGAACGGCGTCGACGTGAACGGCATCGCGTTCGCCGACAGTGCGCAGTACGCGTTGATCGCCGCCGAAGCCCGACGACTCGACGTGCCGTTCATGGTGGGGGTCACCGAAGACTCCGAGTTCGCAAACGACCCTGTCCCCGACCGATTCGTCAACGCGCACGTGGCCATCACCCCAGATGGCGACGTGATCGGCCGCTACGAGAAGGTACGACGGGTGCCGTTCGGCGAATATGTCCCGTTCCGAAGCATCCTGGAGGCGCTGGGTGCGCCGCTCGATCGTGTGGCGGGCGACGCGGTGTCGGGCAGCGATCCGGCCCAGCTCGTGTTGCCAGACGGCACGTCGGTCGGCGTGATGATCTCGTGGGAAGTGTTCTTCGATGACCGCGCTCGCGACGCCAACAGCAACGGCGCAACGTTCCTGATCAACCCCACGAACGGAGCCTCGTACACGGGCACCATCCTGCAGACTCAGCAGGTCGCTTCGAGCCGTCTTCGGGCCATGGAGAACGGCCGCTGGGTGGTGCAGGTTTCCCCCACCGGTTTCTCGGCGTTCGTGTCGCCCGACGGCGACGTGTTCGACCGAACCGACATCAGCGAACAACGGGTCATCATCCGAGACGTGCCGTTGCGAGAAGGCACCACCTGGTACCGATCGATCGGCGATTGGCCCTGGCGACTCGCCGCGCTCGCAGTGTTCGGTGTGGCGTGGTGGCACTCTGGGCTCGGGGCGAAACTGCGCGCACGCCGCGACCGCGTCACACCTCGATCATCAGCGTGACCGGGCCGTCGTTGACGATGCTCACGCGCATGTCGGTGCGGAACCGACCGGTTGCCACGACGGTGCCCAACCCTCGCAGCTGATCGACCACCCGCTGCACCAATGGTTCGGCATGTTCGGGTCGCGCCGCGTCGGTCCAACTCGGGCGACGGCCCTTGCGGGTGTCGCCATACAGCGTGAACTGGCTGACGATCAGCACGGCCGCCAGCTGGCCCTCATTCGCGATGTCGGCCAGCGATCGGTTCATCACGCCCTGTGCATCGTCGAGGATCCGCAGGTTCCAGATCTTGGCGGCCAGCTTGTCGGCGTGCGATTCGGCGTCGCCGTGGGTGACGCCCACGAACACGCACAGACCCCGGCCGATCTCCCCCACCAGCGCTGCTGCATGATCGTGCTCAGTATCGGCGACGGGGGCATCACCAGCCGACACCTCAACTGTCGCCGACAACACTCGCTGCACCAGCCCACGCACTTCGCCAGCCTGCCATGCCGCGCCGTCGCGGCGGCGATACTGACGCCATGACGTTGTTCCTCCATGATGGACTGGTCGCTGCGGCAATCGACCCGATCGGTGGCCGGCTGGCCCAGCTCAGCATCGACGCCGTGGACCTGCTGGTGGGTGCCCGCCCCGAGCTCAACGAGATGCACTGGGGGTGCTATCCGATGGTGCCGTGGGCCGGCCGTATCCGACGCGGTCGGTTCCGGTTCGACGGCGTCGACCACCAGCTACCGATCAACTTGGGGGAGCACGCGATCCACGGCGTCGGGTTCACCGCCAGCTGGGAGGTGGCGGCCGCGACTGACACCAGCGCTGAACTCATGTTGCAACTCCCCACCGATGATCGCTGGCCGTTCGGCGGAACCGCCACGCAGCGCTTCATCGTCACCCCTGGTGCCGTACACCTCGAACTCAGTGTCGCCGCGGGCCAATTGGCGATGCCGGTGTCGTTCGGTTGGCACCCGTGGTTCCGCAAACCGGACGCGATCGACTTCCGGCCGACGGCGATGTATCGCCGCGACAGCGAACAGATCGCCGTCGATGAACTGGTCGACGTGCCTCCGGGCCCATGGGACGACTGCTTCGTCAATCATGAACCGGTGCGGATCACCATCGATGGCGTACGACTGGAACTGAGCTCGGATTGCACCGACTGGGTGGTGTACGACGAGCCCGCTCACGCCACCTGCATCGAACCGCAGACCGGCCCGCCGGATGCCTTCACGATCCGCCCTCGGGTGCTCCAACCCGGCCAACGACACAGCGCCTGGTACCTGATATCGGTCACGTCGTGACGTGACGAACGGTCATGTCGTGACGGGCACGCATCTTTTCGCACTGCAGACAGCACGACTTGTGCCAACCTAGATCGAAGATTTCTCGCGAAAGTCGCGAGAAGCCGACTTGTCACTCCTCTTGAACAGGTGAGGAGCGACCAATGTTTCATGAACATCCAAGCGTCTACCGACACCGAACTCGTCGCCGCGTACCTCGCGGGGGATCGTGGCGCGTTCGCTGCGATGTACGACCGGTACGGCGCTGGGCTCTACGACACCGCCGCTTCCATGCTGCGCAATCGCCACGACGCGGCCGACACGGTGCAGGACGTGTTCGTCATCGCGGCCGAACGATTGGAACAACTTCGCGACCCGTCACGCCTCAAGCCATGGCTCTACGCCGTGCTGCGCAACGAGGTGTACCGCCGCACCGGCAAACGTTCCCGCACTGTCGCCACCGACTTCTCGGAGCCGGTGGCTGAAATGTCGCTGCCCACCGAACCGGCGTCTGAAGCTTCCGACGCCGAATATCGCGAACTCACCGAACTCGTCCGCCACGCGGCGGCCGGGCTGGACGAGCGCGACCCGTTGGTGCTGGAGTACACCATTCGGCAGGGCCTGGAAGGCGACGACCTCGCCGCGGCATTGGGCGTCACTCCGCAGCAGAGCTACAACTTGGTGCATCGCATGCGGCAGCGCACCGAACGCAGTTTGGGTGCGCTGTGCGTCGCACGCGGCGGGCGCAAAGACTGCGAAGAACTCAACGAAATTCTCGGAAACTGGGACGGCACCTTCTCCGTGCTCGTTCGCAAGCGCGTGGCGCGTCACATCGACGACTGCGACACGTGCGAGCGGTCACGCAAGAAGTTCGTGCCGCTCGCGTTGTTCGGTGCCGCGCCGGCCTTCGCCGCTCCGCCCGAGTTGCGCGACCGGGTGCTGGCCGCCGCCAGCGGTGGCGGCGCATCGCCGTCGTACGGATTCACCGCTTCCGGCGGTTTCCCGGCAGCCATCAAATACGCCGGCAAGTTGGCGTTGTGGATTCTCATCGCGGCGGCTGCTCTCGTGTTCGTCAGTGGCACCGGGGTGTATTTGTTCGCTGCCGACGACGAGCCGGGGATCATGGCACCAGCGCCAACATCCACCACGCTCGGCCTTGCAACCACGACCACGGGGGCGACCAGCACGTCGGTCGCTGCCACCACCACCAGCCCGGCCACCACGACGTCCAGCACGTCGAGCAGCACCTCGTCGACCAGCAGCACTTCGTCGACGTCGTCGACCAGCACCACATCCTCGACCTCGACAACATCCTTGCCGGACACGTCCACCACGGTGGTGGCGGTGCTTCCACCCGCAGCCACGACCACCCCGGTCCGTCCAGGCACCACCACCACGACGCCCCCCATCACCGCACCACCCGTCACCGACCCACCCGTCACGTTGCCGCCAACCACAACCTCCACGACGCAACCATTCATCGTGCCAGGCCAGACCACCACGACCACCATCGCCCCCACACCAGGGCAGCTGGCGCTGTCCACGGGTACCGTCGACTTCGGCTCGACTGCCACCAGTCGAACGATCACGCTGTCGAACCCTGGAGGCCAACCTGTCGCCTGGTCGTCGATGCAAGGCCCGGCAGGTTTCTTCGGTTCGGCGTCGCCGTTTTCTGTCTCACCGGCCAGCGGCACACTGAATCCGGGTCAGGCGGCGACGATCACCATCACGCTCAGCCGCAGCCGCGCACTCACCGAGGCATCAGAACTCAACCCGCGCACGATCACCTTTTTTGCTGGAAGTGTGAGCGCTCAGGTCACCGCGAGCGGCGCGTACCCGCCCGAGTTCGATCTCATCGAACAACCGGCCACCCCAGCGTGCTACCGGGGCCAGAACGGGCTCTATTTCGCGATCGACATCTTCGATTTCAGCGCGCCGACGCAGTCAGGGAGTTTCTCGCCGCAGCTGGTTGTTCGCGCTCCGGACGGTCAAACCGCCAGCGGCGCATTCACCCCCGACGGTTTCTGGTACGGCGGCGTGTCGTTTCAAGATTTCGCGACGTTTCCGCCGCCCGGCAACTTCGCGTGGACCATCACTGCGTTCGACACCGTTGGCAACTCCACGACCCGAAGTGGCGTGGTGAGCCTCGTCACCGACCTCTGCTGACACGCGAAGGGATAGTGCCTGGCACTATCCCTTCGCGTTGCGAGAACGTACTTCGCGCTGGCTCAGACGGTCGTTCCCTCACATTTACTCAACGGTAACATTGCTCCGTTAGCCTGCCCGGATGGCTGATACCGACCGCCGCGCCTCTGCCGGCCATGCCGATGAGCCGATCTCGCTCGCGTACCTCACCTACCGAGGCAAACCGCATGTAGGCGGCCAGGGTGTGTACACACGCCACC
>DATKCX010000007.1:0-6958 GCA_035512975.1 Ilumatobacter sp.
ACCGGCATCCACATCAGCAGCGAACTGGTGACCACGACGATGTGCATGCCGTAGTGGACCGGGCCGCTCTCCACCGAGGCGTTCACGAAGATCGGCATGTGCAGCATCATGACGACGCCGTTGAACACGACTCCGGCAATCACCGGCTTGGTGAGGAACCTCACCGCCCGGTACAGCGACCCGTTTCCCAGGAGCACGCGAGCCAACCAAGTGGGCGTGGCCATGAGAGCCAGAGGCGGCACGAAGTAGCTCAACATCATGTGCTGGAACATGTGCGCCGAGTACAAGTACTCCTCGCTGATGTCGTGCAGCGGCCAGTCGGACGCCACCCACAACGTGACCATTGCGGTGCCGAAGGCCCAGAGATTCATGCGACTCACGACGGCAGTTCCCACAGGAACCGCGCTGGGCCCGATGACTCGCACCATGTACACGTACGCCCCGAAAAGGAACGCGATGAGCAGCCAGACTTCAGGGTGCCACTGGAACTCCCAAGGGTTCACCGACACGCCGCGACCCGTCTAACTGAAGAACCTGAAGGTGAAGAGCGCCGCCAGGTATACGCCGACCGCGAGCCCCAAGCCGATGTAGAACAGCAAACTGAACAGCTTGTTGTCGAACTTCAGGTGCATGAAGTACAGCACGACCATGAAGAACTTGAGCAACATGAGGCCCAACAGCAAGGGCAGGAAGAGCGCTCCGAGGTCGTCGACCATGTAGCTGAGGGCGACCTCGATGGCCGTGATGGCAGCCAGAAAGATCGCGACCTTGACGTAGCCGAGGTCGGACAAGCCGTGGTCGTCGTGGTCGGCGTGATCGTCGTGGGCTACTTGCGCAGCATCGGTGTGAACGGTGTCGGTCATGTCGGTCCTCAGGTCGGGATCAAGTACACCAGGGTGAAGATGAGAATCCACACGATGTCGACGAAGTGCCAGTACAGCCCCACGAGTTCGACCACTTCTGCCTTGTCGCCGGGTACTCGGTTCTTCACGATCATGCCCACGGTGGCGAGCAGCAGGATCAGGCCGACCGACACGTGCACGCCGTGGAAGCCGGTGAGCGTGTAGAAGCTCGACGAGAACAGGCTGGTGGTGTAGCCAACGCCTTCTCGGTAGAAGGTGGTGAACTCGTACACCTGGCCGGCAACGAACAGCGAGCCCAGCAGCGCAGTGACGCAGAGCCAGAGGTTGGTGTTCCGGTCGTCCTTGCGCTTGGCGGCGCTGACGGCCAGCACCATGGTGAGCGACGACATCAGCAACACGAACGACGATGCCGAGGTGAACGGAATGTCCCACAACTGGTCGGGGCCGCTCTCACCTGCGGTGCGTCCGCGGTACAGCATGTAGGTGGAGATCAGGCCGCCGAACAGCAAGCACTCCGAACCGAGGAACATCCACATGCCGAGCTTGTTGTTCGACAAGCCCGTCGACGTGTGGTGGCCGGCGTGATCACCGTGATCATCGTGGGCGGTGGTGTGAACGGCGACATCAGTCATGAGAGACAACCTCCAACTCGGTGCCCGTGGCAGGCGGCGGGTCGTAGTCGGCGGCGGTGGCCGTGTGTGGCTCGAGAGCCCACCCGAACATCGACAAGAGCACGACGAGCCCGCCGACGGCAATGAGCCAGAAGCTGAAGATCACGCCGTACGTCATGATCGGCAGACCAAGGGCGAGCAGGATTGGCCAGTAGGACGGAGAAGGCAGGTGAATGTGCTGCTCCGCGTTGGCCTCTTGCTCAGCCATGATCTCTTCGGCCGTAGCGACCTGCACGAAGTCGTGATGGTCGCCGGTGCCGCGGTCTTCGTACTTGCGGTGGAAGAACTCGTCGAGATGGCCGACGGTGGGGATGACGTCGAAGTTGTGTTCCTTCGGCGGGCTGGTGGTCATCCATTCCAACGAGCGGGCATCCCACGGGTCGAGCGGGGCAGGGCCGTGCTTGCGATGCGAGTGGTAGATGTTCCACACGAAGATCAACACGCCGATACCGAGCACCAGCGAGCCGACCGACGACACCGCGTTCCAGAACGTGATGTTGAAGAAGCCGTCACCGTTGCGCGCTGTGGTGTGCTGGTACATGCGACGCGGCTGGCCCTGCAGACCAATGATGTGCATCGGCCCGAACGTGAGGTTCATGCCGACGATCATCATCCAGAAGTTCCACATGCCGATTCGCTCGGAGAGCATCTTGCCAAAGATCTTCGGCCACCAGTAGTAGAACCCGGCGAAGAGGCCGAGCACCGCGCCTCCGAAGATGACGTAATGGAAGTGGGCAACGATGTAATACGTGTCGGTCTGTTGGGTGTCTGACGGTGCAACCGAGTGGGTGACGCCAGACAGACCACCGATGGTGAACTGCACGATGAGGCCGATGGCGAACATCATCGCCACCGTGAAGCGCAGCTTTCCACCCCACATGGTCATGACCCAGTTGACGATCTTGACGCCGGTGGGAATGGCGATGGCCATGGTGGACACCGCGAACACGGCGACCGAGATGGGGCCGAGACCCGACGCGAACATGTGGTGGGCCCACACACCCCAGCCAACGAAACCGATTGCTGCGCCCGAGAAGACCACGAGGGGGTAACCGAACAACGGCTTCTTCGAGAACACCGGCAGCACTTCCGACACGATGCCGAACGAGGGCAGCACGAGGATGTACACCTCGGGGTGTCCGAAGATCCAGAACAGGTGCTGCCACAGCAGCGGGTCGGCACCCATCTCCACCGAGAAGAACGACGCGTCGAACACGCGCTGGAACATGAGGAGGAACAACGCCACCGTGATGACCGGGATGGCGAACAACAGCAAGAACTGCACCACCAGCGTCATCCACGTGAAGATCGGCATCTTCATGAGCGTCATGCCAGGCGCACGCATGTTGATGATGGTGACGATGAGGTTGATGGCACCGGTGAGCGAAGCGATACCGGTGATCTGCAGGCCCATACCCCAGAAGTCGATGCCGTTGGTGGGCGAGAACGGCACCGACGAGTTCGGTGCGTACATGAACCAACCGCCGTCGGCGGCACCACCGAGAATCCACGACGTGTTGATGAAGATGCCACCGAACAAGAAGCACCAGAAGCCGAACGCGTTGATACGCGGGAACGCAACGTCGCGGGCACCGATCTGCAGCGGCACCATGTAGTTGGCGAAGGCCGCCACCATGGGCATGACGAAGAGAAACACCATCGTCGTGGCGTGCATGGTGAACATCTGGTTGTACACGTCGGCCGAGAGCACCGTGCCTTCTGGCCCCGCGAGCTGGGCGCGGATCATGAGTGCCTCGAGCCCGCCGATCAGGAAGAAGACGAACGCCGCGACGCCGTACATGATGCCGAGCTTCTTGTGGTCGATGGTGAACGCCCAGGACTTCCATCCCGTGGTCTCCACCGGACGACGGAATACGCCGTAGGAACTCGATGGTGTAGCCGGTACGAAGGCCGGGGTTTGGGTTCGTTCGATCAGCGCCATCGTGCGATCACTTCCGCTCGAGGAGGTAGGCGACCAGTTCGTTGATCTGGTCTTCGGATAGTTCGAGGTTGGGCATGCCGCGAGTCATGCCGTTGGTGTCGTCCAACAGTGCGGGGTCGGTGTACATCGGCTTCTTCGCCGGTGCGTCGCGGAGCCACTCTTTGAGGTCGATTTCGTTCAAGCAATCAACCGTGACACCCGCGAGGTACTTCTCGCCGAACTCCTCGGGCGATGCGTCCCACACGTCTTGGCGGCAGTCTTCGTTCAACAGGTCCCAGCTCGCACCGGCAAACGTGTTGCGGGTAGCGAAGTTCGTGAGGTTCGGGGCGGCACCTGAATACACGAACTGCTCGGGCGACGAGATCACCAGTTCACCTTCGGTGTCGGTGAGCCCGTCGATCTGGTGGCAGCGTGCGCATTGGGCGATGAAGGTCTGCTCACCCGTGGCTGCGAGGGTGCCCTCGGCTGGGGCCGCGTACGGCTCGAGCTGATTGTCGAGCCACGTCTGGAAGTCGTCGGGCTGCAGGGCCGCTACTTCCATGCGCATGTTGGCGTGCGACAGCCCGCAGAACTCGGCGCACTGTCCGGCGAACAGACCCGCTTGTGACGCTTCGAGACGCCAGGTGTGCACGCGGCCGGGCACCATGTCGCGCTTGCCGTTGAGTTTGGGAATCCAGAACGAGTGAATGACGTCGCGGCTCGTGCCGCGAATGACCACGGTGGCGTCGACCGGGATCACCACTTGACCACTGGTGACGATCGGTGCAGCCTCGCCGGCGGGCATGTAGCCGCAGATCATGCCATTGGCGTCGACTGGGTAGTCGAACTCCCACCACCACTGGTTGCCGGTGACGTTGATGATGCAATCGGCGTCGTCGGTCTTGTTGAGCGCCATGACCGTGGCCACGGTGGGGACGGCGATGGCGGCGAGCATGACGGCCGGGATGATGATGAAAATGATCTCGAGCCAGGTCTTGCCGTGGCTCTGTTCCGGGATCGGCTGACCGCGGTCTTTGAACCGAACGACGCAGAACATCACTGCGGCGAACACGATGACGCCGACGATGCCCGCAATGAGGAAGATCGGCCACTGCAGGTTGTGGATCTTCTGCGCGTCGGGGCCGGCCGGCTGCCAGGTGTCTTGCGCAGCGTTGGACGCACAGGCCGACAACGCGACGGTGGCAAGCGCAAGCAGCACCGCGCCGCGCACGGCGCGAGGTGTGCTGGCGGAACTGGAGGTGGGGGTCACGTCGGTCTCCGAAGTGGTGGTGGAGTGGCGAACGAACTCGGTCACGGAACGATCACCTCGAGCGAGGCGTCGCTACCGGGCACGACGAGCGCATAGTTCTCGCCGCCGCCGGCGGTGAGCGCCAGTGAGGATCGGCCGAGCCGAACCGTCATCAATTGCGCCCCGCCCGGTTCGACGAGTGCGGTGCACACTTGTTCGGGCCCAGGCTCTTCGGCTTCCTCGTCGGGATGCAGCTCCAGCACGAGGCGGGCGTGCCCGCTGGATTCGTTGCGGAAGATGAGGTTGGACGGGTTGCTGCGAGCCAACGTGAGTTCGGTGAAATCACCGTCGAAACCGACCACGTCGGCATGCAGCGACGACCCGTCGAACAGCACTTCCGCGACCACGTTCGACTGCGCCGCCACGGTCTGGCTGGCATGCTCGTCGGCCTCGGTCTCTTCGGCACCGCAGTTTCCTTCGGCGGCCAGGTCGACCGCAGTTTCGTGTGCATGGGTCTCGCGTTCACCGTTCAGACCGGCAAACGATCCGCCCGCGACCAGCGCGACAGCCACGATCGAGAATGCTCCGGTGAGCGTGGGCTTGGACACCTTGCGGTAGCCGACGAACGCGGCGACAGCCAACACGAGAATGGCAGCAGCTGCGAACGCCATGACCGTCGACGTCTTGGTGGGTAGGCCGAGCATGATGCGACTGAACGAGTACACCACGACACCTGCACCGGCCGCGGCGGCAACGGGCAGCTCCACCGGGTCGACCATGACGTCACGGGCGCGGGCGTTGTAGGCGGGGTCGGCCGACGCCTTCTCGCTCCATCCCTGAATCATCCATTCCACCGCCGAGGCGAAGATGGCGATCATGCCGACCATGAAGAACGCCCGTGTGGTGACCAGGCCGAGCGTGACGGTGGTGACACCGAGACCCATCAACAGCGGCCACAGGCTGCGGCGCGCGGTTGCCTGCGCACCAGCGGCATTGGCGAACGCTTCGTGGTCCATCGCCGACACGTTGGCGTCGCGAACGAACGCGTTGATCGCGGCGAGCAGGCCGAGGCCGACCGCGGCAGAGACGAGCCCGATCGTGCCGAGCGTGCCGCCCTGCGTGATGCCGTACACGGCGGCGAAGACCGCCGACGCCAACGCGGAGCCGATGAGGAGTTTTGAGCCAGTGGTGAACATCAGTCAGCAGTTCTCACAGTTCCGGAGTCACTTGGTGACGTAGACAACGAACCACACCGCGGTGTACGCGATGGCTACGAAGTACCAGTAGAGGGCATGGGAGGTGAGTACCTCGGCGTGATCGATGCGACCACCCAAGGACTTGAACGCAGCAACAGTGGTGAAGATCAGCCCGACAACCACCAAGGCGAGCATGGTGCCGGTCATCGCGTAGAACAGGGCACCGTAGTAGTCGTCGGCGATCACCACGGCCATGTCGGCGTACACGAACGCTTGGGCGTTGATGAACGCAAGGGCGAGCAACCCGGTGACACCGAGCGCCAGGCCGGCGTGGGCTCGGTCGCCGCGACTCCCGGAGTACACGGCCCATTGGGCGAACAAGCACAGGGCCCACAGCGTCATGAGCATGACGTTGGAGGCGACCTCGGGAATGATGTAATCGACCGGGAAACGCTCGCCGCCGCTGACGTAACGCTCGCGGATGAGCACCCAGACGGCCAGCATGGCACCGATCAGCATGGTGCCTGCCAGGCAGGCCACAGCGGTGCCGACGAACAGCTGCCGGCGCGGGTCGCCAGGACCCGCTGCGGGGAGTTCGAGTGGTGCGGTTGAGGTGCTCACGCTCGGGTCCCCTCGTAGGTGAGATCGAACTGCGGTTCGGCCGACGCCAGGGTGGGCACGTGGTCGAAGTTGTGGGCGGGTGCCGGTGAGGCGGCGATCCACTCGACGGTGTGACCGTTGTACGGGTTCACGTCGGACGTGTCGCCGTTGGTGACGGTCTTCAGCAGCAGGCCAGCGAATGCGAGCACCGTCAGAGCGACGAGACCATGACCGATGGCCGACAGCAGGATCAGGAGTTCGGCACTGTCGGAGTAGCTGGTGTCGAGCAGCGCACCGACGGCGACCTCGTTGCTGGGAATGCCACCCGGCGCATCGAGGAACGCAGCGATGTACAGCGGGAACGCGGCGAGCACGGTGCCCAGTACGCCGAGCAGCGCCAGTGGCAACACGGCTTTGGCTGCCAGGGTGACGCCCCACAGCTTGGGAGCCCAGAACAC
>DATKCX010000008.1:0-13556 GCA_035512975.1 Ilumatobacter sp.
AGATCCACGACGCCGACCTCGTCGTAGTCGGCCGCTGCTCGAACTGGAGCCAGCACCGTCGTGGCACCGTCGTGGAGGCGCACCCCTTCTCGTGCGGCGATGGCAGCGACGTGCGCCTCGTTTCGCGTGACCAGCGTCACGTCGTGGCCGGCCAGCCCGAGCAGCCCTCCGATGGCTGATCCGAGTGACCCGGCACCGACGATCACGATCCGCATCGCGAGAACGTACCCGACCCGCCGTGGCCGCGCGGCGACACGACACGACACGGCAGGACACGACACGACATAGCGTGTTATGACACGTCTTTTTGCCTGGACAATGAGATTTGTGTGTCGTATAGTGGACGCATGGGGTCGTCAGCAATCACCGCGTCAGCGAACACCGGGCCGACAGCCACCCAGTCCGATGTCGAGTCCGGCCCGAGTCTGTTCGATCGGCTGATCGACGCCGACGAACGCATCGAACCGACCGACCCCATGCCCGACGAGTACCGAGCCACGTTGGTCCGCCAGATCGCTCAGCACGCCCACTCCGAGATCATCGGCATGCAGCCAGAAGGCGCATGGCTCACCCGGGCACCGTCGCTGCGCCGCAAGGCCATCCTCACTGCGAAGGTGCAAGACGAGGCGGGCCACGGGCTGTACCTCTACGGCGCAGCGGAGACGCTCGGCACACCGCGCCACGAACTCCTCGAGCGCCTCCACACCGGCCGCCAGAAATATTCGTCGATCTTCAACTACCCCACGCCCACGTGGGCTGATGTGGGCGCGATCGGATGGCTCGTCGACGGTGCCGCCATCATGAACCAGGTGCCGCTGTGCCGCTGCTCGTACGGGCCGTACGCCCGGGCCATGGTCCGCATCTGCAAAGAAGAGTCGTTCCATCAACGGCAGGGGTTCCAGATCATGCTCACGCTCGCACAGGGCACGCCCGAACAGCGCGAGATGGCCCAGGCTGCGCTCGACCGCTGGTGGTGGCCGGCGATCATGATGTTCGGGCCACCCGACTCCGAATCGACCCATGGCGATCAGTCGATGCGATGGGGCATCAAGCGCTTCGGCAACGACGTGCTGCGCCAGAAGTTCATCGACGCCACGGTGCCACAGGCTGATCTGCTCGGGTTGACCATTCCCGATCCCGATCTCCGTCTCGACGAGTCGACCGGCACCTACCGCTACGGCGAGATCGACTGGACCGAGTTCTGGAAGGTGGTGCGGGGTGACGGGCCATGCAACGCCGAGCGGATGGCCACTCGTGTCGGCGCTCACGAGAACGGTCAATGGGTTCGTGAGGCCACGGCGGCGTACGCCGCGAAACAAGCCGCTCGCGCCGAGGCGGCGCTCCAGGGTGCGTCATGAGCGAGAGCGACTGGCCGTTGTGGGAGGTGTTCGTGCGTGCCAAGCGGGGCGTCAGCCATGTGCATGCCGGAACCGTTCACGCGCCCGATTCCGAATTGGCTCTCCAGAACGCCCGCGACCTGTTCACCCGTCGAGCCGAAGGCGTGAGCATCTGGGTCGTCCGTTCCTCCGACGTCACCGCCAGCGATCCGGCCGACGCCGGTTCATTGTTCGAACCGGCGATCGACAAGACGTTCCGTCACCCCTCTGACTTCGAGTTGCCCGATGAAGTCGCCCACATGTGACCGGTACGCGCACCGGCAGGCCGACCGAGCGCTGATCCTGGCCCAACGACTGCTCGAGACGATCACCCACTCGCCCGAGATCGAAGAAGACATGGCACTTTCCAACTTGGCACTGGATCTGATCGGCCAAGCGCGGACGCTCTATACCTACGTCGATCCCGCCGACGACGGCGAGGATCGCCTGGCGTACTTCCGCGACGCCCACGAGTTCCTCAACCCGCTCCTGGTCGAACAACCCAACGGCGATTTCGCGGGCATTCTCGTCCGACAGTTTCTCCACGACGCGTTCGCCGTCGCGTATTGGGACGCCATGACCACCTCGACCGACGCGACGTTTGCTGCGTTGGCCGGCAAGGCCGTCAAGGAGACCACCTACCACCTACGTCATTCGCGCAGCTGGGTGATTCGGTTGGGCGATGGCACCGACGAGAGTCACCGCCGAGTCGCGGCCGCTGTCGAGCGGCTGTGGCCGTTCACGCACGAGCTGTTCGAAGTCGACGAAGTGGAACGCGAACTGGTCGCTACCGGGATCGCCGTCGACCCGGCCGATTTGTTGCCGATCTGGCAGGAAACCGTCCACGCCACGCTCGCTGAGGCGACGCTCGCGGTTCCCACCGACGGCGATCGCCCCTCCGGTGGCCGAGTCGGCCTCCACTCCCCCGAGTTCGATGCGCTGATCGCCGAGCTGCAAGTGGTTGCGCGCGCCCACCCCGGAGCGACGTGGTGATGACCGCATCCGCACCAGCACCCAGCGTTGACGAACTCAACACGCTCGTGCACGACGTCGAAGACCCTGAGCTCCCCCACGTCACCATCGGCGACTTGGGAATGGTCCGCAACGTGGTCATCGATGGCCGCCTCGCACGCATCACGCTCACACCCACCTACACGGGGTGCCCTGCCACCGAGCAGATCCAGGAAGACGTTGCCGCAGCCGTGGCTGCCGCTGGATTCACACCGGTGATCGAGTTCGCGATGAGCCCAGCGTGGACTTCCGACTGGATCACCCCGCGCGGCAGGCAACGCCTTGTCGAGGCGGGCATCGCTCCCCCACAAGAACGGGCACAAGAACGGGCACAAGAACGCGCCGGCGATGCCTCGGGGTCGGCCGAGTTCGTGGAGTGCCCGCGCTGTGGGTCGCGCCGAACTCGCAGCATCACGTTCTTCGGCAGCACAGCATGCAAAGCGAGCTACACGTGCCAGGCGTGTCTCGAGCCCTTCGACCACTTCAAGTCGATATGACCGTTCACGCCGACGTGACCGGCACCCTCGACAGCACCCTGGACAGCACCGCAACCAGCATGTTCACCGCGCTCCGAGTCGCCTCGGTCGAGCACGACACGCCCGACAGCGTCATCATCGAGTTCGACGACCATCCCGACTTCCGACACAGCTTTCAACACGGACAACACCTCACGCTGCGTCGCGAGTTCGACGGCGTGGAGGTGCGGCGTTCGTACTCCCTGTGCTCCCCGGCCCCGAACGGCTCGCTGCGCGTCGGCATCAAGCACGTGGCTGGTGGAGTGTTCTCCAGCTGGGCCACCGGCGAGCTCGGCGTCGGCGACACGATCGACGTGATGGCACCGTCCGGGCACTTCACCCATGCGCTCGACCCCGCCGCCCGCCGCCGCTACACACTGCTAGCCGCTGGCAGCGGAATCACGCCGGTTTTCTCGATCGCGGCCACCGTGCTGGAGTGCGAGCCCCAGTCGACGGTGTCGTTGCTGTACATCAACCGTTCGTCGCAGACGACGATGCTGCTCGACGAGCTCCACGACCTGCGCGACCGCTTTCTGCATCGTTTCCAGGTGTCGTACCTCTTCACCCGCGAAGACACGTCGGGCGACCTGTTGTCCGGACGACCCGACGCAGATCGCCTCGACGCGCTGATCTCCGCCGGCATCCTGCCCGCCGTCGCCGACCATGCGTTCCTGTGTGGTCCGATCGACCTGATCGCAGAGGCCAGTGACGCGCTGGGTAGGGCGGGGCTGGACGGCGACTGCATCCATCGCGAGATCTTCACCGCACCGCAGCAGGGCAGGGTGCACCTCGCGCCACCGGAAGTGACCGAAACGTCGGTGGTGGTCGCCACCGGCAAGGCAACGCTCCACGGGCGGGCCACTCCGTTCGACATGTTCGACGGCGACACGGTGCTCGACGCCGTGCAGCGCGTCCGGCCAGATGCCCCGTTCTCGTGCCGCGCCGGCGTGTGCTCCACCTGTCAGGCGGTGCTGTGTCACGGCGAGATCGACATGGCGGTGAACTACGGCCTGTCGAACGACGAGGTGGCACGCGGCTACATCCTCACGTGCCAAGCGGTGCCCACCACCGCGGAGGTACACGTCGATTTCGACGCGTAGGTCCCGTCACCGGTTGGTGACGAATCGGCCGAGGCCGGTCGTGGGGGTGTCGGGCAACTCGACCCCAGCATCGGCCAACACCTCGGTGAGGTGGCGTTCCCCGTTCACCACACACGCTTCGTACAGCTCGGCGACGAGCCGACGTGCTCGCAACCCCACCCAGTCGGCCGGTAGCAGTTCGACTGGCAGAGGCGGATCATCCAGCACGATTCTGCGATAGGTCGACACCAGCAGCACGCGCAGTTTGAACGCCAGTGCGTCGCTGAGTTCGGCGACCGTCGCCATCGAGTAGTTGCCGAAACGCGCGAGGAACTCCTCGTAGAGACCGGTGACGTCGGCCAGATCGATCGCCCGGGCGGCCAGCTCGCTCGGGCCGAGCGTCGCGCCGCATTCCAGCACGCTCGAGCGCGTGACGAGCACGTTGTGTAAACCCCCCACCAGCGCGACAACTCGAGCTGCCTCGGCAGCCGGCACCATGGGCGACACCATCACATTCGGCGCGGCGACACCCAACCCGACCACGGCGAGTTCAGCGCGCAACTCGGCGCGCCGTTCCGCGGTGGACTCGTTGCCGTCGAGAATGACGATCGTCCACTGGCCGTCCCAGTAGGTGTGCAGTGGCCCGTAGATCCGGTCGTCGGCGGCGACGAAGAGCTCGTGCGCGGCCGGGTGAATTCCGTAGAACGATCGGCGGCCCGACGACCGTACGGTCAACATTTCGTCGTTGGCCAGACGGCTGAGCGATGTGCGGATCAGGCGTTCGTTCGCGCCGAATGGGGCGAGCAGCGCAGCCAACGCCGATACCGGAATCATGGCGGCCACGTCGTGAGGAGCGACACAGTCTCCGAAGAGGGTGACGAGCAGGTTGCGTGCCGACGGTGCACCATCGGAGCAGGCGGCGCGACGCAAGTCGGCCAGCACCTCCATCTCGACATCCGACGACATCTGCCGATGGTACGCGAACCGCTACCGGTGTCGTCGTAGTCGGACCACTTCATCGTGACGCCATACTGGAGCCGCTATGACCGATGCCCACGCTGCCAGCGCACCCGAACGTCCTGCCGACTTCATTCGTGAACTGGTGGCCAACGACATCGAGCAGGGCACGTTCGGTGGCCGAGTACAGACCCGCTTCCCGCCCGAGCCGAACGGCTACCTCCACATCGGTCACGCCAAGGCGATCACCGTCGACTTCGAGTTGGCGAACGAGTTCGGCGGCGTGTGCAACCTTCGCTTCGACGACACGAACCCCGACACCGAAGACACGTCGTACGTCGACGGCATCATCGCCGACGTGGCGTGGCTGGGCTACCCGGTCGACACCGTGCTGTATGCGAGCGACTACTTCGAACAGATCTACGAGTGGGCCGAGTTGTTGGTCATGCAGGGCAAGGCGTACGTCGACGACCAAGATGCCGACTCCATTCGCCTACAGCGCGGCGGATACGGCAATCCCGGCGTGGAGTCGCCGTTCCGAGATCGCGCCCCCGAAGAAAGTCTCGATCTGTTTCGACGGATGCGCGCCGGCGAGTTCGCCGACGGCAGCCGCACGCTCCGAGCGAAGATCGACATGCAGCACGAGAACATGCAGTTGCGCGACCCGGTGATGTACCGGATTCGGCGCGGGCATCACCACCGCACCGGCGACGCGTGGGTCATCTACCCCACCTACGACTGGGCGCACGGACAAAGCGATGCCATCGAGGGCGTCACGCACTCGTTGTGCACGCTCGAGTTCGACAGCCATCGGGCACTGTACGACTGGTATCTCGAACAGTTGCCGTTGCCGGGCGACCAGCCGCGCCAGACCGAGTTCGCCCGGTTGAACCTCACGCACACGATCACCAGCAAGCGCAAGCTCGCGCAGTTGGTTCACGATCGCCACGTCGACGGGTGGGACGATCCGCGCATGCCCACGCTGCGCGGGTTGCGACGCAGGGGTTATCCGGCCAGCGCGATACGTCAGTTCATGGCGTTCATCGGCGTCGCTCGCACCAACAGTCGGCATCAGATCGAGTTGCTCGAGTCGTTCGTGCGCACCGAACTCAACCGCTCGTCTCAGCGCCGCATGGCGGTGCTCGATCCGATCGAGTTGGTGCTCACGAACTGGCCGGCCGACGCCGACGGCGCGCCCACGGTGGAGCACTTCGACATCGTGAACAATCCCGAGAACGAAGCCGACGGCACCCGATCGGTCGCATTCTCCGGACGTCTGTTCATCGAGCGTGATGACTTCATGGCCGA
The DNA here is from genome assembly GCA_035512975.1 of Ilumatobacter sp. Lineage (GTDB taxonomy): Bacteria > Actinomycetota > Acidimicrobiia > Acidimicrobiales > Ilumatobacteraceae > Ilumatobacter. The sequence goes on from DATKCX010000008.1 coordinate 6,247, forward strand.
CCCACCCAAACAGTTCTTCCGTCTGTCGCCGGGGCGCGAGGTTCGTCTCCGCGGGGCCTATCTCGTCACCTGCACCGGTTTCGAAACAAGCGATGACGGCACGGTCACTCGCGTGTTGGCGGAGTACGACCCGGCCACTCAGGGCGGCTCGGCACCAGATGGTCGCAAGGTGAAGTCGACGATGCACTGGGTGTCGGCCGATCACGCCGTCGACGCCACCGTTGCGCTGTACGAGCGCCTCTTCGCGGCCGTTGCACCCGGCGAGGTCACCGGTGACCCGCTCGACGACGTGCATCCGAACTCGCGCGAGATCCGCACCGGCTGCAAGGTCGAAGCCGCTCTGGCCGCAACGCCCGGCGGTCACGTGGTGCAGTTCGAGCGTCTCGGGTACTTCGCGCACGACGCGGACAACCCGCTGCTCTTCCACCGCACGGTCGGCCTGCGCGACGAGTGGGCGAACATCCAAAAGCGCGCCTGATCACGCACCGGCCGGCTGAGCCGACTGGGTGCATCCGAACGCCGTTACGCGGAGAACTCGAACGCGCTGATCTCGAGCAATGCTTCGGTGAATGCTGTGACCGCACTCTCGAACAGCTCGGCACCGCGCTCGGCTGTGGCGCCGGTTGGGTCGCCGATGAAGCCATCGGGGCCGAAGTCGTTCGACAGCCAACCAAAACCCACACGCCCACCGAACTTCACGTAGCGATTGTCGGCGAGGTGCTCGGGAACGTTCCGGTACGCAGTACTCATGTCACACAGTTCTGGGGCGAGGTGGAGCATGAGTGAGGTTTCGTCCTCGCCTCCGTGAACGCCCATCCCGAGTTCGGTCGCCGCCGACTCGCCGCCTTGGTCGGGCGGCACGCCAGGATGCGCCAGGAACGTCATCAGCCCGTGCTGCAGGCGAAGCTCTCGGTTGGCGACTCCCACCAACGCCGAGTTTCCGCCGTGGCCGTTGAAGAACACCAACTTGCGTGCGGGTGTGGTGGCGACGCACCGGCCGATGTCGTCGAGTACTCGCAGCAGTGTGTCGGCAGACAACCAGATCGTTCCAGCGGACCAGGCGTGCTCGTTCGATTTGGTGTACGCGAGTGACGGCAACAGCCACACGTCGGGGGCGTGCTCCTGGGTGACGCGAGCGATGGCAGCATCAGCCACGGCTTCGGCGATCAACGTGTCGGTGTTGAACGGTAGATGTGGTCCGTGCTGCTCGATCGCTCCGAGCGGCTGCACGATGATCGATGATGGCGACAGCAGTGTGGCGATGTCGGGCGCACGGAGTTGATCGAGTCGGTAGGTCATGAAGTGCGAACGATCATAGAGATGGAGTGCGAATGATCATAGAAGCGTGGCGGCCAACCGGTTCACAGCGATACGTCGAGGATGAGTGGGGGTGGGACGGGGCGGGAGACGCGGTGGGCGGCGTTTGACGCGCACAACCGGCGGGTACGTTGCGGGGCATGACGTCGCATGCGCGCCCCAAGTCGCCTCGATCGCATTCGTCTCGATCGCTGACCAACGTCGCAATCGGTGTCGTCGCGGCCGCTGCCGTTGCGGTGGCGGCGAGTTGTTCGAGCGAGACGACGCCCGGCCCAACGCTCGTCGTGCTGGGCGACTCGCTCACCGCGCCAATCGGAAATCCCGACCAGGCGGACCAAGACTGGTTCACCACCGCCAATGAGGACGCGGACTTCCAACTCATCGCAAACGCCGGAATCGGCGGCGAAACCACCGAGCAGATCTTGGCGCGGGTGGACCAAGACGTCATCGCTCGCGGTCCCGAGTGGGCGACCGTGTTGGCCGGAACGAACGACGTGTTCGGCGGCACCGACGCTCAGACGATCATCACCAACCTGTCGATGATCTACGACAAGCTTGCGTTCACGAACGTTGGCATCATCGCGTTCACCATCCCGCCCATCCTGGTGGGCGATTCGGTCAAGGAACAGACGCTGCGCGACGTCAACGCGTGGATGCGAGCCACCGTCGAGTCGGGATGGGCGAACGCGCGACTGGTCGATTGGTCAGATGACCTTGGGGCCGACGGCGACGAAGTGTTGCCGAACGACGCATACGTCACCGACGGGATTCACTTCAGTGCAGAGGGCGCTGGTGCGGCTGGTGCAGCGGCAGCTCCGGTGTTCGAATCGATCGCCGATTCGGCCGACGGCTAGCGCAGCGCCGGTTCAATCGCCGGCGAGCGGCACCGGTTCGATGTCGTCGGCTGGTTCGAATCCGAGGACCTGCCCGTAGAACCACAGTTCGGCCTCCATCGCCCGGATCATGTTCTCTGCCCGGCGAAAGCCGTGGCCTTCTCCCTCGAACCTGAGGTACGCAACCGGTAGTCCTCGGGCACGTACCGCGTCGACGATCCGGTCGGAGTGGGCGGGCGGCACCACGGTGTCGTCGAGGCCCTGGAGCACGATGAGTGGTGTCGTCAGCCGGTCGACGTGGTTGATCGGAGAACGCTCGGCATACCGATCGGCCTGTTCCGGCCAGTCCCCGATCAACTGCACGGTGTAGCGCGACTCGAACTTGTGCTCGTCGCTGAGGAGTGCTGCCAAGTCGGTCACACCGAAGTAGTTCGCACCGGCCGCGAACCGGTTGGTGTGCGACAGAGCGAGCAACGTCGTGGTGCCGCCCGCGCTGCCCCCACGAATCAATGCCCGCGAACCATCCACGTCGCCCCTCGCCACCAGGAAGTCGACTGCAGCTGCGGCGTCTTCCACGTCGACCACGCACCACTGCTCGCGCAGCAGGTTTCGGTATGCCCGGCCGTACCTGGTGCTGCCGCGATAGTCGACGTCGACCACCGCGATTCCCCGGCTGGTCCAGAATCGATGCGAGCGCCGCGCTGCAAACGCGCGCCCCGCCGCCGCGGTGGGCCCACCATGGATGAATACGAGCACGGGCGGTAGTTCATCGTCGGGCAGTGCGACGGAGGGGTGCGCCGGCGCGTAGTACAGCGCATGCGCCACGGCACCGATGCCTGTGGGAAACGTGATGAACTCCGGGTCTGGAAGAAAGTCGGTGGCGAACGGCAGGGTGCGTGCCGACCGGAGGACTTCGGGGCTCGGCGCGCCGCTCGCATCCGCCGACAACCGGACCACTTCGCCTTCACGTTGGAACGACGCACCGAGGAACACCACATCGTCACCTTGCATCCGCAACGACGAGATCGCCGTGTACGGCAGTGCCGCACCGATGCTCAAGCGGTCGGCGGCGGGTTCGCGCACCACGTGAACTTCCGAGCCGCTCGCGCCGAACGCGTACCCTGAACCACCGAAATTCCACATCGGCTCGACCACCTCGTAGTCGCCACCAGCGTGGTGTTCCAGCACCTCGATGCCGACGTCGCTACCGACGCGGTAGATGTTCCACCAGTTCGAACGGTCGGACACGACGTACAGCTCACCGTCGTCGCCCCACTCCGGTTGCTGCAGCGCTTCGTCACCGTTCCCGACGAGTAGACGGGGATTCGAAGTGGTGCCGTCGAAGAGGTCAGCGATCCACAACTCCGTGGAGTCCCACGGCATGCTGGGATGCATCCACTGCACCCAAACCAGCTGCGAGCCGTCGGGCGACACACGTGGTGATGCGTAGAAGTCGGCACCTCCGGCGATGCGGTGCACGTTCATCGAACCGTCGGTGGCGATGGCGACGAGTTCGTTCAGCACGACGTGGTCGATGAACCGCTCGCGCACGCACACGTACCAGTTGCCGTCGGGGGTGACTCGACCGTCGGCGTACCGCAGACTCTTCGGTTGCAGGGGCTCAGGGGTGAGCAACACGGGAGGTTCGCCAACCCGCTGACGTCGGAGTCGCTGGTCGGCATCGTCGACGTAGTACAGCACACCATCTGCAGCCCACCATGCGCCGCCGCCGTACTCGTGCACGCGGGTTCGGACGTTCGCCTCGGGTGACGTGACTTCGGCGACCGAACCGTCGGCCCAACACAGCACCGCCGTACGGCCACCCTCGTCGGGTCGAGACTCGGCCCACCACACTCGTGGGCCGTCGACGACCACCTCGCCGACCTCGTCGGCCCCACCCACCAGCGAGGCGGCGGTGATCGGTGACGGCCAGGTACCGGCAGGAAGGCGTTGCACCGGGTCATACTCCCACGCAGACCCCGCAACCTCGAGATGCAGGCGGTACGGGAATTCGTGACAGCATGGGGCATGGTTCCTGAATCACACAAGGCGATTCTCCACAAGTACCTCCAGGTGGGCCGCGAAGCGCTGCTCTGGAAACTGGAGGGCGTTTCCGATTACGACAGTCGGCGACCGATGGTGGCAACCGGCACCAACCTCCTCGGAGTGGTGAAACATGTCGCCACGGTGGAGTTGGGCTACTTCAGCGACGTGTTCGGCCGGCCGTCTGACATCGAGATTCCCTGGGAGACCGAAGACGCTGCGCCGAACGCCGACATGTGGGCCACCGCCGACGAGTCCCGTGAGTACATCGTCGACCTGTATCGCCGCACGTGGGCCCACACCGATGCAACGATCGACGCACTCGAACTCGACAGCCCAGGCAAAGTGCCCTGGTGGGGGGAGAACGGTGACGTGACGCTGCAGCTGATCTTGGTGCACATGACAGCCGAGACCCATCGGCACGCAGGCCATGCCGACCTGATGCGGGAACTCATCGACGATGCAGCTGGCTGGAGAGACGGGAACTCGAACCTGCCAGACGTCGATGACGGGTGGTGGAAGACCTACCGCGCGCAGCTCCAGGCCACCGCCGCCCAGTTCCGGACCACGTAGACACAGTTCCGGACCACGTAGACACGTTGCCGCCAGCGGTGGCGGCCGAGGCCTTCACCAGTCGGTAGGTCGGTAGTCCTTCAGGAAACAGCCCCACACGTGGTTGCCCGTGTTCGCACCGTCGATGATCGGGTCGACGATTCGAGCCGCACCGTCGACGATGTCGAGCGGCGGATGGAAGTCGTGTTCCTCACGCTTGCGATCGGCCACGCCTGATGGGTCCTCGTCGCTCACCCAACCCGTGTCGACACTGTTCATGTGGATGCCGGTGTGGTGATAGTCGGTGGCCGAGGTGCGGGTCATCATGTTCAGCGCCGCCTTGGCCATGTTGGTGTGCGGGTGCCGGGTGGTCTTGAAGCGACGGTAGAACTGGCCTTCCACGGCCGACACGTTGACGATGTGCTTGTGGTTGCCGGGCGTGCGGTCCATCAGCGGACGCAGGCGGGCGTTGATGACGAACGGGGCAACGGCGTTCACCAACTGGGTTTCGAGCAGCTCCACCGACGACACCTCGTGCATCAGCAACCGCCACGAGTTGCGATCGCGCAAGTCGATCTGCTGCAGATCTTGATCGAGTTGACCGGCCGGAAACAGCTCGCCCGAGCCCAGGTCGTCGGGAAGCAATGCGATCTGCGACAGCTCCGCGGCGCGGGCCAAGCCAGGTGCCGACGCCATCGAGACACGGGTGCCGGGCGTGCTCGGTTCGACAGTGTCGGTCTCGGTGTCGGTGTCGGTGTCGGCGGACAGCATGTGATACCCGCGCAAGCCCTCGTACTCCCCCACCAGGCCGAGCACGGGGGCAGCAACGTCGCCGAGCAATGCAGTCTCGCCCTCCATCATGTGCTCGTAGAAGCCCGGGGGTCGGCGGACGGTCTGGCAGGCATTGTTCACGATGAAGTCGAGTCGGTCGCGTGTGCTCAGGATGTGCGAGCAGAATGCCTCCACGCTGGGCGTGTGCCGAAGATCGAGGCCGAAGATCTCCAGCCGATCGCCCCACTCTCTGAAGTCGGGTTCGGCCGCGTAACGGACCGCCGCATCACGGGGGAAGCGAGTGGCCACGATCAACGACGCGCCGCAGCGGAGCAGTTTGATGCCCGCCTGATAACCGATCTTCACCCGACCACCGGTCAGCAACGCCACCGTTCCGGTGAGATCGGCCAACTCGCCGCGCTTCGCGAAGTTGAACGCACCACACGACGGACACATCTGGTCGTAGAAGTGATGCACCTCGGTGCCGCGCCGTTTGCACACGTAACAGTGCTGCGGTTCGACCGTCTCGCGAAACTCCTGTTCATCCGCAACGTTCGCGTCGAGATCGTTCTGCACGAAATCGACCGGTGGGAATCGATTCGGGGTGGTGAACACCGGCTGCGCGCGCAGAGCGCGAATGCCCGTTTCGTCGAGCACGTCCTGGTCGCGTCGGCGCTTGTCCACTCGGCGCTTCGCCGACCGAACCTTGAGTTGCCGTCGCCGTTCTTCCGGGTCGGGATTGAACACGTCGCCGGCGGCGTTCACCAGAGCCGCTCGCTCGTCTGGGCTCAGCACGCTGAGCAGATCGAGGTCGCCCGCAATGGTTCGCAGGAACTCCCCCGTTTCAACCAGGCGGGCACGGAGCGCTCGCTCGGCGTCTGCGCGTTCGATGTCGCGCGGCGCCTCGGTCATGGGTTGAATCTACCGAGACACCCGGCGACGCTGCCGTGCGCCAACCAATCGGGGTCACCAATCGGGCCAATCGGGGTCACCAATCGGGTGTCGCCAATCGGGGTTTCGGCGAGATACCGGCGATCACGGCACTAGCGTGAAGGGATCATGACTGAATCGACTCACTCAGATCGGCTCAGTGACATTGATCTGGCCGACTTCCGCACCGCTCTCGACTCGTTGTCGATCGAACTCGAACGGTTGACCACGCTCGAACGAGAAGGTGGAACGAACAGCGGACCGACGTTGACGTTCGCCCCGCGATTTGCCGACGTCACCGTGCATGGCCGTCTGCCGCAGCAGCTGTCAGCGGTGAATCGCGCTCGCACCCGTCTCGACGAGGGCCGATTCGGTGCGTGCGAAGTGTGCGGGAAGCAGATCGCAGTCGGCCGCCTGGAAGTCATTCCATGGGCCGACACCTGCGTCGGTTGCTCATAGATCCGAACCTCGCCGTCCACGAGCAAGCGACAACTGGTCACACGACCGGCTGAGTCACGCTTGCCTGCCGTCGATCTCGGCGAGCACCTCGCCGATGATGCTGGTTGCGGTGTGGGGTGCCAGCACCTCGCCACCCTCGGCTTCGGCAACTTCATCCGCGAATGCCTTCACCGACGGCGTGCCGCCGACCAGCACGTGTCGCAACGCTTCGCCGCCGGCGGCCGGGTCATCGAGCGCATCGACCGCGTCGGCGACGTGATCGGGATCCTCCGCCACTGCGTGCACGACGGCCATCGCCTGTTCGCGACCGGAAGCGGTCGACACGGCGTCGCCGCGATCGGGATTCTGCTCGTGGTCCCACTCGGCGAGCGCTTCGACGTAGCCCGGCTGGCCGGGGTGAATGAC
>DATKCX010000009.1:0-7169 GCA_035512975.1 Ilumatobacter sp.
CCGCTGCCACCCCGGCATGGAGCGCAATCCAACCGGCGTATCGGCCCATCACTTCCACCACCATCACGCGGTTGTGTGACGTTGCGGTGGAGAACACGCGATCGATGCACGTGGTGGCGAACTCCACAGCCGTGTTGAAGCCGAAGGTGGCGCTCGTGCGGTCGAGGTCATTGTCGATCGTTTTCGGTACGCCGATCACTCGCAGGCCGGCCTCGCTCAGGCGCGCCCCGATGCGCAGCGACCCATCGCCGCCGATCGTCACCAGGGCGTCGATGCCAGCGTCTCGGAACATGCCGACCAGTTCCTCGGTTCGGTCGATGTGGATCCAACTGCCGTCTGGCTGCTGCACCGGAAACTCGCAAGGGTTGCCGATGTTCGTGCTGCCCAGGATCGTGCCGCCCAGGTGGCCGATTCCGCGAACATCGTCACGCTTCAGCAGGAAGGTGCCAGACCCGTCGGGATAACGCTCGGGTGTCATCAGCCCGGTGAAGCCGTCGCGGATACCGACAACCTCCCATCCGCGCCGCAGGGCCGACAGCGTTGCGGCCCGGATGACGGCGTTCAGTCCGGGGGCATCGCCCCCACCGGTGCTGATGGCGATACGCATGGAGCGGCACTGTAGCCGCACCACCGAGCGGCGAATTCCTAACCGATGATGCCTCGATCGCGGAGTGTCACCACGATCTGTTCGGCGGCGAGTTCCGCGCTCAGCTCTCCGGTGTTCACTCTGATCTCCGGGTCGAGCGGAGCTTCGTATGGCGAGTCGATGCCGGTGAAGTTGGCCAACTCGCCTCTGCGGGCTTTGGCGTAGAGACCCTTGGGGTCGCGACCTTCCGCCACTTCCAGCGGCGTGTCGATGTGCACCTCGATGAACTCGCCGTCTTCGAGCAACTCCCTGGCGAGTTGCCGCTCGGCACGGAAGGGCGAGATGAACGACACCAGCACGATCAGACCGGCGTCGACCATCAACGCCGACACTTCGGCGATGCGCCGAATGTTCTCGACTCGGTCGGCGTCGGTGAAGCCGAGATCTCGGTTGAGACCATGGCGAACGTTGTCGCCGTCGAGCAGGTACGTACGCACACCGAGCGCGTGGAGTTTCGCTTCGACGATGTTCGCGATGGTGGACTTGCCGGCACCCGACAGCCCGGTGAGCCAGACGACCGCGGGTTGGTGATTGTTGGCGGCCGAACGTGTGCTCTTGTCGACGCGGACGTCTTGCCAATGGATGTTGTGAGCACGGCGCAACGCAAAATGCAGCAACCCGGCACCCACCGTGTTGTTGGTGATCTTGTCGATCACGATGAAGCCACCGGTGTCGCGGTTGCTGTCGTACGGGTCGAACGGAATCGCCCGGTCGAGGCTGATGTTGCAGACGCCGATCTCGTTCAGCTCCAACGTGTTCGCCGCGAGGTGCTCCAGCGTGTTCACGTCGACGCGGTACTTCGGTTGCGCGATCGACGCGCCGACCGTGCGCGCCCCGATCTTGATGACGTACGGCCGACCAGGCAGCATGGCGTCTTCGTGCATCCACACGACGTGAGCTTCGAACTGGTCGGCCACTTCGGCCGGATCTTTCGCACCGCAGATGACGTCGCCGGCGCTGGCGTCGATCTCGTCGGTGAGCGTGAGCGTCACCGACTGGCCGGCGATCGCTTCGTCGAGATCGCCGTCCATCGTGACGATGCGGGCAATCGTGCTGGTGGTGTTCGCCGGGAGCACACGGATCGGGTCGCCCGGCTTCACCGTGCCGCCCACGATCCGACCGGAGAATCCGCGGAAGTCGAGGTTGGGGCGGTTCACCCACTGCACGGGCATGCGGAACGGTCCGTCGGCCAGTTCGTCGTCGACCGGCACCGATTCGAGGAACCCGAGCAGCGTCGGGCCGTGATACCAGACCGTGTTCTCGCTGGGCTCGATCATGTTGTCGCCGCGCAGGGCCGACAACGGGATGAACGTCACATCGTCCAGCCCGACCTTCTCGGCGAACGACGTGTACTCAGCGGCGATGTCGTCGAACACCGATTCGGAGAAGTCGACGAGATCCATCTTGTTGATCGCCACGACCACGCGCTTGATGCCCAGCAGCGACACGAGGTAGCTGTGGCGGCGGGTCTGGGTGAGCATGCCTTTGCGCGCGTCGACGAGGATCACCGCAACGTCGGCAGTGGACGCACCGGTGACCATGTTGCGTGTGTACTGCTCGTGACCAGGTGTGTCAGCCACGATGAACTTGCGGTGCTCGGTGGAGAAGAACCGGTACGCCACGTCGATCGTGATGCCCTGCTCGCGCTCGGCCGACAGCCCATCGAGCAACAACGCGAAGTCGAGGTCTCCGCCCTGCGTACCGACCTTGGCCGAGTCGGCTTCCAACGCTGCAAGGTGGTCTTCGAACACCAGGTGCGTTTCGTAGAGCAGCCGACCGATCAGGGTGCTCTTGCCGTCGTCGACGCTGCCGCAGGTGATGAACCGCAGCAGGCTCTTGTACTGATGCGACGTGAGATATTCCTCGATGTTCTCGGCGATGAGGTCGGATGAGTGCGCCATCAGAAGTATCCGTCCTGCTTCTTCTTCTCCATGGACGCTGCGCCATCGAAGTCGATGATGCGGCCCTGACGTTCTGACGTGGTGGCCAGCAGCATCTCCTGGATGATGTCGGTCAGCGTGGTGGCATCGCTTTCGATGGCACCCGACAACGGGTAGCAACCGAGCGTGCGGAACCGCACCGACTTGAGGTCTGGCACCTCGCCGTCACGCAGCGGCATCCGGTCGTCGTCGACCATGATCAGCACGCCGTCACGGTCGACCACCGGACGTGGTGCCGAGTAGTACAACGGAACGATCGGGATCTGTTCGAGATGGACGTACTGCCACACATCGAGTTCGGTCCAGTTCGAAATGGGGAACACGCGCAGCGTTTCGCCGTTGCTGCGGCGAGCGTTGTAGATCTGCCACAGTTCCGGGCGCTGGCGTTTGGGGTCCCATTGATGCTGGGAGGTGCGCACCGAGAAGATGCGCTCTTTCGCGCGTGACTTCTCTTCGTCGCGTCTGGCCCCACCGAAGCACAGATCGAACTTGTTGTCGTCGATGACCTGCTTGAGGCCCTGGGTCTTCCACATGTCGGTGTGCATCGCCGAACCGTGTTCGAACGGGTTGATCCCACGGTCGACGCACTCGGGGTTCTGGTGGACGATGAGGTCGAGGCCCAGACGGGTCGCAGTGTCGTCACGGAATTGGTACATGTCGGTGAACTTCCACGTGGTATCGACATGCACGAGCGGGAACGGTGGCTTCGAGGGGTAGAACGCCTTCATCGCCAGATGCAGCATGACCGAGGAGTCTTTGCCGATCGAGTAGAGCATCGCCGGGTTGTCGCTCTGGGCCACCGCCTCACGCATGATCTGAATGGCCTCGGCTTCGAGCCGTTGCAAGTGCGTGAGACGGCCAGCGGAGAGCCGGTCCGTCGTCGAAGAACTGGATGCGTTACTCATATTCACCACTAATCCTACGGACAATGTTGCAGTTGACCGATCGCGGGGCCGAAAACTGTGCACAGAGCTGGGCCCACGAGCAGGCCCAGAATCAGCGGCCCAACTCAGCGGCCCAACTCAGCGGCCCAGCACCTCGGCGACGGCGGCGAGCACGTCATCGTGGAACCGACCGTCGGTGGCGACCACGCCCCGGTTGTTGGCCAACTTGGCTCCCACCGAGAAGTCGAGCGGGCGACCATCGACATCGGTCACACGACCGCCGGCGCGCTCGACCACCAGCTTTCCGGCGGCATGGTCCCAGATCTTCTCTCGATAGTCCGCACGGGTGGGCAGCCTCAGATAGATCGATGCGTCGCCTCGTGCAACAGCGGCGTACTTGCACTGGCTGTCGATGCGATACGGCGAAGCGGTGATGCCGAGCAACTCGGCGATGCGCGCCGAGTCGTTCTGATTCGAATGCCCCGACTCGACCGACTCGCAGAACCGGGCGTCGGCCAACGATGTGGGAGACGCAACGTGCGCCGGCACACCGACGGCCGCTTCGCTGTAGTACGCCTCGCAACCGCGATCGGTCGCGACGAAGATCGCCCCGACGCTGCCATCGGCGTTCGGAAGGTTGGGGCAGCCCAGCACACCGAGCTGCACGACACCGTGTTCGATGAGCGCAAGAGCGATCGCGTACTGATCACCGCGCACGAAGCCTTTGGTGCCGTCGATGGGATCGAGGGTCCAGTACCGACGGCCCGTGCCATCGGTGGCACCCGCGGCGATCCACTGGAGGACCGTAGATGCATTCACATGGTCCCCGCGCTGGGTTCTCACCAGGTCGACCACACCGTCGAGTAGCGTTGTCGCTTCGTCGCTGCGAAGATCGTTGGAGTCTTCCTCGCCCACCATCGCGAACGTTCCGAGCGCATCGGTGAGCGTGGCATTCACGATCGCTTGAGCGGCGAAGTCGGCGATCGTCACCGGGCTGGTGTCACCTTTCGTGAGCGTGTCGCCCGCGACGAGCCGACCCTGAACGCGGCGACACATTGCCGACGCCGCACGCACCGCCGCAACCGCCGCAGAGACCTCGAGTTCAGATGCCGCTTCAGACGTCATGTCAGATGCCGTAGCGTTCGTGGGTGGTCTGGCGATAATTCTCGGCGAGTGCCAACACCTGGGATGGCAACTCCCCCGAGACGAGATCAGCGATCGACACCGTCTCCAATACGCTCCGCAAACTGCCACGGATGGCCATCCACACTTCGACCAGCGACTGCGCCGGCGGCGGGTACTCCAACCCGCTGAGACCGGTGTCGTGGACGTCGGCCAGCGGCCCATCGACCGCACGGAAGATGTCGGCCAGCGAGATGTCGGCGGCAGCCCGAGCGAGCACGAAACCACCATCGGGACCGCGCTTGGACCGAACGAGCGACGCTCGCTTCAGATCACCCAGGATGTCGAGCAGGTATTTGAGCGAAATGACCTGGCGGTCGGCGATCGCTTCGGCCTTCATCACCAAGCCATCGTTGGCGGCGAGCTCGGCCATGGCCCTCACGGCGTTGTCGACCCGCTCCGAAATTCGCATACGGGTGAAACTAACGGCAAGCTGCAGCGACGACTGCTACTTGCCCTGCCATACGGGCGGACGCTTCTGGGCGAAGGCGATCGCTCCCTCGCGGGCATCTTCACTGCTGAAGACCGGACCACACACCTCGGCCATCAATGCGGCGTTGTCGTACGCGATCTCGTCGCGCATCAGGCGCTTGGTGCCCTGCACGGCGAGCCGGCCGTTCGCGCTGATCAATGCCGCCAAGGCGAACGCCGTTTCGACCACATCGGCGGCCGGAACGACGCGGTTGATCAAGCCCAATTCCAATGCACGCGCAGCGGAGATCGGTTCACGCGAGAAATGCTCGACACCAACAGTGACAGCATGGCGGGAGGAAACACCGCGACGTCGACGCCGGCGTCGCGGAGCACTCGGTCGATGGCGCTCACTTCTGCCTCCCGGAACAGCTCGGCGTATCGGGCGATCTCGTGGAGGATCGGCTTGCGATGATTGCCCAACGCCAAGAACTCCATTTGCAGGGCGACGCCCCGCTTGTGCGATCGAAGTCCCACAGCGCTCGCAGCGGGTCAGCAGACGCGAGCGCTTCCGCGTGGCGGACCAGGTTCTGCTCGGCACGCCGACGGAAGACCTCGAGAAAGAGGTCGTCCATCGTTTTGAAGTAGTAGTGCACGAGCTGGGGTTTGTTGCTCGGAGGGCTCGGCATCTCTGAGAATCTTGCGAGCCATGTGCTGAAGAATCTCTGTACAGCTCCTATTTGAGTATACTTTACTACCTCTTTGACGACAGATCTGAAAGGTCACCCCCATGAGCGAAGCGTGGATCATCGATGCCTGCCGAACCCCTCGGGGCATCGGCAAACCTGGCAAGGGTTCATTGTCGCACCTGCACCCGCACCGCGTGGCGGCAACCGTCCTGGCTGCGATCGCCGAGCGCAATGAACTCGACACCAGCACCGTCGACGACATCTTGTGGGGCACCAGCAACCAGTCGGGCACCCAGGGCGGCGACATGGGCCGCATGGCTGCACTCGACGCCGGATACGACGTGCGCGCCAGTGGCGTCACGCTCGACCGCTTCTGCGGCAGCGGCATCACCACCTCGAATCTGGCAGCAGGCATGATCATGTCGGGCCTGGAAGACGTCATCATCGCAGGCGGCACCGAGCTCATGTCGAGCTACGCCGCGAATGCGAACCCGAACAGAACAGCGGTGTTGATGGACAACGGGAACATGCACCTGCGCGAACTCCACCCGCAGTCGCACCAGGGAATCTGTGCCGACGCGATCGCCACGCTCGAGGGAATCCCGCGCTTGGCGCTCGACGAACTCGCCCTGGTGTCCCAGGAGCGCGCCGCCCGCGCCATTGCCGAAGGCCGCTTCGATCGCAGCCTCGTACCGGTGTTGAATGACGACGGCTCGGTCGCACTCGACCGCGAAGAGTTCCCCAGGCCGGGTACCACCCTCGAGAACCTGCAGTCACTGGCCCCCGCCTTCACCAGCATCTACGAGTACCCGATGGACGAAGTGGGCACCACGTTCAAGAGCCTCATCACGCGCGTGTATCCAGATCTCGAGCTCGAGCACGTGCATCATGCCGGCAACTCGTCGGGAGTGGTCGACGGTGGTGCCGCCATCTTGTATGCCAGCCCCGACGCCGCCAAAGCGCGTGGTTGGAAGCCCCGCGCCCGCGTGGTCGCGGCTGCCAACGTGGGCGACAGCCCCACCCTCATGCTCAACGCTCCTGTGCCAGCGGCCCGCAAGGTGCTGGCTAAGGCTGGCCTCACGGTCGATGACATCGACGTCTGGGAGATCAACGAGGCGTTCGCTGTCGTCGCCGAGAAGTTCATCCGCGACTTGGAGCTCGATCGCGAGAAGGTCAACGTCAACGGTGGCGCGATGGCGCTCGGGCACCCGATCGGTGCGACCGGAGCGATCCTCATCGGAACCGCCCTCGACGAACTCGAGCGCAACGGCGGCCGCTACGGGCTGATCACCATGTGCGCAGCCGGCGGCATGGCCCCCGCCATCATCATCGAGAGAATCTGACCACCTCAGCGTCTGTGTCGCGATCTCTGACGCCATTCACCACAGAACGCGACACGGCTGGCTGATGCTCTATT
>DATKCX010000010.1:0-14715 GCA_035512975.1 Ilumatobacter sp.
ATCTCTTGCCACATCGGCTGGAACGAGAACCAACCGGCCAGCGGGTAACCCGTGTTCTCGCGGGTGTATTCGGCATACTCGTGACGAATCTCGATGGGGGTGCCGGCGGCCATGGCCATGAGTTGCGCCTGGCAGGAGCGCTCCATCGTGATGAACCAGAATGCCGCCGCGTCAACGGTTTCGCCCACCGTGAACAGGCCGTGGTTCTGGTGGATCGCGGCCTTCCCCGTGGGGAACAGCGAAGCGAACTCTTCTCCGGCCGCGGTTTCGTACACGACAGCGCCGCCTTGTTCGGCGATGAGCGTGTGGTCGTCGTAGAAGATGCAGGCGTCTTGGGTGAGCGGGGCGAGCGGGATGCCGAGCGAACTGAACGCCTTGCCATACGGCGAATGGGAATGAGCGGCTGCCACCACGTCGGGGCGCGCCTTGTGGATGGCAGCGTGCAGGACGTAGGCCGCTCGGTTCACCGGGTGGCTGCCGTACACCACTTCGCCTTCGTGGTTCACCAAGATGAGATCAGACACGCTGATGTGCTTGAAACTCATGCCGAACGGATTGACCCAGAAGTGATCGGGGAACTCCGGGTCGCGCACCGTGATGTGCCCGGCAACGCCTTCCGCGAATCCGAGCTTGCCGAACACGCGCAGCGCCCCAGCCAGCTTTGCTTTGCGGTGGGCGCGTTCGTCGGCCACGTTCTCGAATGCTTCGGGTAGTGGGAAAGTGGTTTCCTTCGGCGTCAAGGGAATGCCGTCGATCATGGGAACCGAACTGCCGTCGGGTGCTTGGTGACCGGTTGTCTCGTCTGTCATCGCCATGGATCAATGTTACGACAGGTCAACGAGAACGTCCCGACGGAGGCGCGGTGGCTTGGTCGTTGCGGTGGCAGCGGCTGCTGGCAATTACGCTCGGAGCCATGGCTGACACCACCCGCCTCACCGACTCCGGCATTGCGATCAAACCGCTCTACACCGCCGACGATCTCGCCGATTGGAACGCCGACGAACAACTCGGGCTGCCGGGCGAGGCACCGTACACGCGTGGCGTGTATCCATCGATGTATCGGGGCAAACACTGGACCATGCGTCAGTACTCGGGCTTCGGCGACGCAGCCGCCACCAACGAGCGCTTTCACTTCCTCCTCAACGCCGGTCAGACCGGATTGTCGTGTGCCTTCGACTTGCCCACGCAGATGGGTTACGACTCCGATCACCCGCGCTCCGAGGGTGAGGTGGGCAAAGTCGGAGTCGCCATCGACTCACTTGCCGACATGCGTCTGCTGTTGAAGGACCTGCCGCTCGACAAGATCACCACGTCGATGACCATCAACTCCACTGGTGCGATTCTGCTGTTGATGTACGAACTGGTGGCCGAGGAACAAGGCGTCGACGCCAGCTTGATCTCGGGCACCATCCAGAACGACATCCTCAAGGAGTACATCGCCCGCGGCACCTACATCTATCCGCCACGGCCATCGATGCGACTGATCACCGACATCTTCGAGTACTGCTCCAAGCACGTGCCGCGCTGGAACACCATCTCGATCTCCGGCTATCACATTCGCGAAGCGGGCTCCACCGCCACTCAGGAAATCGCGTTCACGCTCGCCAACGCGATCGCGTATGTGCAGGCTGCGGTGGACGCCGGTCTCGACGTCGACGACTTCGCACCGCGCCTCAGTTTCTTCTGGAACGGTCACAACCACTTCTTCGAAGAGGTCGCCAAGTTCCGTGCCAGCCGTCGTATGTGGCACAAGATCATGACCGAACGTTTCGGTGCGAAAGACCCGCGCTCTGCCATGTTGCGGTTCCACACCCAAACCGGCGGCTCCACCCTCACCGCGCAGCAACCCGTGAACAATGTGGTTCGGGTCGCGTTGCAGGCGTTGGCGGCGGTGATGGGTGGCACCCAGTCACTGCACACCAACGGGTTCGACGAAGCCTTGTCGCTGCCCACCGAAGACGCCGCCCGCCTGGCACTGCGCACGCAGCAGATCATCGGTTACGAGGCAGGTGTCACCGACACGCCCGACCCGCTGGCCGGTTCATACTTGGTGGAGTCCCTCACCGATGAGGTGGAAGCGCTCGCGTGGAAATACATCGAGCGCATCGACGAACTCGGCGGTGCGGTGGCAGCCATCGAGCAGGGTTACCAGATGGACGAGATCGAGCAATCGGCGTACGACTACACGAAATCCATCGACGACGATCAGCGCGTGATCGTGGGGCTCAACAAGTTCACCATCGACAACGAACCCGAGCCGTCGGTGTTCCCGATCGACCCAACGCTCGAACCCAAGCAGAAGAAGTCGCTGGCGGCGTACAAGGCCGACCGTGACCAAGCTGTGGTCGACGCCCGTTTGGAAGACGTCCGCGTCGCTGCACGTGGCACCGACAACTTGCTGTACCCCATGAAGGAAGCACTGCGGGCCAACGCGACGCTGGGTGAAGTGTCTGATGCCCTACGCGATGTGTTCGGCCTGTACCAGCCGTAGATGAACTGATGGTGGTGTCGCGGGAGATCCAACCCGAAGGTGTTGCTCCGCCTGCGGCGAAGTACGCGCACGCCGTGTTGACCGAGGGTGCCACGCGCTGGTTGCACACGTCGGGCGTGGTGCCCACACGACTCGATGGCACCACGCCGCCGACGGTGGGCGAACAAGCCGAGGTCGTGTGGGGGAGCATCGGGGCGATGCTCGCGGCGGCCCACATGGGCCCGGCCGACGTCGTCAGTGTGACCACCTACGTGGTGGCTGGCGAGGAGTTGGCACCGGTGATGGCCGCACGTGATGAGTTCCTCGGCGGGCACCGCGCCGCATCCACGCTGGTCACGGTGCCGGCATTGGCACAGCCCCAGTGGCTGATGGAAATCGCGGTCATCGCCGCCAGTTGACCGTGAGCGCGCGCCCTGGGCAGCGGCGCTAAGCCGAGATATGGGAGACCGTTACGGGTGGTCGGTCTGGGGTGGCGACGTTCGAGGTGCCCCAACCGAGGTAGATCACCGCGACGATGGTGTCGGTCGGGTCGAATCCGCACATCTCCAGGGCGCGTTTGGAGTCGTTCAAGGCGGGTGTCGACCAGAACGTGGCGATCCCGCGCGCGGTTGCTCCGAGAAGCAGGTTCTGGATGCCAGCCGCAACCGCGTCGCGGTTCTCGTCGTGCAGTGTTGGTTTCACATGGGCCGCACACGCGACCACGAGGATCGATGGGGTCCGCGTGTATTTGGTGCGGGTCTTCGTTCGCTTGAACTCATCGCCGAAGTCGCGTTCGACCATGTCGTCGGCGAACGCGTCGCCCAGCCGGGCCCGCGCCTCGCCGATGAGATGTGCGAACCGCCACGGCCATGTTCGCTTGTGGTTGGGTGCCCACGTGGCAAGCTCACACAGCTGGTCGACGAGTTCGTTCGGAACCTGTCGTGAGGGGTCGACGAACAAGTTGGTGCGACGCGATCGCACGAGGTCGGCAAAGTCGTCGAACGGTACGGTCATGCACCCATAGTGTCAGGCGGTCACCCAGATGAGTATTTCGGCACCTTCGGGTCCGGCAGTGAAACGGTGTTGTGCCGGTTCGGTGAGACGGGCGGCGTCGGCGGTGAGCAGCCGAGTCGACCCGCCGGGCCAGGCGTACTCCCCGTCGCCCACCGCGACATAGACGTGCACGTGGCCACCCGCGGGAACGTCGACCGTGGTGTCGGCGGCGAGACGACCCACCCACAGCACGGCGTCGTGTTGATTGAGGGCGATCGCTCCGGCGTGACCCTGGCCTGAAGCCACAGGGACCAATGCCCCGGAATCAAGGGCAGAACTCACGTCGAGCTGCTCGTAGCTGGGTGTGACTCCCTTGGTGTCGGGGGTGATCCACATCTGCAAGAAGTGGGCGTCAACACGCGGGTCGGGGTTCTGCTCGCTGTGGCGGATGCCGGTTCCGGCACTCATGCGTTGCGCCAACCCAGGCACGATGCGCCCGTAATTGCCCGCTGAGTCGCGGTGCTCGATTTCGCCCGACAACACCCAGGTGACGATTTCCATGTCTTGATGGGGATGGGCACCGAACCCTGCGCCCGCTTTCACAACGTCGTCGTTGAACACGAGCAGTTGGCCGTGATGCGTGTTGTTCGGGTCGTAGTGCTGCCCGAATGAAAAGGAGTGGTGCGAGTCGAGCCAGTCGATCTTGGTGGCGAAACGGCTGTCGGCCCTGCGGATGTCTGGTGTGTTCACCTGTTGGGTCTCCTGAGAGTTCTGAGGGTTCTGAGAGGTGTTGGCGTTCTGCATGTCTCGATTAACAGTTGCGGGCGCAAGTATATTCCATGTCGAGCGCAACGCCACTGTTCACTGCGACACCGGGTATCTATGCTCGCTCGCGTGACCATGGTGACATTCGCCAAAGCAATCCGACGCCACGCCGAATGCCCCGACCACAACGTAGAGGGCGACACGTTGGGTGCCGTGTTGTCGGCCTACTTCCACGTTCATCCGGGTGCGCGGGCATACGTGCTCGACGAGCGCGGTGCAATCAGACGGCACATCGCCGTCTTCATCAACGACGACCTCGTCACCGATCGTGACCTGCAGTCCGACCCGGTCGCGCCAGCAGATCGCGTCTCGGTTTTTCAAGCACTGTCCGGAGGAGCACAATGACCATTCCCACCACCAACACCGAGAACGCGGACGGCACCGCGGGCTCAGCGATCGGCCTCGTCGGCACCCGCAAGGGACTGTTCAACGTTTCGGTCAGCGACGGTGCGGCGAAACTCACCGAGCCAGCATTTGCCGGCACTCCGGTCACCAACGCCATGTGTGATCGCCGTGACGGCACCTGGTACGCATCGCTCGACCACGGGCACTTCGGTGTTCACCTGCATCGCAGCGACGATGCTGGGGCTACCTGGGTCGAGATCGCCGCACCGGAGTATCCACCGAAGCCCGACGATGTCTCGCACCTCAACCCGTTCACGCAGCAGGAAGTGGTGTGGGCAACACAGCTCGGCTGGGTGATCGAGCCGGGCCACGCGGACGAGCCTGGTGTGTTGTGGTGTGGCACCATCCCGGGCGGCCTGTTCAAGTCAGCCGATCGTGGCGACTCGTGGCAGTTGGTCGAGTCGTTGTGGAATCACCCAGCGCGCGCCAAGTGGGCAGGAGGCGGGTTCGACGACGCTGGCATCCATTCCATCTCGGTCGATCCCCGTGGCCCCGGGCGCGTGCTGGTTGGCGTTTCGTGCGGCGGTGCGTGGCGTACCGACGACGGTGGCGACTCCTGGACAATCGCGGCGCAAGGGATGCGGGCCGACTTCCTGCCGCCTGAGATGGCCGGCGACCCGGAAGGTCAGGACCCCCATCGCATCGTGAGGTGTGAGGCATCGCCCGACGCGCTGTGGACCCAGCACCACTGCGGCATCTGGCGCACCACCAACGACGGCGACGAATGGGTCGAGGTCACCGAGGCCGGGCCATCCACGTTCGGGTTCGCCGTCGCCGTGCACCCGAACGACCCGAACACTGCGTGGTTCGCTCCGGCGATCAGTGACGAAGTGCGGGTGCCGGTCGACGGTCGACTGGTCGTCACACGAACGCGCGACGGCGGCAAGTCGTTCGACGTGCTCACCACTGGGCTGCCGCAGGAGCACGCTTACGACCTGGTGTATCGCCACGGGCTCGACGTCGACAGCACCGGTGAGCAACTGCTCATGGGGTCGACCACCGGGTCGCTCTGGTACTCGGGCGATGCCGGCGACAACTGGCAGACCGTGTCGAACAACCTGCCACCCATCGCATCGGTTCGTTGGGCCTGATCTTCTAGTCGGGTTTCTTGGCGCGGCTGGGTTGTACCCGCGGTGCCTCGTTGGGCATCTTCGGGTACACAGGTGGCCACGGCGCGTCGGGGATTCCGGCTGAGAGGTCTTCGGCGAACTGTTCCACGAGACCCGCAATGTCTTGTGGCTCTTCGTCCATGTCTGCCCACGGGTCACCCAGGTCCGCCAATCGTGCGGGCACCGTGAGGACGGTGAGTGAGTCGGGGTCGATGGTGGGGACATCGCTCCAACCGATCGGGGTCGACACCTGGGCACCAACGCGCGGGCGCGCCCCCCATGCACCGAACACGTTCTTGTGAGGTGCATTCTGGTTGAAGTCGACGAAGACGCGACCCTCTCGCAGCTCCTTCCACCACTCGTCGGTGATGAGGTCGGGATACTCACGCGCCAGCTCACGCGCCACCGTCACCGATGCGGCGCGCACTGCAAACGAGTCGTACCCGTCGATCACGCGCACGTAGATGTGCAGGCCCTTGCTACCCGATGTCTTCACGTAGGAGCGGATGCCCTTTTCGGCGAAGTACAGCTGCACACACAGGGCAGCTTCGCGAATGTGGTCGAACGTCTGACCCGGCGACGGATCGAGATCGATGCGCAGCTCGTCGGCCCACTGCGGCCGATCGGCCCGGTACTGCCACACGTGCAACCCGAGCACGCCCTGATTGACGGCCCACAGCACATGGGCGATGTCGGCGATCACCAACGCACGCGACTCGGTGCCGTTGATGGTCTGCACCGTGGTGGTGGTGAGCCAGTCGGGGGCAGAGTCGGGAATCCGCTTCTGATAGAACGACTTGTCGCCAACCCCGTTCGGATACCGCTCGAGGAGCACCGGTCGGTCGCGGATCCACGGAATCAGCGCCGACTCGACAGACAAGTAGTACTTCGCCAGGCCGAGTTTGGTGACGCCGATCTTGGGGAACATCAGCTTGTCGGGGCTGGTGATCGTCACCGCTCGTCCCGCCGCCTCCAGCTCCACCGGTTCGCCGTATTCGTCGGCTTTGACCATGTGGGAAACCTAGCTTCGGTTCACGTCGCGAATCGCCGCCGCCATCGCTATCGATTGCCGATGGCCGGCGACATCATGGACCCGCAGGAACCGCGCGCCTTGAGCGACACAGGCGAGGTGAACCACGATCGATCCGCTGTCGCGAGCGGTCGGCTCGGCGGTGCCCACGACGGCACCGATGAAACTCTTGCGCGATGCGCCAACGAGCACCGGATGGCCGATGGCGACGATCTCGCGGAGGCGTCGAATGATCTCCAGGTTGTGTTCCACCGTCTTGCCGAAGCCGAACCCGGGATCGATGATGACTTCGGGCACACCCGCATCGAGCGCGCTCTGGGCGCGTTCGGTGAGGTCGGCGACGATCGCATCGACGACGTCGTCGTAGCGCGCATGCGTCTGCATCACAGTCGGATCATTGATCGGCGTGTGCATCACGACCACCGGCACTTGCTTGTCGACCGCGACTGCGACCATGTCGGGGTCGCGCAAACCCGACACGTCGTTGATCATGCGGGCCCCGGCCTCGATCGCGCGCCTGGCCACCTCGGCCTTGCGGGTATCGATGCACACCACCGACTCGTAGTCGGCCAGTTGCTCGATGACAGGGATGACCCGTTCGAGTTCAACCGGTACCGGCACGGGTTCGGCTCCGGGACGAGTTGACTCTCCACCGATATCGAGAACGTGCGCACCTTGGGCGGCCAGTCGACCGGCGTGATTGACGGCACGGTCGGTATCGAGAAACTGATTGCCGTCAGAGAAGGAATCTGGCGTGACGTTGATGATGCCCATCAGCACAACCGGGGTGGCGTTCATGAGGTGCTGCACCACCGGCACATCGGGCATCGGGTACAGGCTCATCGATCGTCAATCGTTCGCGTGGAGCGCTGCGTTGAGCGAACCCCAGGAGCCGGTGCGTTGGCGTGCGATGACCTGCCCGGTTTGGCCGTCTCGAATGAACATCAACCCGTCGCGACCCGAAAGCTCGCGGGCCTTCACCACACCGTCGGGGGTGAGCACCGGCGTTGCCGCGGTGACGTACAGCCCCGCCTCCACGACGCAGTCGTTGCCCAGGCTGATGCCGATTCCGGCGTTCGCCCCGAGCAAGCACCGCTCGCCGATGGAGATCTGCTCTTTGCCTCCGCCTGAAAGCGTGCCCTGGATCGACGCACCGCCGCCCACGTCCGACCCATCGCCGACGACGACTCCACTTGAGATTCGGCCCTCGACCATCGACACGCCAACCGTGCCAGCGTTGAAGTTGCAGAATCCTTCGTGCATCACGACGGTGCCTTCGGCGAGGTGCGCTCCGAGCCGAACTCGGGAGGCATCGGCAATTCGAACTCCGGCGGGCACGACATAGTCAGCCATGCGTGGGAACTTGTCGATGCCGTGAATGTGCAGGATCTGTCCGGACGCCCTGACGCGCAGCCGAACGTCTTCGATCTCACCGATCGACACCGGGCCGAGGTTGGTCCACACCGCATTGTTCAGAATGCCGAAAATGCCATCGAGATTCAGGGTGTGGGGGGCCGCGAGTCGACCCGACAGCAGGTGCAGGCGTAGGTACGCGTCGGCCGCCGATGCGGGAGGGCTGTCGACGTCGATGGTGAGACGAATCGGCCGAACGGTGACGTTTCGCACCGCATCGCTGACATCGCGCATCCCGAGTGTGACGTCGAGGTCGGGAAACGCCGACACCATTGCGTCGTCGCCGAACTCGCCCCAGTCGAACCAGCGGTACCAGGCGTCGAGAGTGGTGCCGTCTGCGGCTTCTGTGGTGTATCCGGCACCCCAAGCCATACGTGTCATGTGCTGCTCCTGTTCGCTCCTGTTAGTTGGCTTCGGGCCGAAGAGTGGGGAAGAGGATGACCTCTTTGATGGAGTCGACGCCGGCCAGCAGCATGACCACCCGGTCGATGCCAACTCCCAGGCCGCCGGTGGGCGGCATGCCGTACTCGAGCGCCCGAAGGTAGTCCTCGTCGACCGTTCCGCGCTCGCTGTCGCCCGCTTCCTTGGCCGCCTGCTCGTCTTCGAAACGAGCGCGCTGTTCGACCGGGTCGTTGAGTTCGGAGTATCCGTTCGCCAGCTCGCGGCCGTCGACGAAGAGCTCGAAACGTTCGGTGATGAACGGGTCGTTGCGATCGACGCGCGAGAGGGGTGAGATTTCCACCGGGTGACCGGTGACGAACGTCGGCCGGACGATCTCGCTTTCGCAGAGGTGCTCGAACATGGCCTCGATGACCCGGCCAGATCCCCACGCCGACTGATACCCGATGCCGAGCCCGTCGGCAAGCGAGCGCATGTCTTCCACCGGGCAAGACGGGTGGACGGTGGCCTCGAGCTTGGCGGCGACCGCACCGCACATCGACAGCCGTGGCCATGGCTCGGCCAAGTCCACCTGCTCGCCTCGAATCGTCAGCACTGAAGTGCCGAGCGCATCGATGGCTGCGTTGGTGATCAACAGTTCGGTGATGGCCATCACGTCGGTCCAGTCGCCGAACGCCTGGTACAACTCCATCATCGTGAACTCCGGGTTGTGGCGCGTGGAGATGCCCTCGTTCCGGAAGATTCGACCGATCTCGTACACGCGTTCCATCCCGCCGACGATGAGTCGCTTGAGGTGCAGTTCGAGCGCGATCCGAAGGTACAGATCCATGTCGAGCGTGTTGTGGTGGGTGATGAACGGTCGCGCGAGCGCTCCGCCAGCCTCCACGTGGAGGACGGGTGTCTCCACTTCGATGAACCCCGAGGCGTCGAGGGTGCGTCGGAAGCTCGACACGGTGGCGTGTCGAATCTCGAAGTGGCGGCGCGCCTCTTCGTTGACGATCAGGTCGGCATACCGCTGGCGAAAGCGCGTGTCGACGTCGGTGAGCCCGCGCCACTTGTCGGGGAGCGGACGAACCGCCTTGGCCAGCAGTTCGAGCTGCGTGACCTTCACCGACAGCTCACCCTTGCGTGTGGTCATCACCGTGCCCAACACGCCCACCCAGTCGCCGAGATCGAGCTGTTTGGCGTCGTCGAAGCCAGCGTCGCCGATGACAGCTTTGGAGATGAACAGCTGCACCTCGTCGCCACGGTCACGCACAGTGCCGAAGATGAGTTTGCCCGTGTCGCGCTTCAGCAGCAAACGGCCCGCGATGGTCACCGAGTCGTCGGTCTCGGTTCCGGGCTCGAGGTCACCCCACCGTCCACGAACGTCGGCCAGAGTGTGGCTGCGGTCGAAGCGGTACGGATATGGCTCGACGCCGCTGTCGCGGATCTCGGCGACGCGACCGAGTCGGCGCGCCTTCTCCGCGATCAGCCCACTTCCCGTTGAGATTTCGGCGATTGTTTCGTCAGCGGCGGCGGTGAGTCCGTCGGGAATGGCGGCCGCTTCAATAGGTTCGTTCTCGATGGTCAGACCGTAGCGCCTCGCCTCGCGACCGGCACGGTGCGTTGCCGTTGCAGGTCGTTGACGCAGCGTGTGCGGTCGGCCTTCGTAGGCTGGCGAAATGGGCCACGCCACACGTCGAACGATCGCAGGCTGCGTGGGGGCTGCGGTGCTGGCGGGCGGAGCCGTGGCTGCGGCCATCACCCAGTCGGTGGATCAGCCGGCAACAGTCGACGCGCCCGCAGAGCGCGCCCCGGTCGAGTTCGGCGACATTGCGTCGGTGTTCGATGTCGGCCAGGTGGACGCGGCTGTGGTGTCGGCCAGCGCTCGGGTCGCTGAGCAGTCGGGCGGCGTGGCCACTGGAGGTCGCACCGGCTCGCTGGGGCTCAGCCAAGTGGTTCGTAGCGGCGCACGGGTCGGCGGCCCGCCCGTGGGCTACCTCACGCCCGTCACGTTCATCGCGTTTCCGAGCCCTGCGATCGGTTGGTTGTTCGGTTCAGACGTGTCGGCGACGGTTGGTGTGCGCACCATCGCCTTGAACACTGCGACCGCGGAGATGATCGGCGCACGCGCGGGCGATGAACTCGAGTTCGATCTGGTCGACGGAGATCTCGTGCGGCTCACGGTCGGTGCGGTACTCGATCGATCGGTGTTGGGTTCCACCGAGATCGCCATGACGAACGAGACCGCCGCGCTGGTGGGGTACGCGGTCGACACCCGAGTGGTGATCTGGGGGTTCGAGGACCGCGACATCTTCGATGCGGCAGTCCACGCGTCGGGCCTCGAGCGACGTATCGACACCAAAGTAGCGAGAAGCTGGGACACGAAAGACCCCGACGGCACCCTCGGGACGCTTGCGACGAAGCTGTTGTTGGGACAACCGTGGTATCGGTTCGAAGACGACGGATCGATGGAGATGCATCCCACATGGAAGTCGACCTATCTCGTTGACGGACGCCAACTCGTCAACTCCACGATTCCGGTGTACGCCCGCTGTCACAAGCTGGTGATGGACGACCTCCGTGGGGCGTTTGCCGAGCTCGTCACCGCCGGGCTCAGCGCGGAGATCGACGTCGACAACGCGAACACATACGGCGGTTGTTACGTCGCCCGGTTCAGCCGGGGGAGCGGGTACCTCTCGCGTCATGCGTACGGCATGGCGTTCGACACGAACACATCGGCGAATTGTCAGGGGTGCGTGCCCGCGATGAGCTGCGATGTGGTGCGGATCTTCCGCAAGCACGGGTTCGCATGGGGCGGCAACTTCCGTGCGCCCGACGGCATGCATTTCGAGTGGGTGGGAGAGCGCCGCGACCAGATTCCGTACGACTCGAACTACTGCTCGAACATCGTCACGGTGCAGCCACAAGTGGCTGATCAGTCCCAGCAACCGAGCGATGCGGTGCTGGGAATCGACGTCCTGTCGGTCGGCGCAACCGACGACGATCATGACCACGATCGCGATCACGGCTGATCAAGGCTGATCGCGATCTTGTTCGCGGCTCGTTCGGCCAGGGCATGCGCTCAGGGGCAGTATCCTCAGCAGGGTGACCATGCGATTTCTCATCATTGGTGGCGGCCCCGCTGGCAACAAGGCGGCCACGTACGCCGCTCGCCTTGGAGCGAAGGTCACCGTGGTCGAACGTGATGTGATCGGCGGCGCGGCGCACCTGTGGGACTGCATCCCGTCGAAGACGATGATCGCCACGGGTGGAGCGATGAGCTTCACGCGACGTAGTCGCGGCATGGGTTTGGGGCAGAGCAACGCCGAAGTCGACATCGAGGCGCTCACCGATCGCATCGAGGGAATCAAGGCGATCATGCTCGCCGACACCACCAAGTTGCTGGAGAGCCAGAAGGTTCGCATGGTGTCGGGCAGCGCTCGATTCACCAGCCCCAACACTGTCGAGGTGATCGGGGTCGAGGGCACCGAAACCATCGAGTTCGATGCCGCGCTCGTCGCCACGGGTACCCGACCACGCATCCCCGATTGGTGCTTCCCAGACGGCGACCGGATCCTCACCACCCGCGACTGTTATCCGCCAAAGGTGTGGCCGGAGTCGGTCACTGTCGTTGGCTCGGGTGTCACCGGTGTGGAGTTCGTGCACATGTTCTCGTCGTTCGGTGCCCAGGTCAACCTGGTCGTGAGCCGCCAACTGGTGTTGCCGGGCAAGGACCCCGAGGCGGCCGCGATCCTCGAAGACGACTTCCTCAAGCGCGGCGTCAAGTTGCTCAAGGGTGCCCGGGCCGAGGTGATCGAGCGGGATGGCGACGAAGTGGTCGTGAAGTGCGACGACGGCCGCATGGTGCGATCCACCCATGCGGTACTCGCCATCGGATCGGTGCCCAACACCGAGAACCTCAACCTCGCGGCCGCCGGCGTGAACGTCAATGAGTGGGGCTACCTCGACATCAACCATCATTGCGTCACCAACCAACCGCACATCTATGCCGCCGGCGACGTCAGTGGCAAGCTGCCATTGTCGTCGGTGGCATCGATGCAGGGTCGCAAGGTGGCCGAGCACGTGATGGGCTTGCACACCATCGAGCACCGCCATCTCGACTACGACAAGGCCGCGTCAGCGATCTTCACCGAACCAGAGATCGCCGACGTGGGCCTGGCCGAGGCAGAGGCGTTCGCGATGGGACGCAAGATCCGCGTCACCAAGGTGCCGTTCTCCACCACGCCGAAGGCGCTCATCAACGCCGATCCGCGTGGTTTCGTGAAAATCATCTCCGATCCGGCAACCGGTGAGGTGCTCGGTGGCTCGATCGTCGGCCGTCACGCCGCTGAACTGATCTCGGTCATCGCACTGGCGGTCACCGCCAACCTGCGGGTCACCGACATCATGGAGAGCCTGCTGGTCCACCCGGCCCTCAGCGAAGCGCTGGCAGAAGCCGCCGAATAGCTCAGGCCGCGGTGGGCTGCAACGAAGCGTCGAACCCGCCGCCGTCGTCCTCCTCCAAACTGTGCAACACCCCCTTGTCAGAATTGGGGCATGACGACGGGCGTCGCAGCTTCCGAGATCTCAGTCGAGATGGACGACGTTGGGCTCGATGACGCGCCTGCGGCCGAGTTCTCATCCGCCGACAGCTGGAACGCCGAGCTCGAAGACGCTGAACTGCTCGAAGAGCTGGAGATTGCCGACCGGCATTGTCGTCAGTTGATGGCACACCAGACGATGCTGATCGCTGAGGTGATGCGTCGCAAGCTGTATCGCAAGGGCGGTCACTCGTCGGTGTTCGGGCTGTTGCGAGCGCGACTTGGCTGGTCGGAAGGGGAGTGTCGCGATGCGGTCGCGATCGTTCGTGCTGCCCAAGTCTCGCCATCGATGAGCTCGGCCGTCGACAACGCCACGTTGCCGGTCAGCCACTCAGCAGCGCTGGCCCGTTCGATCAACGCGCTCGCCAAGTCGCCAACTGCGGCGCACGAGGGGCTGGATCGCGAGGTGGCCAGCATCATCGCCGACCGTGAGCCGGAGTATGACCAGTTCGCGAAGTCGGTTCGCCGGTTGGAGTCGATCAGTGACCCGACGCGCTCCCAACGCTCCGCTGACGCTGCTCACGATCGTCGCGACGTCACGATCCGGCCGACCGAACACGGCGTCACCATCACGGCCCGTCTCGGAGCTGTCGATGGTGCGCGAGCAATCGAAACGATCTACGGGTTTGCCGATGCCGAGCACGAGACCGACCGACGCGTCGCCATGGCCGAGGGCAACCTCGACGAGGATGGGTTTCCGATCGGTGCACGGTCGGCTGCGCAATGTCGGGCTGACGGGTTCAGTGCGATCTGTGACTCGGCCACGACTGCTGCGCCGGCACGGTCAGTGACTGTCGCGCCGGTCTCGGTGCTCGTCGACGAGCGCACATTCAAAGACACGCTCGCTTGGTTCGGTCTGTACCCCGAAACTGCCCACGACCCGTTCACCAACCCCAGGTGGTCGAAGCGGCGGTGCGAGACCAGCAACGGAATCGTCGTCGACCCGGCCACAGCGGTCAGGGAAGCGATCGCCGGACACCTCCGATGGATGATGGTCGACCAACTGCTCCATCCGTTGGCGATTTCGTCGCAACAACGCTGTTTCCGAGGCCCGCTCCGCGAGGCAGTGCTGCAGATCTCAGATCGATGCGTCATTCCGGGCTGTCGACAACCCACCGGCCGGCTCCAAGCCGACCACGTCGCTGAACACCACGCAGGCGGGGAGACCAGCCTTGCCAACGGCATTCCCCTGTGCGGCCGTCACAATCGGCTGAAACACCGAGAGGGACTCCAACCTCGGCAAGACGAACTCGGTCATTGGCACCTCTACGACCGATTCGGCAACCTCCTCGAGTGAGGCGCGCTCGCGCGACTGTCAGTCAAGCGTCGGGGGTGATCACCACGACGACGTCGCCGCTGCCGACCGTGTCGCCGGTGGCGACTTTGATCTCGGCGACTGTGCCGGCGATGTCGGCGTTGATCTGATTCTCCATCTTCATGGCTTCGAGCACGACGACGCCTTGACCCGACTCGACCGCTTGGCCG
>DATKCX010000011.1:0-2714 GCA_035512975.1 Ilumatobacter sp.
GTCGTTCCGCATGGGACTCGCCGACGGGGCGACAGAGATTCACAAGACGACGCTGGCGCGCCTGCTCCTCAAGGGCTATCGGGGGACCGACGATCTGTTTCCGACCACCCACATTCCCAAGTTGCGGGCCGAGGCCGAAGCGAAACATGCCGACGCCCTGGCCCGGCACGGTGGGCCGTCGAAGCGACACTGAGCTCGGCCCACACGACCCGCCGTGCAGACATGGGTAGCGATCGTACGGTGCTACGGCACCAGCACGACGCGCCCGAACGTCGGGTTGGTTTCGGCGTAGTGGTGTGCGGCGGCAGCCTCGGCCAACGGGAATGTGCGATCGATGATCGCAACCAGCTCACCGGTGCCCGCCCGGGCGAGCAACTCGGTGACCAGGGCTCTCGTCCGCTCTGGTTGTCGGGCCTGCTCCATCCCAAAGAACAACACGTTGAGCTGGCCGTTCTTCTCCATCAGCGGCCACAGGTTGGGCGCGGTGTCGGGAGCGGCGGCATTGCCGACCCAACTGATGCGACCACGGTACGCGAGTGCTGTGATGCTGCTCTCGAGGATGGTGCCGCCGACCGGGTCGACCGCCAAGTCGGCGCCGTGACCGCCCGTACATTCCATCACTGCAGCGGCAACATCGGAGCGATCGTCGATGACGAAGTGAGCCTCAAGATAATGCTCATGATGATTAAGGTTGCTCGGACTCGTTGACCCACACTCGCTGACCACACCCGCTCGACCCACACGCATTTGTAAGGAGAACACATGGACGCTCGACCGCTCGCCGGACAATGGAGCCTCGTCACCGGCGCGAGCAAAGGCATCGGGTATGGCATCGCGGAGAAGCTCGTCGACGCCGGCTCTCACCTCGCTCTGGTCGCCCGCGATCTCGACGCGCTCACTGAGGCCGAGACGAAGCTGCGCGAGATCGCCCAGCCGGATCAGCAGTTGGTCGTTCGCACCGCCGACATCTCCGACCGCGGGTCGATCGGCGAACTCTTCGCATGGGTGCGTGCCGAGCTCGGTGAGCTCAACGTGCTCGTCGCCAACGCCGGAAGTGGCAGTGTCGTCCCCTTCCTCGAACTCACTGCGGAGCAGTGGGACGCAACCTTCGCCCTCAACTTGACCGGCACGTTCCATTGCCTGCAGGAGGCAGCCCGCATCATGGTCACCATGCCCGAAGGGTCCAACCGGTCGATCATCGCCGTGTCGTCGATTCGGGGTCTCGGCATCCGTCCGGGGCTTGCGGCCTATGGAGCGTCCAAGTCAGGGCTCAATCAGTTGGTGCGCACCGCCGCCTACGAGCTTGCTCAGTACGGCATTCGCGTGAACGCGCTGTCACCTGGGGTGACGCTCACGCCGCTGGTAGCACAGAATCCCGATGTGCTCGCCGAGCGAATCGTCGACATCCCGTTCGGTCGCCCCGGCACCATCGAAGACATGGGGGAGGCGGCGCTGTTCCTGGCGAATCCTGCGTCGCGGTTCATGACTGGCACCAACACGGTCGTCGATGGCGGCGAGTCGCTGTACTGAGGGCGAGTAGCTGACGTCGTCAGATCGCGGTGTAGCCGCCGTCGACCGGCAGTACGACGCCGGTGACGAACGACGAGTCGTCGGAACACAGGAATGCCACTGCTGCTGCGATTTCAGACGGATCGGCGCGCCGACTCATCGGGATCTCGAGTCGGTCTGCCGGCGGTCGCCGCACCCCGGCAGGCTCGGGAACGTCGGCAACCTGTCGACTGGTCGTAGCGAGGCCCGTCGCGACGACGCCGGGGCAGATGCAGTTCGCCCGGATGCCATCATCGACGTATTCGACTGCGATCGACCGGGTGAATTGGGCCACGCCACCCTTGGATGCGTCGTAGGCGCTGCTCTGGCCAGCCGCGACGAGCGAGGCGACCGAACCGATGGTGACGATAGAGCCGCCGCCAGCTTCGAGGAGATGTGGCAGCGTGTGCTTCACGGTGAGGAAGACGCCGGTCAGGTTGATCCGGATGGTCGTCTCCCACATCTCGAGCGCGGTGGTGTGGGTGTTGGCCGGGTACGTCACGCCCGCACACGCCACCACGAGGTCGAGCCCACCGAGCGCCTCGACAGCAGCGCCGACCGCAGCGACGACCGACGCTTCGTCGCCAACGTCGCACACGGAACCGATCACTGTTGCACCGGTCGCAGTGACCTCGGCAGCAGCGCTGAGGGCAGCATCGATACGCGCGTCAGTCGCAGCGACAGCCGCCCCCTCCGCGGCGAGGCGGTTCACCACCGCCCGACCGATCCCGCTGCCGGCACCCGTGACGAACGCCCGCTTGCCATGTAGCCGACCAGTCGCAGCGCTCATCGGAGGAGTCGTTCGATCGGAACATTCATCATGATATTTTGGCACGCTGGCGTGGGCGGCGCGTCACCGAACGGTCGGCGGCCAGCAGCGACGCACTGGCTGCGGGGAACAAGCTGGTCGGGGGCCTGGATGATCGAGAAGCGCCTAGCGACCGTCTATCAGCTCACTCCGCCGTGGTGCGAGGGCATTGCCGCAGGATCGTGCCCTCCTCGCGCGTGAGAGGTGTGCAACCGCTGCCTCCCACGGCGTAACGTCGTGAAGCGACCGAAGGGTCGCAGTGCAGCCCGGGTGGCGGAATTGGCAGACGCGGGGGGCTTAAACCCCCCTTCACCGAGAGGTGAGTACGGGTTCAAGTCCCGTCCCGGGCACCATCTAC
>DATKCX010000012.1:0-4670 GCA_035512975.1 Ilumatobacter sp.
CGACCCACCGTCGGACAGCTCCGACGGCAACGATCTGACATCCGGTCTCGATGCCTCGCTGGATGCTCACCTGCCGGGCGGCACGTACACCGTCGTGCTCGACGGCGTGGGCTTCGGCGATCCAGCATCGACGGGCTATTCTGACTACGCCCGCCTCGGCCGCTACACGCTCACCGTCCAAATCGACAACAACGGATACAACGGCGGCGGTGGTGACACAACCGATCCGGAGCCCACGGTGCCGGCGGCACCCAGCGGCTTCAGTGTCACCGCCGGCACGGACGGCACCGCAACCCTCGGCTGGTCCGACAACTCGAACAACGAGCTCGGCTTCGAGATCCAACGCGAGTTCCTCCACCGGAGCGGCAGCTTCCGGGGCACGACGACGTGGACGGTCGGCATCGACAAGAGCTCGCACGTCGACAGCCCAGGCTCCGGCACCTTCCGCTACCGCATCCGTGCGTACAACAGCGTCGGCTACTCGACGTATGCGGAGTCGTCCTCGCCCGACGGCTGGGTGGAGGTCACCGTATCCGGCGGTGGGGGAGGCGGCGGCGGCGGGAAGCCCACCAAGGCCAAATAGGGCTGGGTGGAGCGAGCACGTCAGCGGCGGCCCGTTTCCCGACCACGACCTCGGCCGACTCTTCGGATACGGCGCGATCAACGCCATCATCTTCGTGGTCGGCCTCGGCCTCGTCACCCTTGGTGCCCGGCTCGGGCGGAGCCGTCGAAACAAGGCCAACCGAGTCGAGTTGACGCATTGACATCGACGGGACCGCGAGTGGCTCCGGGCTGGTGGTGCCAAAGCCGAGCAGCGGTCTTACGGCTCGCAGTGCTCGTCGAGGAAGCGATCCAAAAGGGTGGCGACGACATCCGGCTGGGATAACAGCGGCAGGTGGCCGACGCCATCGAGCAGGTGCAGTTCCGCGTGTAGCAGTGCGGCGAGTTCTTTGGCGTCCTCGAGCGCCGAGGGCGAGAGCGCATCGAGTACGCCATGCACGATCATTGCCGGAACGGAGATTTCTGCGAGACGAGGGCGTAGATCGAGCCCGAAGTACATCTCGACAATCCGCGCTGCGGCCTCCGGGCCAGTACGGGCGATGATGTCGGCCAACCACGCTTTCAGGTGATCGCTGTCTGCCTCCGGGAACACCACCTGGACGAAGAACTTCACGGTGTCATCGAAGTGCTCACGAAGGCCGCGGGCGAAGCGGCGCGCGTCGGGCGTGTCGAATCCCCACGCGTGGCCGTTCACGATGACCAATCCGTCGAAACGCTCCGGTTGGTGGAGGACCGCTTCGAGCGCAAGCGTGGCGTTGTTCGAGTCGCCCACGATGACGCATCGGTCGACGTGTTGCGCGTCCAACATCGAGAACAACGTCTCGAGCTGCCGCTCGCGTGTGATCTCCTCGGTTGGCACCTTGGTCTGGCCGACGCCGTCATGATCGAAGGCGACCACTCGCCACTTCGCGCTCAGTTGCTCGAACGTCGGAGCCCAGATCTCCCAATTGGCGAAGGATCCGGCGATCCCGACAGCCGTTCCAGGACCTGAACCGAATGAAACCGAATGAACCCAGCGTGTACCGACAGGGTGAAACATTGCGTGCGACCTCTCGTCGACCGCAACATTAGACAACCGCCCGCTTGGTTCCGTCGAATACATCGACCGCAAAGTCAGGCGACTCGGCCGCGCGGGCCTCGATGATCTCAGCCCGCAAACCACGGACCGTCGCAGCCGATCTTGTCAGCAGCCGAAGCGTCCGCGGACGCGTTGGTCGGATGACGGCTATCGCCTGGGTGACTAGGTCTTGCGGTGCCTCCGGCTCGGATGATCGTGCCAGTCGCGCTCCGCGCGACCAAGCCTAGTCAGGAGGTATTGCAGAGAAGCCGGGGTCGCGTTGGGCGGACGGCTCACTGCATAGGCGGCCAACGGGCGTGGAGAGTCGTGGCGAGCCGATCGATCACTGTCGCCGGCGCCAGTGGATTGTCGGCTCCCGACGTCTTCCTCAGCTCAGTGACTCCCGTCCGAACCTGGGCGGGTTCGGGTTGGCGAGAGTTCTCTGCTGCGATGCTCATGCGGCGGCCTCCTCGTGGTGTCGGCGTTGGTGGCAGGGGGCGCAGCGGAGTTGCAGCTCTTCCACCAGGGTGTGGTGGCTGAGGTCGAAGTCGGGGACGTGGTCGTATTGGAGGAGCGTCTTTGCTCCGCAATCGACACACACTTGGTCGCGTTCCTTCACCACTCGCTTCTGCCTCGTACTCGGGTGGCGTTGTTTGGCGCTGGCGTTGATGGGGTGGCCGTCGGCATCGTGAATGAGGGCGCGGATGAACGCCTCGGGTGCGATCCGCTCGATAGTGGTCATCGGCAGCGCCGAGCCGTCGTCGAGGGACGCGCCGTCGGCTCGCACGTGCAGGATCACCTCGGTCGTCATCCCGCCGGTTCCCTCGCGCAGCAGGTGCGCCAGCGCGTCGGCGTGTTGCTGGGCCAGGCTGGGCCACTGATCGATGCTGGTCACGGACTGCCTCGTGCTCATCACGTGGGTGGTGAGCCGACTGATCAACACGCCGGCAACCAGGGGAGGGAGCCGGGCGGTGAACGTGACCATGCCGTCGGGCTCGTTGCGCCACGAGACAGATCGCTGCTCGTGCTGATGCCGTTCCAGCTCAGCGTCGTCGCTGTTGCGATGCAGCCATGCGGCGACTGCCCGTGCGAGTTGACCGGCTGGCACTTCTTTGGCGATCGCCGCCAACTGATGCTCGTTGTCGGGCGTGGCCAAACGCGACAGGGTGCGCACCTTGCTGTACGACAGATCATCCGCTTCGAACAGCCGGGCGATGACGGTGAGGGTCCGCAACCTTCTGCCGACACGGATCCACTCTCTGGCGGTACCGACCTCGATGTCGGCGACGCCAGCGATCCAGTGCGCTGCCGAGGCGGCGTTGGACGCCACCCACTCACCTGAGTCGGCGAAGTCGGCCGCCAAGCCGATGATCGCCCGCTGGCTGGACGACCAAGTGGTGAGGGCAACATTCAGGTCATGGGTGAGCCGCAACCTGGGCGGGGTGGTGTTGGGGTTCGTATGCACGGCCACGCGAGCCTCCAGAAGTTCTGGTTGTTCGGACCGCCCGCATCGCGAGGGGCAGGTCGAGCTCGCTCGACTCAGCGTAGTGAGGGGGTCTGACAGCGTTTCGAGGCGTCGTGGCTCACGCGCCCGCGGGCGCTGGATCAGCTGGCGGAGTCGCGCCCGGTAAATGGATTCTCGAGCGCTACGCCGGTGCGCTCGACATCGCTGACGTTTCGGGTCACCAGCACCAGGTCGTGCTCGATCGCTGTGGCCGCAATCAGGCCATCGATCGTCGGTAGCGGATCGGGCACGTTGAGGAGCGCCCACCGTTGACACACCGCGGTCGTGACCGGGAGGATGTGGTCGGAGAAGTCGTTCATCACCATCTGCAGCCAAGCGTTCAGTAACTCTCCGGCAACGGCATCGCGCCGACGCAGCAGCTCGACACCCCTGCGCAACTCGCCGATCACCAGTGCCGAGAGCCACAAGTGATCGGCCGCGTGTTGGACAAACCAGGCACGCACGCCGGCGTCGGCTCGCTCGCCTTTGCGCAGTTCCGACACCACGTTGGTGTCGATGAGATACCCAACGGTCATTTCAGATCGAGGTCGCGAGGCAGGTCGTCTTGGCGGGCGAAGTCGGCGTCCTCGCCGACGTTCGGCATCGCCAGCAGCGCCTCGGCCAAGCCCTCGGGTCGCAACGCACGACGGAGCAGTTGGCGATGCTCTTCCTCTGCCGAGCGTCCGTTCGCTGTTGCGCGGCGCTTGAGCCTCTTCACCAGGTCGTCATCAAGGTTGCGCACGATCAGTTGAGCCACTGCTAGCAATGCTATCACTCGTCACGCTCCCAAAGCTTGGACGATCGGTTGGACCGGGTTGTCGGAGCAGCCTTGCTCGATTGGTGCGGGTTCGGGTGGTGCGGGTCGCTCGCGACCCAGCCTATTCAGGGGGTCTGTCAGGGTTGTTTGGGGCCCACCCCCGCCCACCGGCTCACGCGTCCGCGGACGCGTGAGCGCTCTGCAGAACTCGGCTGACCTACGGTCCCCCCATGAGCGTGATCTATGAGTGGCGTGGGGGCTTCACGAACGACGAGGTGAACGAGCTGCATGCGGCGGCGTTCGCCACACGAGTGTTCACCGCCGAGGAGTGGGATTGGGTTCACCTGACAGCAACGCACAGTCTTGGATGGGTCGCTGCTCGAGATGCTGGGCGGCTGGTCGGGTTCGTGAATGTGATCTGGGATGGGCTGGTGCATGCGTGGATCCAGGACGTGATGGTCGACCCTCGCGACCACCATCGAGGCATCGGCAAGCAACTCGTCGCCGAGGCGGTCACCGCCTCACGGGCGGCTGGGTGCGAGTGGCTCCACGTCGACTTCGACGACGACCTGAAGTCCTTCTACCTCGACGCGTGCGGCTTCGCTCCCACCAATGCGGGGCTGATCGCACTTCAGTAGCGGGTGGAACTCCACGCTTCCGCGGGCGCGTGTGCACGAGGGTTATGGTTCGGGGCGATGGCGGGACCCTCTGAGCACGCATTCGAGACGGCGATCTGCGAGTCGCTCGCCGGGCCCGGCGGATACAGCGCGGTCAAGCTCGGCAACGCCGCG
>DATKCX010000013.1:0-4148 GCA_035512975.1 Ilumatobacter sp.
ACGATGCGGATCGGTGACCAGAGTGTCCCGATGCGCATGACCAATGTGATGCGCCGTGTCGACGGCAATTGGCGAATTGTGCAAGGCCATCTGAGCGTTGCCGCCAACATCAACCAGGACCTCTTCGGCTGAGAGACAGCCGGCGCAGCACGCCCGCGCGGCGCTTCAGACTTCGGGTGCATCGCTGCCGCCTACGACGGCACGGACGGAAGCGGCGCCCGGTCCCACAACGCACCCATATGACCGACTCCAGTGTCGCCGAACGCCGGGAGTGCGCGCACCATCTGGAATGCAATGAAAGACGCCATTGCGTGCCGCTCGTCGTTGCCCAGAGCTGGCGGCCAGCCACTCGCATCTATCGCATCGGGTGCGGACGATGCCGGGTCCTCCACCACGTGAGCGAGGAAGCGCTCGACCTCCTTGGACACCTCCCCATCTTCAGCGCGAAATCCTAGAAGCCGTTGATGGCGGCAACTTTGGTGGGGTTCGCATCGAAGCGCCCACCGTCTCGCCGTCGTACGGCAACCATGTCCCCGACGCTCCATCGCGCGAGATAGAACCTCGGCACGAAGTGATGGCCCTTGGGCTCGCTCATACATGCGACAACCTTCCATCCGGGTGTGACACGGATCGTTCTCGGCAACTCGGCACCCTGCCGCTTCGCCGGGCGAAGACGCGCTCGCCACCGCTGCAGAAGCTTTGGATGCCGGATGATCCGACGAGCTTCGTGCCATGGGCAGCCCCACAAGTGCCGTCGAGGGCACCCCATAACGCCGATCGATATCCCGCCCCCGACCCAGGATCGACCCGCACAGTCCGGCCCAAGTAGCGCATCCCATAATCCCGGGACGGAGCGGGCCAGCGGCTGGCCCCATATTCGCCGGATCAGGGGCGGACATCGACATGTGCTGACGACGCGTCGACCGCGAGCGGCGTGTGCCGGGTGGTCAGTCCAGCAGGCCGCCAATGACCTCGGCGGCTTGGCGGTCGCTGGCTTCAAGAAAATGGGCGTAGACGTTCAACGTCGTCGCGGCGTTGGCGTGCCCGAGTCGCCCGCTCACGGTACGAACTGGAACTCCGGCGGCGAGTAGCTGGGTGGCGTGGAGATGCCTCAGGTCGTGGAGGCGCACGCCGTCGAGGCCGGCCTGCTTGCGCACTCGGGTGAAGCGGCCGGTGATCGTGTCGGGGTGCAGGGGCTTGGAGCCATCGGCCGACTCGGTGAACACGTAGCCGTCGGGATCGAGCACTACCTCGCACGCGGCAGCTCGTTCTTCGAGGCGTCGCCGCTGGGCGTCGAGGACCCCGACCGTCGCGTCGTCGAGTGCGATCCGGCGTGAGGCGTGTGTCTTGGTGTCCTTCACGACCGTGCCACCGGCGACGGAGGCGATCGACCGCGTGATCGAGAGCGTCCGTGTGCTTCGGTCGAGGTCGGACCAACGCAGACCGCACACCTCCCACGGCGGGCGCCGGTTGCCGTGAGCACCCGGAGCAGCGCGCCGTACTCGGGCTCGTCGTCGTCGGCCAGTTCGAGCATGCGCTTGACGTCGGCGATCCCCGGTGGGTTGATCTCGCGCCGCGCGAACGCCACACGCAGATCTTGGATCGACCTTGGATGACGTGCGGCCATTGCGGCCTGTTCGGCGAGAAATGCGGATCTACCTGGCGTTTCTCAGAGCCCAGAATCAGAATTGAACTGACGACCTACGCATTACGAGTGCGTTGCTCTACCGACTGAGCTATCTGGGCAGCGCTGAGATGCTACCGCCGCCCGGCACGAGAGCGCACCTTCGTTTGCCGCAACCCCGACGTCACGGTCTGGTCAGGGTTTGGTCAGCGTTGGGAGGGACCACAGCAGGGCTTGGAGCAGCAAGGCTTCGTTCGCGTTGATGGCGAAGGCCTCCATGGCGTGATGGATGGCTTCCACCGCTTCCACCGCGGAGTCGGGGCGGGGTAGATCGCCTGCCGCCAGGGCGTCGCGATACTCGCCCGCGATGGTCGCCAAGCCGGCCAACAACTCGTCGGTGCGATGGCGCCGCAACTCGCGTTTGTGCCTGGTGCCCAGGGCAGCCTTCCCGCTGCCGCGTTCGCCTGAGCGCGCGATCCGCTCTTCGAGTTCGGTCAGTTCCTGGTCGTGGCGCGCCGTGAGCGGGGCAGCTGCGGCCTCGATGAGCGCGAGCAACTCGTCGACGATGCCGAACACCACGTTGCCCGTGCCGTCGAGCCGATACGGCACCTGAGCGAACGCCTTGCGGCGCGCTGCCAGGTCTGGGTCGGACGCCAGCAGGCGGGCGCGGTCCCAGTTGCCCCGAGCAGCCAACGCGGCCTCGTCGGCGCTGGCCGCGGCCACCCCTTCGTCGATCAGCCGCTCCACGATGACCGCGTCGGGTATTGCCTGAAAGTCGATGCGCGCGCATCGCGACGCAATGGTGACCAGGTCACGCGGGACGAAGTCGGCGAGGATCACGAAGATGGTCGACGGGGGCGGTTCCTCGATCGTCTTCAGGAGTCGTGCCGCACCCTCCGGCGTGAGCAAGTGGAACTCGTGCAAGATCAGCACCTTGCGGTCGCTCTCCACGGGTGACCGCGACGACATGCGCACGATCTCGCGAGCTTGGTCAGCGCTGATCGATGCGCCCTCACGGCGAACCTCATGTACATCGGGATGCTCGCCGCGCACGGCGAGATCGATGTTCCGATCGGCGATGTCGTCGGTGCCGGCGATGAGGAGACCCGCGAACGCTCGTGCCGCGACATCTGCGGTGGAACCAGAGGGCCCAACGAACAGATACGCATGCACCGGGTCGATGGCTGCCTTCACGAGCCGTTGCACGGCGGTGCGTTGGCCGACCACGCCATGCCACAACTGACTGGCGGTGCCCGATACAGCGTCGCTCACAGGCCCAGCCGCTCTCGAACGGTGTTGCGGATGTCGTTGGTGACCTCGTCGATGGGGCGATCGGCGTCGATGGTGACCCAGTGGTCGGGGTCGCTTGCTGCCATCGTGGCGAAGCCCGCTGCCACTCGATCGTGAAAGGCGTCGCCCTCGCGCTCGAAGCGATCCAGGTCGCGCTTGCCCATGCGCCGAGCGGTGGTTTCCGCCGACACGGTGAGGAGAATCACGAACTGGGGCCACAGGCCGGCGACCGCCCAGTCATTGATGCGTCGCAGGTCGTCGAGCGGCAGGTCGCGCCCGTATCCCTGGTAGGCGAGGGTGGAGTAGACCGACCGATCGCTCACCACGTGCCGACCCGCCGCCAACGCTGGGAGCACGACCTCGGCGAGATGTTGAGCGCGATCTGCAGCGGTGATGAGCGCCTCGGCGCGGTCGTCGAGGTCGGTCACTTCGGTGTCGTGCAAGATCTCCCGCAGCCGGGCACCGATCGCCGTGCCGCCGGTCTCGCGTGTGTGGACCGCATCGATGGCCGCCGCGAGGAGTCGCGCCTGAGTGCTCTTGCCACACCCTTCCGCCCCCTCGAAGGCGATGTACACCGGCGTCGGCACGCTCGCTGCGCTGGTTGGCGGATTCACGCGAACCTCCTGGCGACCCAGTCGGCCAGTAACGGGTCGATGATGCGGGGATCGGCCGGCGGCGCGTCGACTGCACCGTTGCGAACGAGGCGTGTGATTGCTCCGGCAGCCGACGACGACGCGAGGTTGAGCATTTCGGCATCGCGGCCGTAGAGGCCGTGGTTGTGGGCCAGCAAACGCAGCACGGCCTGTTCCGATGAGCTGAAGTCGATGAACCGGGTCTCGAAACCGGCGGCGGTGGCGGCTCGGCAGCGGTGGAGTGCTTCAACGAACACCAACTGGTCATCGACCTCGTCGCGTGATGCATGCCACGCCGCGTCGGCGAGTTGCATGGTTCGTTGGGGATGTCCATTGCTGAACGCGTGAATCTTTGCAGCGAGCCCGGCAGGAACTGAGCGGTTCTCGGCGTGGAACGCTGACTCGATCATGTCGTGGACGTGTGAGAGTGAGAGCGGCGCGAGGTCGACGAGGTCGGCCTGGGCGAAGAACGGTTGCTCGGCGTCGGTGAACAACAATCGCATCGTGGACGGCTCGGAGCCGGCGAAGAGTAAACCGACACGTTGATAGTGATGCTGCAGTTTGGTACGGAGCAGACCGGCCGCTCCGTCGACGTTGGCGAT
>DATKCX010000014.1:0-6837 GCA_035512975.1 Ilumatobacter sp.
CTCCGCCACATGCACCGCCGCAGCGGTCTCGGCATCCAACGCTCGGCGGCGGAGTTCCAACTCACCCACCTGACAGTTCACATCCTCGGCAGGGATACCGACCAGACCGTCGAGCAACGCCACGAACAACCCCTCAACCTCAGAGTCCGACTGGATGTCGGAAGTGGTGGTGTTCGGGGCTTCGAACATGCTGAAACACTATCGAACAGAAGTTCGACCCGCAACCCGCCGAACCCGTATACCCCAGGTCACAGACGGTAGGTGCCCACACAGTCGGCACAGAACCCCACCGGCCGATCTGCCGCACGAACCCCGACCAGACAACCCCGGGGACACGCCTACAGTTGGGACGCGAACACACGCGCGACCAGCCCACGCTGACGGCACTGAGACGACACAAACGTCCCAAGAAGCTTCGAAAGGTGTCGGTGTCAACGGCCACCGCCCCAGTTCCACGTTCGTCCACCCGCACCACCGCGGCTCCGAATCACCGCTCGGCCGCGGACGCCCGACCGCGGTCTGAGACACCGATCAGATAATCCGAGCGCGCCAGTAGGACGGAGCGAGGACAAACCGCGGTCTGGGGCACTTGCATCCGGCTATGTTCGGTGCGTGGAGGGGCGTCAGAAGCGGCATCGTGGACCGAAAGCGATTTGGCCGATGGCGAGGCGGGTCAGCAACGCGACACGACATCTGCCTCACTGGGCGCAGTCGGTCCACAACGCGATCGACAGCATCGTGTTCGAGACAACGATCGTGCGCGAGCAGCGTTCCGGCACCGGCGCTGACGACCAACGGTAGGTGAACCTCCCGGCTGGGGCGTTGTTCGACGACGTCGGGTGGTTTCGCGCCGGTGTTCTTCGTGGGGCTCAGCACATTCCTCCTGGGGCTGCGTCCGAGCCGGCGTCGGGATGTCGGTTGGCGGAAGTGGGTGAAAGGATTGCCGTCTCTCGAGACTCTTGTGAAGTGTGATGGTGGTGAGCAACGACGATCGTCCCGACGCGGCGGACCGGTTCAACGTCTTGATGAAGGCTGTCGAGTTTCGAGTTCGACGTGCTCTGGTGGCCCGGTACGGGATCGAGATCGGCGACGACGCTGCGGCCGAGGCGTTCGCTTGGGCGTGGGAAAA
This sequence comes from Ilumatobacter sp., assembly GCA_035512975.1. Classification (GTDB taxonomy): domain Bacteria; phylum Actinomycetota; class Acidimicrobiia; order Acidimicrobiales; family Ilumatobacteraceae; genus Ilumatobacter. The sequence continues at coordinate 1,130 of DATKCX010000014.1, forward strand.
CCTCGACGAGGTCGAGGGGATGTCGAATCCGGCGGGATACCTGTTTCGGGTTGGCCAGTCGGCTGCGAAGCGTTTAATGGGTTGGCGGCGGCAGCACCGCAAGCTGTATGAACCGCCGGCGGACTCGGATCTTCGGGCGCGCATGGACAATGACTTGTTGTCGTCTCTGCGACGGCTCTCGACCGATCAACGTGCGGCGGTTCTACTCGTCCACGGTTACGGGTTTTCCTACGCCGAGGTCGCTGACACGCTCGGCGTATCGGAGGCCGCCGTCACCAATCACGTACACCGGGGCCTGAAGCGGCTCCGTCGACTCCTGGGAGATGTTGATGCCAACGGTTGAGGAACGCCTGCAAACCGCAGCAGTGCTCATCGATGACACGCTGCACGAGCGCCACGGCATCCGAGGGTTGTCTGCGCCGCCCGGGCCTTCGGGCCGGTCGCGTGGTTTGGTGGTGGGGTCGGTCGCTGCTTGCTTGGTGCTCGGTCTGGTCGGTTTGGTCGTGACGCGCCAACGGACCAGTGAGCCGGCCGTATCAGACACGTCGTTCACGCGGTTCAGTGACATGCCGCCCGATGAGTGGGTGGCGTTTCCCGAGTTGCCGATCGCCGGGCGGTTTCGATCTGCTGTCGTGGCGACCGGTGATGGGGTGTTTGTGTGGGGTGGGTGTTGCGATCCAGACAGTCGGAAGTCATTCGATGACGGCGCCTACTTCGACGTGGTCGACGGGACCTGGCGGGTGCTCCCGGCGTCGCCACTCGTCGCGGATCATGGTGATGCTGTCGCGGCGTGGAACGGCATCGAAGTGATCGTGGTCAACGGCCTTGGCGAGGTTCGAGCGGCAGCGTTCAATCCGGCCACCTTCACATGGAGAGTCATCGCCGCACCAGCTGGCGATGACGCGACGAGCGCGACCACAGGCCTGTATGCCTTGCCGAACGGCAGGGTTGCGTTCGTGGTCACGAACTATTCAGATGGGCTGGGGAACGGGGTCAGAGTTCAGATCTACGATCCCGGCACCGGTGATTGGACGGCTGCCGCAGCACCTCGAGACGGGCTGTCGTACGGTGTTGCGCTCCCGGACTCTCTGCATGGCACTGCGATCTCAGGAGAACAGATCGCCGTCGTGTCGACGGGAGTTGAGTGTGGCGCTGCCACAGTTGACGTGTATGACACCGACACCGACACGTGGCGCACCGTCAAGGACATCATGTATCCCGACACTGCGTGGCAGCCAGGAGGGATCGCCGGCCTCGGCGACGGAAGCTTCTTGCTCCTCGGTGGACCTTGCTCGAACGGCGATTCTCAGCGCTTGGCTGTCGTCGTCGATCCAGATTCTGGCACCCATGCCCGGGTACCAGATGCACCGTTTGCTCTTCGCGGCGGGATGCAGTATCCGGTGTCGTGGACTGGCAACCACGTCACCTATCTCAACGGCGACGGACGCCTCATCATGTTCGACCCCGCCGCCAACACCTGGTCCGCAAGCGAGCCGCTGCCGACGGTCGCAGTGGCCGCACCTGACGGTCCATACCATAGCTTTCCCTTGGTGTGGCTCGATGGGGCCCTGGTCGTGCCAACCGTCGCAGTCGGCGTCGAGCCGAATCTTTGCTGCGAACCCGTTCGGGCCGCATGGGCCTACCGGCCCGAATGGTCGGTCACCGCCACCTGAAGTCAGCCCACACACCAATCGCGGTCGCACCACACGGGCTCGTGTCGAAGCACGCAACTGAGCCATTCCCACCGACTGGCCGGGGCACGATCTAGTCCTAGGAATCAAGTTCCGGGGTCAAGCAGTGCTCACCGACCAGCGGCTCCACACCAGCCTCTCACCTCAGCTGATACAGACCCATTAGGTTACGAGCACCGCAGGGCGGAACGCGCCCCACGAGCAACACCGGGAGGACGGCCATGAGCTTATTCTTGAAGCTGGTTTACGGCATCGGTTTCACACCCTGGGAGGACATGCCAGAGAGCCCCGCCGGCAAGCAGGCTTTGGCACTGCTCCAGCGTGAGGAGGAGGGACGTGAGCGGCCCTACGGTCGGGCGCTCGACCTCGGCTGCGGCAGCGGAATTTGGTCGGTGACGTTGGCAGAGCGGGGTTGGGAGGTCACCGGTGTTGACATCGTCCCCAAGGCCGTGCGCAGAGCACGCCAGCGGGCACGCGAAGCCGGTGTCGACGTGCGATTCGTGCAGGGCGACCTCGCGGCCCTCCAAGCAACCGACGTGGGATCTGGCTTCCGGTTGGTGCTCGATTTTGGAGCGGTGCACGGTCTCAATGACCTCCAGCGCGAGGCCGTCGGTCGAGACGTGAACGCAGTCGCTGCCGCTGATGCGACCTTGCTGATGTATGCGATGGGGCCGGGACGGAGAGGGCCGCTGCCTCGCGGAATGAGCCGCGGCGATGTCGAGGCGACCTATCCAGGGTGGAAGGTGATCCATGAGGAGGCCTTCGATGTGTCGGGGCTGCCCGGACCTATGAGGAAGTCCAATCCGCGCTGGTACCGACTCCGCCGCGGCTGAGGGCTCGCCAACCAGAACCTCGCGACGAACGTCCCGCCCGGGCCGAGCCACGGCCCAGATCGACGGTTCCGCCCGCGCGGCGACGAAGGCGCGGGTGTCGCAGAACGCCGCGGCAACTCGAAGTGGCCGCGCGGTGGACTGGATGCGACCATCGATGTGGGCGAAGCGGTAGTAGCCGACACCGTCGACAGTCGCCGGTCGATTCGTGACGCGGCGAGCCCACGCTGTTCCATCGTGGAGCGGTACACCTCAATGTGAGCCCGAGTTGCCGCGAGCACCTCGAGGTGTTGGTCGGCTGCCCATTGAAAGTAATACCGCAGGTCGTGGCGGTAGGCCTCGAGCGTGCGACCGCCGTATCGGGCCAGGAACGCGGCCGCGGCGAGCTGAGCGTCGTCTGGCGACCACGGCGGTTCCTCGGTGCACATAGCGGCTTCGGTGGTCAGCAGTGTCGGCATGGTGTCCTCCTCGTTTTCGTGGAAGACCACCCGGCACCATCGGAACAGCGAGATACGCGTCGCCAAGCGCCATCAGCCGGAGATACGGGGCGCGAGGTAAGGGGGTCGCTATCGAGCGGTTGGTGCGGTCGTGGCGCTCCGGGTGTGCGTGGGGCGACCGGGTGTACTGGCCGTCTACGGCGATGAGTCGCTGTCGGTAGCGGCCTCGCGGAACCAGGTGCTCCATGTGGCTGCGACGTCGGCACTGACTTGAAGTTTCAACGCGGCGTCGACCAGTGCGAGGTGTGGGTTCGTTCGAGACGGAGCAGTCGTGAGCGCCGCCACGCCGGGATGAGCGATCAGCCATGCGAGCGCCAACGCCCCGGTCGTTGTGCCGAGGTCCTCAGCGGTGGCACGAAGTCGAGACGCTCGAGGCTTCCTGCGAAGAGAGGCCCGATGTAGTCGCTATCAAACCTGCCATTGCGACCGTCGACCCACGGCGGTCCGACCTTGGTCGAGATCAGGACTCGCTGGGTGACCGATGCTGGCCGCGACTCACGCCACCGGCCGATGATGCGTTCACTCTCGCCCGCTGCGTACCGCTCAGCCGTGTCGAACAGCGCGATCCCCATCTCGGCTGCCTCGTCCATCGAGGCCAACGACGCTTCCTCGCTCATCCCCTTGCCGACAAAGTCCTGGGCTCCGCCGATCCCTCCGAAGTTCCCGCACCCGAAGACGACCGACCCGTACGGCCAGATCGCATCGTCAGCGCTTTGGCCGAAACGCGACATGGTTCCCACCGTAGCAGGGCCGACCAACACGCCCGACCGACCCCGGTCTCTCGACTCAACCGGTTCTCATCAGCCATCCGGGACGCGCGGCGACCGGCGAAGGGCTGCGGCCGCCGCGATCGCCCACCCTCACTCCAAGCGATCGACTGGCCGTCAGCAGCGGTGGATGGCGACGAGTTGGCAGAGTCCGCTGGCCGACGAAGGTCTCGTCGGGCTTCGATCGCCTCACCTCGGGGTGGGCGGAGACGAACCCGCTTCATCGACGATCGCGCTCGACAAAGTGGTTGCGGGGGTCAGCGTCCTGGCCGTTCGGTTCGTAGCCTTGCGCCGGTGTACAGGTTCACGGCAGGCGACGCTCGATTGATCAACGCGGCTCTGCGCACCGCCCCGTCCGCCGCGCAGAGCACCACCCGCTGATGCTGACCGATCCGTCCACGCTCGCGATCGATCGCGACCCCGACTATCAGAAACGCCTGCTCATCACGGTTGTCGGGGCGATTGCCGTGTCATCGACCACCATGACCATCGTCGCGGCCTCGCTGCCGACCATCGCCGACGATCTGTCCTCATCCGAAACGACGCTGAGCTGGGCCGTGACCGGCTTGATTCTCATGATCGCGGTCGGAACGCCGGTGCTCGGCAAGCTCGGCGACGTGCACGGCCACCGGCGACTCTTTCTGGCTGGTTCGGTCATCCTCGGGCTCGGCTCGCTCCTGTGCGCGATCGCCCCGACGGCGGTGGCGTTCATCGGCGGGCGCATGGTGAGCGGCCTCGGGCTGGCAGCTGCGATTCCCAACGGCAACGCCCTCATCATGGAGGCGTATCCCGTCGAAGGGCGGGCCCAGGCGATGGGCTGGTACCAGATGGCGATGACCGGTGCGCCAGTGATCGGTTTGGTCGCTGGCGGGCCGTTGATCGACGCGTTCGGGTGGAGATCCGTCTTCTGGTTGATCGTGCCGATTGCGGCCGCCGCATCGGTGTTGGCATGGAAGGTCATTCAGCCATCCGCCGAGCGGACACGTGTGCGCATCGACTGGGCGGGTGCCGCGAGTCTTGCGATCGCAACAGTCACGATGTTGTTGTTCATCCAACGTGGAGGCAGCGCGGGCTTCCTCGACCAGCGCGCGCTCGGATTCGCCGCCGTCTCGATCGTTGCTGCCACGGTGTTCATCCGCACCGAACGACGCGCGCCATCGCCCATGCTCCGACTCGACTACTTCGGTCGTCGGAATTTCACCGGGCCGCTCATCGCTCAACCCCTCACCCAGTTCGCGTACATGGGCAGCTTCCTCATCGCGCCACTCCTGCTCGCCGACGTGTTCGGCTACTCGGTCACCACGGTTGCATTGGTGCTGCTGGTGCGGCCGGCGTCGTTCAGCATTTCATCACCGTTGGGCGGCAAGTTGGCCGCAGGACAACGCGAGCGCCAGATGATGCTCACCGGCACCACTTTGATGGTGTTGGCCATGCTCACGTGGGTGGTCGCTGCCCACCAGGTGAGCCTGCCGTGGGTGTTCGCAGGTTTGCTGTTCTCGGGGCTGGCCGCCGGACTGGCGGCACCGTCGTATGCAACGGTGCTCGCCGATGCAGTTGACCCTGGTGACCTCGGCGTCGCCAGTGGCATGGGGACCACGATGATGAACATCGGCGTGTTGTTGGGGATTCAGTCGATGTTCACCGTGCTCGGCGATGGCCGAGCGCCGACTGACTTCGCTTCCGTCTTCGCGTTCGGAGCCGCTGTGGCCGCTCTGAGCGTGGTCGGCGCGTTGATCGTGCGACCGGCACGGACAGCCACCCCACAGGGCGGCTAGAACGCTCCGGACACTGAGACTTCAGCAGCCTCAGCCTGCGTCAGCTGAGCGCTGCGGATGCCGATGTCTATGGCCAGGTCGGTGAACAGTTCGCCCATTTCCGAGCGATACCGCAGCTGGCGAGGTCCTGCACCGATCGTCTGAGCGA
>DATKCX010000015.1:0-4262 GCA_035512975.1 Ilumatobacter sp.
CCCGTCAGAGCGTCGTGGAGGTGGCGACATGCCTGCCCCAGTGCAGCACCTCGGGGCGATGCCTACTGGGCGTCATCGGACGGCGTTATGGGGCGCGCGCCGGTGGACGCGACCTCCAACACTTCGCCGGCGGTGCGGCGCTGAGCTCAATGTTCCGGTCCGCGATTATGAGGTGGGTGCATGCGACCAATCGACCGATCAGATGTGCCGCTATCGGAAGGCAGGGGAAAACTGGGGTGGAGTCTTCTGCCTCTGTCCCGGGTTCGTGGCCACCGACGTCAACACCTCCGAGCGCAACCGGCCCGAGTCGGCCGCACCCGGCGCCCTCGACGAGCGCAGCGCGGAGGACGAGATGCGCAAGGAAGTTCTTCGACGAGGCGGTGGCCTTGGGCATGTTCGCATTAGCTTGACAGCGGGGAGGTCGCAGATGTCGGGATCGAGACGGGTCATGAGTACGACAGGCGGCCTGTTCGTGGTGGCATTCGTGGTGGGCCTGGCTCTGTTGAGCGACGAGCTTGGGGCCTTCGGCGACTCTGACGGAACGTTCGTCGAACACTTCTCAAGTGGTTCCCAACGCGGCGCTGACATCGCAGGCTCGGTTGCCCTTGCGGGGGCGGCAGCGGCGTTCGTGCACTTCACGCATCTGATCGCATCCAGACAGTCCAAAGCCCTGGACCGGTCTTCTCATTCGGATCTGGTTCGGGCCGCCGGGATGCTCACTGGCGCCTTCATGTTCGTTGCGGCACTTGCGCTCGTTACCGTTCCGCTGAGCATCTCGCTGGGCGAGTACTTCGACGAGGACGGAGGAGCCCTTGGTGAAGGTCAGGCGGTACTTCCTCAGTTCGGCTTCGTCGTCTTGGTCTTCGGAGCGATGATTCCCGCTGCCGTCACGATCATGGCGGTCGCTCGGCTCGGGTTGTTCCCGAGGTGGCTTACCCGCTCGAGCTTCCCAGTTGCGGTCCTGCTCGCTGTCAGCTCGGGCTCCGTGATGACCATGGTGTTGCTACCAATCTGGGTGGCCCTGAGCACCGTTGCAATGACACGCTCCGGCGGACAGGCCGCCAACTAACGGCGCCCCTGAGAGAAAGCCGCGAGGCGGCTGCGAGCGGGCATCGCCAACGGCCTGAACGGTTTCGAGATCGGCGCAGGCCCAGGGGTATTCGCCTCCAACGGCTAGGGCGACTTCTCCCTCCCGGAGGCAGAGCTGCTGCGCTGCGTCTGTCAGGGGCGGATTTGATCAGACCGTCGGAGTGCGGATCAACTTGTCGCCTGAATGGTTCTCAGAGGTGGCGCGCCACACTTCGACACGCAGAATCACGAGCCGGCGGCCACGGTTGGTGTGCGACTTCGGCCCAACTCGTGGCACCCAATAATCACGTCGACGGCACTTCGTGATCGACGCGAGCGTGGATGGTCCCGTCTCGTCGGGAAACGGGTCACCAAGGAGGCCACCATGGCCGACACCACGAACACCACCCCCGTGCACACTGCTGAGGTCGTCCGCTACGACGACCCGGTGATCATCACCGAACGCGTCGCCGTCTCGGCGTTCATCGCCGGCTACACCGACCCCACCCGGCGCAGCTACTCAACGGACCTGCGGATCTTCGCCGGCTGGTGCCACGACCACGGCATCAACCTGCTGAACGTCAAGCGGCCACATCTCGAGACGTTCGCCCGGTGGATGGAACAAGAAGGCCGCATGGCCTCCACGATCGGACGCCGGTTGTCGACGTTGTCGTCGTTCTACACGTACTGCCAGACCGAAGACATCCTCGACAATAACCCCGCACTCAGCGTTCGACGCCCGAAGGTCCACCACGAATCACGAACCCTCGGGTTGGACCGCAACGAACTCGGCGCCCTCCTCGTCCAAGCCGGGCTCGGCGATCTCCGAGACGGCGCGTTGATCACACTGCTCGCGCTGAACGGGCTGCGAATCTCCGAAGCGTTGAACGCCGACATCGACGACCTGTCGACCGAGCGCGGGCATCGCACGTTGGCGATCGTGCGCAAAGGTGGCAAGCACGTCACCATCCCGATCGCTCCGCGAACCGGCCGAGCGCTCGACCTCTACATCGGTGAACGCACGATGGGGCCCATCTTCCTCGGCGTCGAAGGCGGACGGATGGACCGCTACTGCGCGGATCGGATGGTCAAGCGGTTGGTGAAGCGCGCCGGGATCGACAAGCGCATCTCGCCGCACAGCCTGCGGCACTCGTTCATCACCGCCGCGCTCGACGCCGGCGTCCCTCTGCGCGACGTTCAAGAGGCCGCATCGCACGCCGACCCCAGGACGACGATGCGCTACGACCGTGCCCGACGCAGCCTCGATCGGCACGCCACCTACATCGTGTCCACATTCATCGCCGGAGCAACACGACCGGCCTGACCATCAACCACTGCACCAGCGAGCGATCACGGGCGACTGGGTCACTCGCAACGCGTTCTGTGGCCCGATCTCGGCGTGGTACGCCCAAGGCTCGGCGGTGGATCCAACGGGTGAAGACTTGGAGGAGGTTGGCTTGACCAACGGCGCGTGGTGGTGGTCGGACTCGTGGTGGTGGTGCTGCTCGTCGAACTCCTGGCGAATCGAGCCCGGCGACCGTCGCTCGACGGTAGTGGAGGGCCCGGCGACCGACGATGCTCGGATCAGGCTGTTCCGGTTGCGTGGCAGGGGGTCATCCCGCAGATCGCACCACTGTCGATGAGCAGCATCACCCTCCTCGCCGTGCTCCAAAGGCTCAGTCGTGACAGCGGAAGAACTCATTCACCGAGCCGTCGGGCCGTTCGTTGAAGTGTTCGGTCAGATGGAAGTTGATGCGTTCACCATCTTCTGTCGTACCTCGGACGCTGAACGTGAAGGTTCCGTTCGTGGTGGCGCCGTTCGCGTTGAAGCCGCCCCAGATGGTGAAGCGCCCGGTCGCGTCTGGCAGTGACGGATCGTCGAGCGGAGTCGCTTCGAAGGTACCGGTCTGGGTGAAGGTGAAGTGCGCACGACCGTCGTCGAAGATGGTCCCGTGCTCGACCAGGTTCGTGATCGTGGTGATGTTGTACAATGCCCCGTCGTCGCACGACGGGAAGACATCGACGAAGCTCTCCACGAGCCCATGCGCGTGTTCCGTGAAGGTCTCGGGTGGGCTGGCACCAGCCCCGGAGCCACTCGCAACCGATACCAGCACGATCGCTGACGCGACCAACAATCGCTCCATGCTCTTCATCGGCCTTCTCCTCGCCTTGTCGACGACGGCCTCCCGTCGCCTCATGCCTCCACCATCGCGCCGCGACACTCCCCAGTCAACAGCCGGATCATGACTACCGGCCTCGAGCGGCATGCGTTCGGCGCCACGCCAAACGGTTCCCGGCATCCGCGGGCTTGACGATCACGTGCGCGAATCCCGATCCAGGGCAGGCCACCGCGGACGGCTCGATCTTCGTCTCGAACACCGTGCGGGATATGTTGCTCGGCGCCGAGGTTCGAATGCGCCGACTTTGGTGAGCATGAGATCGATGGCATTTGACGGTCGTTGGCGCCTGTACGAACTCCTCTGATCGGTCACCGGCTCCCGGGGATCCAGGCTCGGACAACCCGGCCATGTCCGCGGCGTCGCGGCCGAGGCCGCATTCCTCGAGGAGTTCAGCAGCGTTGCCGAACTCAGTTCAACGCTGCACGATCATGACGCAAAGCGATCGACCGACGCCGCCAACGACGCGACGCCAAGTTCACCACCACACGGCGCAAGTACGCAGCCGGATCCGCGACTCCACCGGCTCGCCACCTCGGCAACGTACGAGCAACCGCCTCAGCAACAAGATCGTCCGCAACCGACCGATCTCCGACGAGCAACAGCGCGACCCGCTGAATACGCGGCAACACGTCCTCGAGCACAGCCACGAACCGAACGTCATCAGAGGCCAACGCATCATCAACTCCGTCCGACAGCTCCGACCCACGCACCTCCACGACCGTACTGAGCCACTGCAGCCCCACAAGGTTGCTCCGCAGAGCGGCGACCTCGTCGCCGTCACCGAAGACAGGCGCGGCGCCGCTCCGACGAACGTGTGGGCCTGCCCCGGTTGTGCCGGTCGAGGGCACTCGATAACGCCACGCACAATCCCGGACGGCTCGCCGCGCCGAGCGCCCGACTACGGCCCAAGTCGCACGTCCCGTAATCCCGGGCGACAAGCCCTGGCCTGCGAGCTACCGAACGCCGGTTTGCGGCGCGCCCGATGCGCCGATAGGTGCGGGTCGGCTGAGTGCC
>DATKCX010000016.1:0-2659 GCA_035512975.1 Ilumatobacter sp.
GCGACGGCAACGGTGACGTACACCACGCCGAGGTAGTCGGGACGTTCGACGCTGGTCTCCGGGTCGGACTCGGTGAGGAATCGTCGCCCGAACACCAACACACCCACGCCGACCGGGATGTTCACGAAGAACGCCCATCGCCACCCGCCGGCCGACACGATCGCCGCACCGAGCGACGGCCCGGTCGCAACCGCCAGCGCGCCGATGCCACCCCAGAGCGCAATCATCTGGGTTCTGCGTTCCGGAGGGAAGGCGCTGATCAGCAGCGCGACCGACGCAGGGACGAGGAATGCCGCACCAACACCTTGCAGGACCCGCGCCGCCACCAAGAGCCCGACGTTCGGAGCCAAGCCGCAGAGGAGCGACCCGACGACGAAGACGCCGATGCCGTACTCGAACGTTCGGCGACGTCCGAGTCGATCCCCGGTACGGCCGCCGGTGACGAGCAGCGCTCCGAACACGATCGAGTAACCGGTGATCACCCACGCCAGCGAGGCGGCACTGGCGGTGGGGAAATCTGATTCCAGGTCTGGGAACGCGACGTTGACGATCGACAGGTCGAGCGATGCCATGAACGACCCCAGCGCGGTCAGCACGAACACCATCGCAGAGCCCTTGGCCCGACCCAGGGTGACCGGGACGGCGGGCGGCACGTCGGTCGACAACGACGCGGTGGGTTGCTTCATGCAACTTAGCCTACCCGCCGAGCGGTAGGAGTCAATACGACAAGCGGTTGCAGCGCCCTACATCAAGCCTCTGCAGACGTCGCGAGCGCTTCGCCGATCAGGGCTGCCATGTCGTCGTCGAAGGTGATCGTGACGGCGAGTGCCTTGCCGTCGTCGCTCATCTTCGCGAGGGTCTTCACGACGACGGCGAGCATGTGCGACGGCTCGAGGCGCGCCGCGGTCGAAGCGAGCTGGGTCTCGAGGAACGTGAGGCACACCGCGTCTTCGAAGACCTGGACCTCGGGGTCGGTGCCGAGGCCGGTCTTCGCGACGATCACCTGCGCACGTTCGATCGTCGTCTCGTCGATGCCCACCCGAGTGAGCAGCTCACCGAGTTCGGCGGCGTGGCGCTTCTTCTGATCGCGCCGCCACCGGAGGTATCCGGCCCGACCTTCGGGGTACGACGACCGCGGCACCGCCCAGCGACGGAGGTGGTGGGCGCGTGCCGCCAGCCGCAGAGCGGGAGATGCTGCCCGGTCGAGTGCGAGCAGCCAACCATCGGCGAGACGCCCCTGGGCCAGCGCAAGTGGCTCGCCGTCGTACACCGTGGGGTCACCAGCGTTCGCGGCGTCGATCGCGTCAAACGCTGCGCTGAGATCGTTCATCGTTGCCCACGATATGTCGCACCAGAGCTACGGTGCCCCAATGAGGCGACCCAGGTGAGTCGAATGGACGAGGTCGGCGACGCCGACGGATGGCGTTGTTGGTTGTGCGACGAACCGGTTGACCGCAACCGATCGGTCAACGACGATCGCGGACCCAGCATCGATACGCGCATCACCGATCGCAAAGCGAAGGCACGCTCGAAGTCGAACAAGACGCCACAGCCCGATCGGATCGCTCACCGAGCGTGCAACACCGGCAAGGGCAACGTCACACCGGTCGTTCAGTGGCCCGACACGCTCTTCATTGCCGACCCGGCACCGATCATTCCCACTGTGGAGCGGTTGGCGCTGAAGGGCGGGCGAGAGATCTTTGGGCGGTGTCCGAGCAGGGCCGACGCCGACGATGCGGCCGCCTGGATCGCCGACCGCATCAGTCGGCTGGAACCAACGCTGCGCGTGACGACCAGCATCGAAGCAGGCGGAGGCCAGTTCATGGTCGTGGTGCGCCGTTGACAAACCGCTGCACGAGTTCGATGCTGCACTCGTAGACTGCCACTTGTAATACCGAATCACGGGGCTGACTGGTTTCGACGTTAGAACTGTTGTCCGGGTTTGCGACCCGAGTTGCTCAGACTCGCTAAACGGGGCACAAAAAAAGAATTGCCGATGAGCAGTTCACTCTCGCCGCCTGATCTTTAGGTGAGTGGAGAGTCATTGTGAGCAGTAATGCCGCACGGGGCCAATCCATCACAGCCCGGCAACAGAAGTGAGGGATGACTGCAGGAAAGACTGCTGACGGCGAGAAAGATCGCTGACTGGTCGGAAAGACGATCCGTTGAACGAGGAAGTAATTCCAACTTCAGCCGACCCGCCGGTGCCCCAGCGTTAGGGGCAAGGTCGGGAATGGTCGTATCGAGTCAGTTCACAGACTGATGGACGGGAGTTCGATTCTCCCCAGCTCCACCATCGAACGCATGTTCGACACACTCTCGTTCCCCTCGAAGACGAGTTGACCGCACGAAATGGCCCATTAGCTGGGCCAACGCAGTGCTGGGTGGCACCACGTCCAACCGCACGGAGTTCGATTCCTGGAATCGAACCGGTGCTCCCACTCGATCCGGAGCGTCGCCCGACGAACGAGCGATTCTCCTTCTTCGGCGCCATCGACGGTACCGAGAGCTGGGCAGAGACGTTCAAGGTTGATCCCTGCGGTATTGTGAACCCGTGGCCAACCAGTCAAACCTCAGCTTCGACGAGTTCACGGCGCTCAGCCCGAACCAGCGGGCCGAGATCATGCAGGCCGGGATCATCACGTCGTGGGACGAACTC
>DATKCX010000017.1:0-4417 GCA_035512975.1 Ilumatobacter sp.
CGCCGAGTCGGAACGCCTTGGACACCGCTTCGATCGTGAGCAGCGCCGGGACTGCGACGTCTTTGGCGGGCTTGGTAAACGTGACCGACCCCCGAAGTTCTGGCGTGGCGACGGGCGACAATGTGATCTCCGACGCACGCAGGCAACGCACCGATGATCCAGCTTCGCTGACTAACTCGGGGTGCGCCTCGACGCATTGCGCGGCAGCATGGTCGCAGCGGTCGCGGAATTTGCAACCCGTCAGCACCGTGCCCGCGTCGGGCACCGTACCGCGAATGACCGAGAGACGGCCGTTGTTGTCCTTCGCATCGGGCTGGGCTCCCAACAGCGCTGCCGTGTACGGATGCTGGGGGTTCCTGAACACCTGAGCCGTGTTGCCATACTCGACGACTTCCCCGGCATACATCACAGCGACGTCGTCAGCCATCTGGGCGATGACCGAGAGATCGTGGCTGATCAACACCAAGGTCATGTCCATCTCGACCTGGATCGATCGCAACAGCGACAAGATCTGTAGCTGTACCGTCACGTCGAGTGCGGTGGTGGGCTCGTCGGCGATGAGCAACGACGGCTCACACGAGATCGCCAAGGCAATCATCACGCGCTGAGCCATGCCGCCCGAGAACTGATGCGGGTAGTCACCGAGACGTCGCACGGCGCGCCCGATGCCGACGCGTTCGAGCAGTTCCACAGCGCGGGCCTTGGCAGCGGACCTGCTGAGCGACTCGTCGTGCACACGGATGGTCTCGATCAACTGGCTGCCGATCGTGTACGCCGGATTCAACGAGTTCTGCGGGTCCTGAAAGATCATCCCCACGCGGCTGCCACGGATCTTGCGGAACGACCGGGTATCCATCCCCACGAGGTTCTGATCCTGAAAGCCGATCGTGCCCGACGCGACACTCAGCCCAGATGGCAACAGGCCCATCACCGACAGCGCAGTGAGGCTCTTCCCCGAGCCGCTCTCGCCAACGACACCGAGTGTGGAACCGGCCGCCACCTCGAGCGTGACGTCAGACAACAGTCGCGCCGTTCGCTGCCGCGTGGTGGCGTCGACCGCCAGGTTCGACACACGCAGCAGCGGCCGGACGTCGCTACGCCGTGGGGCGTCGTCGATGCTCGTGCCGGTGTGGTTCACTTGCGAACCTCCAGGTTCTTGCGGCCCATCGCGTCGTTGAGCCCGTCGGCAGTGGTGTTGAACAACCACGACAGCACCGAGATCACCAATCCGGGAACGAGGATGAGACGCGCGGTGAGATTGACAACCGTGAAACCTCGTTGCAGCAAGCTGCCGAGGCTGCTGTTCGGCGGCTGCACCGACAGGCCGAGAAAGCTCAACGCTCCTTCGGCCACGAGCGCGATGCCCATCATGAGAAACGTGTGCACGAAGATGGGCGGCAACATGTTCGGGAGGATGTGTCGCCGCATCATGGTGAGGTGGTTGACGCCGGCCACGCGAGCCGCCTCGACGTAACTCTCCTCGCGTAGCGCCAGCACTTCGCCACGCACCAGGCGGGCGAACGTGGGGGAGAACGCGATCGACAGACCGATCATGGCATTTCGGACGCCGGGCCCGAGGATGCCGACGACGGCCATCGCCATCAACAGACCGGGGAAGGCCATGATGGCATCGATGACTCGCATCAAGACGAGGTCGAGCTTGCCACCGAAGTACCCGCTGAGCAGGCCGATCGACAGCCCGATCACCAGCGAGAGTGCGACTGCCATCAGGCTCACACCGAGGGAGAACCTCGTCGCGTACATCGCTCGACTGAGCAGATCTCGCCCGATGTCGTCGGTGCCCAACCAATACTCGCTGTCTGGTCCCTGCAGCGGTCGGGCCGAGATCGCATTGGGGTCATGGGGTGCCAACCATGGTGCGGCGATGGCGACTGCGATGATGAGCAGCAGGAACGCAACGGCCGCCATGGAGAACTTCTGTGTCTTGAAGCGCCGCCACGTGCGGCGCAGTTGGGTGTCGGGACGGCCCACGCGGATCGGTGGGTCGAACTCGGTGGAGGTATCGGCGATGGTCATGACACGCGCACTTTCGGGTTGAGGGCCGCGTATGCGATGTCGACGACGAGGCTGACCAAGACCACGATGAGTCCCGACGTCAGCACCACTCCTTGGATCACCGGGAAGTCCCGGTTCTGAATTGCTGCCAGTGTGTAGGAGCCGATGCCCGGCACCCGGAAGATCTGTTCGATCAACACCGAACCGGCCAGCAGGTGCCCGACCCGAATGCCGATGATCGTGAGCGCAGGCATCGACGCATTGCGCAGCGCGTGCTTTCCGATGACGCGGGCCTCACTGAGGCCGCGTGCCCGCCCAGATCTGATGTAGTCCTGTTCCATCACCGACATCAGGCCGGTGCGTAGCTGCCGGGCCACCTCGCCCGTGATGAACAGCGACATGGTGACCACCGGTAACGCAAGATGTTTGGCCCAGTCCGTCGGCGATTGGCCAAAGCTGACATAGCCGCCTGACGGGAGCCACCCCAGATTGACTGCGAACATCGACACGAGGAGAGTGGCGATCCAGAACGAGGGCACCGCCACCATCGCAGACACCAACAGCGCCAGCACTTTGTCGATGCGACCACCTGCCGTGACGCCCTGCAGCAGCCCCATCGGCACACCCACGATCAGGCCCAGCCCCAAGGCGAGCGCGGCGAGGGTGAAGGTAACGGGGAGTCGCCGCGCCAGTTCGTCGGCGACCGGCAAACGTGTCTTGAGCGAGTCACCGAAGTCACCGGTGACGATGTCGCCGACCCAGTGCAGGTATCGAAGCGGTGCCGGGTCGTCGAGGCGCAGCTCTTGACGTGCGGCTGCGATCTGCTCGTCGGTGGCGTCTTGCCCCGCGAGGGCTGTCGCTGGATCACCAGGCAGTGCGAGCTGCAGCGAAAACGCGCCGATCGAAATCAGAATGATCAGCGGAATCGCCACTAGCACACGCTTCAGTACCACCGTCCCCATGCAGACTCCCTTCGTCTCGTTGACGCCCATTGAATCATATTATTCTTTGAACATTCCACCAGACTGGAACACGTTCCGAAACGCACCCTCATGCCTTGGCCTCAGGCGGAGCCTAGATGGCAACCGGTGCCAGCCCCCGGTGCCGGTCCGCACCACCCTCGACAATCTATCAAGTTATGTTATCATTTTAAGATCAGCCGGACGCCAGCGGCAGGCAACTCTGCCTGGCCACACAACGTTGCCGACCGGATCTCTAGGGGGAGGAATCCAACACGATGTACCACAAGCTCTATAAGACAGGTGTGCTCTTCGTTGCCGCGGCCACGATTGCATCTGCGTGCGGAGGCGACAGCGACGACGAGTCGACCGCGACCACTTCCGGCGGCGGTGACACTCCCGCAACAACAGCTGGCGGTGACACTCCCGCAACCACAGCTGGCGGTGACACTCCCGCAACCACAGCTGGCGGTGACACTCCCGCAACCACGGGTGGCGGTGACGCTCCCGCCACAACCGCAGCGCCCGAGTCTGCCGACGAGATCGACACCGCAGCCGTCCTTCGCTACGGCCAGTTCCGCGTCGACAGCCTCGACCCCATTCGTCAAGGGGTCCCATGCGAGACCTCGGTGCTGTATCCGCTCTTCGACACGTTGGTCACGATCGACCTCGACGGGGCTCCGCAGCCGATGCTCGCCGAGTCGTGGGAACTGCTCGACGGCAACGTGTTACAGCTCAAGCTTCGTGAGGACGTGACGTTCCACGACGGCACCCCGCTCAATGCCGAAGCTGTGGTGTTCAACATCGACCGCGTGCTGAATGATCCCGAGTCGAACATCTCCGCACAGCTTGCCTCAGTTCAGAGCGTGGCTGCCGTCGACGAGTTCACGGTCGACCTCCAGTTGGCGTCGGCCGCAGCCGCACCGACACTGGCAAGCCTGGGCGACCGTGCTGGCATGATGATCTCTCCCACGGCCTACGCCGCCGCTGGCAGCAGTGCGGCATTCTCGCAGGCTCCTGTTGGAGCTGGCCCATACCGCATCGAAGGCAGCTGGGCACCTCGCGAATCAGGATCGATTCGAGCCGCCGACGGCTACTGGGATCCCACCGCGCAACACCTCGCCGGGGTCGACTTCACGGAGTTCACGCAGGACCAACTCAATGCATTGCGTGCCGGAGACATGGACGTCGTGGCGCTCGCCCCGCTCGACATCTCCGTCATCGAGGGCGACAACGCGTTCAACTTGGTGACCGGCCCGACCTCCACCATGCGCATCTTCGTGATGAACGAAACGATCGCTCCGTTCGACAACCTGCTCGTCCGGCAGGCCATCGCTCACGCAATCGACCGGGAAACCATCGCCGACATTCAGCTCATGGGACTCGGCGAAGCCGCCTATCAGCCCGTGCCGTCGACGAACTTCGCGTACGATCCCACGCTC
>DATKCX010000018.1:0-6247 GCA_035512975.1 Ilumatobacter sp.
TTCGGCGGCGAAACGCAGCGCCTCGGTGACCTTGTCTTCTGGCATTTCGACTTCTTTGGCCAGTTCCGACAGCGTGGCCGGGCGGCCGTACTTGAGTTCCAGTCGAGAACGCGCCTTTTGCAGCCGGGCCAACGTGTCGCCAGCGTGAACCGGGAGGCGAATGGTGCGGCCGGTGTTGGCGATGCCGCGGGTGATCGCCTGACGAATCCACCAGGTGGCGTACGTGGAGAACTTGAAGCCCTTGCGCCAGTCGAATTTCTCGACGGCGTGCATGAGGCCGAGGTTGCCCTCTTGGATGAGGTCGAGCAGCGGCAGACCGGACGCCTGGTACTTCTTGGCGATCGACACCACAAGTCGGAGGTTCGACTGAACGAATTGGCGCTCGGCCTCCTCGCCTTTGCGGGCGAGGCGGCGAAGCTCACGCTTCTTGGCCGCAGTGAGGTCGGAGCCACCGGCATCGAGAGCCTCGATGGCCTCTTTGCCGGCCTCGATCGCTTTCGCGAGGCGAACTTCATCGTCCTTGGTTAACAGCGTGTACTGACCGATATCGGTCAGGTACAAGCGGACGAGGTCTTCGTCGTCACGATCGACGCGATCTTTGGCCACGTTGGTTGGCTCCTTCGGTCCGATTTTCGTCTCACCGTTTCCGGTGATCCTGGCGACCCCAGTAGCGGCAGGTCGACCGGTCACACGGCCATGCTTGATACCTCAAGGTGAGGCGCAGGGCGAGGATCGGTCCACCAGTCGCTAAGGGGGATGTGGTAGACGATACCGACTCGGCGGAGGCCGTCAACCAACAGATGTGTGACGGAGTGCCATTAGCACTGTTCCGAATGATTGGCCAGTCGGTATCTCTTTTTCAGATGGGGACCTGTAGCAACTCCGAACGTCAGTTGTGCCCAACCGCCCGTCGGTACACTGACCAAAGTGCCGTTTGCCCCGCTGGCGAGCGGCGATTCCAAGGAGGAATCGATGTCGAACCCGGTGTTGAACGAACGGACCCTGAGGTCCGCTTCCACCACGTGGGCACCCCCGCAGCCCGGAACCGGTCACGTTCCAGGTATCAACGACGGCCCGATGAGTTCGTGGCGTCCCGACCGCATGACGGTCAATGGCACCATCACTGCCACGGCCACCCTGTTCGTTCTGTTGCTGGTGGCCGCCACCGTTGGCTGGTTGCAAACCAAGCCCACCGTCGATGCACAGGGATTCGTGCAGTACTCCATGCCGCCGTACGCGTTGGTCGGTGTGGTCATCGGTTTCGGTGCCGCGATCCTGCTGTACTTCAAGCCCCGCCTGGCCAAGTTCGTCGGCCCGGTGTATGCACTCGGCCAAGGATTCTTCGTCGGTGCGCTGTCGAAGATGTACGAGAGCTACTACGACGGCATCGTGGTGCAGGCGGCCGGTGCCACGATCGGCGTGTTCACGGTCATGTTGGTGCTGTATCGCACGCAGATCATCAAGGTCACCGACCGCTTCCGCCAGATCGTCGTCACTGCCACTCTCGGGCTCATGCTGTTCTACGGCGTGACGTTCATCATCCGCTTGTTCTCGGGCTCGTCACCGAGTTTCCTCTCCAGCCCGAGCTTGCTCGGCATCGGCTTCAGCGTGCTCGTGGCCGGGTTGGCCGCGATGAACCTCGCGCTCGACTTCGACTTCATCGACAGGGGTTCCAAGCAGGGTCTCGACAAGGATTTCGAGTGGTACGCGGCGTTCGGGCTGCTCGTCACCATCGTGTGGCTCTACCTCGAGTTGCTGCGTCTGCTGTCGAAACTCCGCGAGCGCTGATCTGCGATCGCTGATCTTCGGGTGCAACGTTCCCGCGAAGCTGCGCTGGTTGGCGTCGCTGGGGCAGTCTTGGCGAGCGCCGCGGGGGCCGTCGTTGGCCTCGGGATCCCCGCGGCTGTCGTCGGTGCGTTGAACGGCGCGATCTCCGGTCATCGGCGCATTTACGAGTGGCGGCGGCCACGCGGCATCGTGGCGTTCGTGCTCGACTCCACGTGGGCTCTGCCCACCACCGCCGCAGCCGTGGTGAGCCACGGTGCAGGCGCCGTTCGTGGTCAGCCGAGCTTCACGCCGGTTCTCAGCGAGCGCCAGAACCGCCACGTGTACGAGCGTGGCATGGTGATTCGTCGCGGGTTCGCCATCACATACGGCAACTCGGTCAACGGCACCGGGGACACCACCGTTGCGCGCCGGGCCAAATTGGTCACCGATCACGAAGACGTTCACGTGTGGCAAGCACGCTGGCTCGGCCCGCTCTACCCGGTGCTGTATGGCGGATGGATGCTCGGGGGCGGTGCCGCCGGAGTTCCGGTGTGGTTGTGGCGTCGCTTCGTTCGGCGCAGTGACGCAACGCTGGCCAAGACGATCGAGTCGTGCGCGTACTACCTCAATCCGCTCGAATGGTGGGCGTACAGCCGCGACGACCACTGGCCGCCTTCAGGCAAGGTCGCGGGACTGGGCCCCGCCACACCGATCGTTCCGAGCTTTGCCAGTCTCCGCCGCAAGTAGCACCGCTCCAGCGCCACCGCGGAGCTGATGGCCCGGGCGTCTTTCATCGACCACAGCTGAGTTCGAGCGGCGAGGTCAGTCGGCGAGGTCGGCGAGTACGAGTTGAATCGTGCGTGCAGTTGACGGATCCAGCAGGGGGTCGACCCGCTCGAGCAGATCGGTGAGCTCGGCGCGCAACGCGGCGGCCGTGGAGTGATAGGTCGCGACGTCGGTGACGAACTCGAGGTTGCCTCGGTGGGCGTCGACCGAACGGTCGAACGCTCCGTCGGCATGCACCGGCGGAATGCTGGGAGCGCGGCCCGCCCACAGTTCGGCATGCCAGGCGTGCCGGTGACATGCGGCCGCGAGCAGCTGTTGGTCAGCACCAGCGGTTGTGGCCGATGCGGTGACCAGGTTGCCGAGTCGTTCGAACAGATCGAGGTTGATGGCGCGCTGGCGTGCGCACACGGCACCCAGTTCGATGATTCCCAACGGTGCCGCCGCCTCACGGGTCACGTGGACGCTCCCGCGCGCCAAGCGGCTTCGGCCGCCCCGAGGTCGGTGGCCGGCGCTCCGCCTGCGACGTACTCCAACAGCATCGCTCGATACGGTCCGCTCGCTTCGAGCTTGCCGAGGATGGCGTTCACGCCCCACACCACGCGATCGAGTACGACGAAGCTCGGCGGCACATTGAGTTGTTCGATCACCTCGGCGTGAGGACCGTTCACGTTGAAAATCGTGCCGATCGTCTCGGCCATCCACTCGCGCGAGTACGTGAACGTCTCGGTGAGGTACGGCTGGTAGGGGCTGCTGACGTAGTCGAACACCAACTCAGGGTCGAGACGGTGCCCGGGCCGCAAAAACCCGCTGAGTTCCATGGCGGCGACCAGGCGTTCAGGGTCTCGGTACACCACGATCGCGTCGACGCTCGGGCTGAGCTGTTCCCATTCGCCCGGCGACCACTTCTTCACCAGGCCGTAGTCGAGGAACGTGACGCTGCCGTCGTGATGGAACTTGTAGTTGCCAGGGTGTGGGTCGCCGTTGAACATGCCGTGCCGATTGATGGAATGTTGGGCGAAACGCCAAATCACCTCTGCCGCGCGCTGCTTCGTATCGGTAGACGCGGTGGCTCGGAACTCGTCGAACGACAAACCGTCGACCCATTCGGTGGTGAGCAGCTTTTCGGTGCACAGGGCTGGCACCAGATGCGGAACACGCACCCACGGGTGACCGGAATAGAGACGGCTGAACTCGGCGGCATTCCGAGCTTCGATGCGGTAATCGAGTTCCTCGCGCATTCGTTCGCGCAGTTCGTTGACGAGGCCCTTGGCGTCGAGTCCTTTCAGCATCATCGCCGAGAACATGCCGTACATCACTTCGGCGGCGTCGAGGTCGGACTCGATGGCGTCTTTCACGCCCGGGTATTGCACTTTCACCGCCACCTCGCGGCCGTCGTGGGTGACCGCGCGATGCACCTGCCCGATGCTGGCCGCGGCCGCCGGCATGTCGGACCAGTCGAGGAACGCCTTCTCGGGCGGAGCGCCCAGTTCGGCCTCCACCACGTTCGCGGCCAGGGTGGGCGACATCGGCGCGGCATCGGCCTGCAGGGTGGCCAGCGCAACTTGCGCCTCGTCGGGCAACGTTTCGAGGATGAAGCTGATGAGCTGACCGGCTTTCATCAGCACGCCCTTCATTTCCCCGAGTTCTTTGGCAACGTCGGCCGCGGTCTGAATGGCGAACTGTTGGTCGAGTTCGGCCCGGCGCTCGGCGGGTGACCCGACGCCGCGGACTCTCGAGACCGCGAAACGTGCCGAGTTGCGAGCGGACAGTTTCCACACCCGAGCCGATCGAGCGAACGAACTGGTGAGCGGGCTCTGAGCGGTGGCGTGGCGCACCCTCGACGCAGCCGCCCCCAGCCCAGCGGTGAGCGCCACGAGTGAAGCGACCGAAGCGACCTGGCCCTTTCTCATGGTGCCCCCGAAGCTACCCTGCTCGCCGAGCGAGTGGGTTGCGGTCGAGGACGTCGTCGGGAATTGTGGTGCCGGAGACTTCATCGACGAAGTAGGTACCGTCGGCGAGGCGGGCCAGGGCCACTTCCACGTCGGCCAGGTCTTGCTCGATTCGTCCCAGATCTGCGGGCGGCGGCGCGTCTGAGTGGGTGGTGTCCGGTTTGGCTGCCTGGTCGTAGTCGGGATCACTCACGGCGGTGACGCTAGCGGCTCATCGAGGTGCGGACGTCGGAAACGTGATGACCTTGCCACGATTGATGCTGACCCAGTCGCGCGCTTCGAGATACGGGCGGAACGCGTCGGTGATGGCCTCGTGGTGGGCGGCGGTCTTCGGTTGCTGCAGTTCGAACACGTTCGGAAACTCCACCCACGCCGTGACCGCGTTCCACAGTCGCAGCGCCGCGTCGCCTGTTGGCGGATCGATGAGTACCGGGCCAAACAGGCAATGCTCCCCAAAGAACAATGTGGGAACCCCGTACCCTCCTGCGGCGACCACCCTGCGGTGGTCGGCCAGCACCTCGTCGTGCGTGGTGGGGTCGGCGATCGCATCGTCGACGACCGATGCGTCGAGACCGATGTCGGTGAGGAGATGGCGAGCGACCGCCGGGTCGTGCGGTCGGTGGCCGTCGACGTGCAGTGCGCGCGCTGACCGCTCGTACCAGGCGTCGCACAGCGCCATGTCGGTGCGGCGTAGCAGGGCACCAATCCGCATCATCGACCACCCGTACGACCATTCCCGTTCCCACGGGTGCTTCTTGCCTTCCACCCGGTTGATCTCTTCGAGGCTGAAGAACTTCCAGTTGATGGTGAGTGGCGTTTGTTCGCGCACTCGGCGGATCCACACCGACGTTTGGTACGCCCACGGGCACATCACATCGAAATGGAAGTCAACCGTGTCGATCGCAGGAGCGTTCACGGTCCCAGCCTCGCACGCGAAGGGATAGTGCCTGGCACTATCCCTTCGGGGCTTCGCGCTCGGCGCTCCTTGTACAGTGCGTCGTCCGCGCGGTGGATCAGGTCTTGGAGGCGGTCGTCCGCGCTGAGTTCGGCGATTCCCGCGGTGACTGACGCTTTTCGGCTGGACGCGAGGTCCACGTTGACGCGTGCGAACCGCTCGGCGACCTCAGCAAGGGTGACATCGGGCAGCCCGCACAGGAACTCATCACCCCCGTACCGCACGATCAGATCGTACGGACGGACATGGGAACGGATCGCGTCGATGGCGTGGCGCAGCAGCTCGTCGCCGGCTGCATGGCCTTGTGAGTCGTTCACTTGCTTGAGTCCGTCGACATCGATGAAGACCAGCACGAATGGATGCTTGGTTCTCTGCGCCTTTGTGATCTCGCGTTCGAGCTCCAGGATTCCCGCGTCTCGACGATGAGCGCCGGTGAGCTCGTCGACGAGAAAGGCTGCCCGTTCGCGTGCCGAAAGGTCCCGGTCGGTGGACGCGGCTTCGCGATCGTTCTCCGCATGCCTGCGGTCGTTGGCGCCGCCCTGACGATCTCGTTTGGCTCCGGCGCGATCGGAAGCGGCACCAGGGTCGAGCCGCGGGTTGTCCTCCTCGCGAATCTCGGCTCGCTCGTCGCGGGCTTCGGCTCGCTCGTCCCGGGCTTGGGAAGCCTCATCGAACGCCTCCGACGTGTGATCCCGCTCGTTCGCGGTCTGATCCCGGTCGTCCGCCTGATGGTCAGCCTCGTCGGCGTGTTCGTCACTGGGCGT
The DNA here is from genome assembly GCA_035512975.1 of Ilumatobacter sp. Taxonomy (GTDB): domain Bacteria; phylum Actinomycetota; class Acidimicrobiia; order Acidimicrobiales; family Ilumatobacteraceae; genus Ilumatobacter. The sequence continues at coordinate 6,222 of DATKCX010000018.1, forward strand.
CACAGTGACGCCTCTCGCTCGGTGAC
>DATKCX010000019.1:0-19031 GCA_035512975.1 Ilumatobacter sp.
CGGCATGTTCAACAACTACGCCATCGTGCAAGGCGTCGATCAGGTCGTTCCCGTCGACGTGTACGCCCCGGGTTGCCCGCCAACCCCCGAGACGCTGATTCACGCCATCGAGACGTTGCACCAGAAGATCGAAGACGGCGAGATCATGAAGCGGCGTTCGGCCACAGGTGCGGGTGCCAACCTCCACGTGACCGAGATCGCGGCCACCTCGACTCCCGTGCTGCTGGGAATCAAGTAGTCATGACCGACTCCGATACTCCCATCGACGCGCCCGACGAAGAGGTCGTCGAGCCGGCGCCGGAACTGCACGGCTGCCCCCTGGTCGAGAGTTGTGGCCAGCAGGTCATCTTCCCCACTCGCGACACCTATTCGTCGGTGCTGCACCAGCTGGCCGACGAGGGCTACGTGATGGTGATCGACCTCACTGCGGTCGACTACCTCCACTTCATGACCCGTCCGTTGCCGGTCGGCATCGACGCCGAGCGATTCGAAGTCGTGGTGAACCTGCTCGACCTGGCCAACCGCCGACGGCTGCGGGTTCGGGTGCAGGTGCCAGAAGACGACGCCAACGTGGCGAGCTTGTTCAACTTGCATCCTGGTACCGAGGCGTTCGAGCGGGAGGTGTTCGACATGTTCGGCATCGATTTCACCGGTCACCCCGACATGACACGCATCCTGATGCCGGAAGACTGGGTGGGGCACCCGCTTCGCAAGGACTACGACATCGGCAAGATCCCGGTGCAGTTCAAAGAGGCGCACTCATGAGCAGCGTCGACGAGCAGCCGACCGAGACCGTGTGGACCGACAACGTCCCGATCGAGCAGACCTCCGAGGGCGCGCAGGAGATGACGCCGCGTTCGCAGATGGACGCTCGCCAGCTGCTGCGCGAGGTCGGCTCCGTCCTTCGCATGAGTGAAGCCGAGGTCGCCAAGCTCGGCGACCTGCCCGACGACCCCGACGAAGATCAGACCATGATCATCAACATGGGTCCGCAGCACCCGTCGACGCACGGTGTGCTTCGACTGATGCTCGAACTCAAGGGCGAAACGGTTCTGCGCTGCAAGCCGATCATCGGCTATCTGCACACCGGGATGGAAAAGACCGGCGAGCAGCTCACGTTCATGCAGGGCGGCACCAACGTCACCCGGATGGACTACCTCAGCCCGTTCGCGAACGAACTCGTGTTTTCGATGGCGACCGAGAAGCTGCTCGGTATCGACGGTGACATTCCCGAGCGCGCCGTGTGGATGCGCATGCTGCTGGCCGAGCTGAACCGCATGTCGAGCCACCTGCTGTTCATGGCCACCAACGGTATGGACCTCGGTGCCGTGTCGATGATGATCTACGGCTGGCGTGAACGTGAAGAGGTCCTCCGGTTCTTCCAGAAGGTCACCGGTCTGCGCATGAACCACAACTTCATTCGCCCTGGCGGCCTCGCTGCCGACATGCCGCCGGGCTGGCGCGACGACGTGCTGCGCTTGCTCGACCTCATCCCCGAACGCCTCGACGAGTACGACGTGTTGATGACCGGCCAGCCGATCTGGCGTGAGCGGTTGCAAGGCGTCGGCGTGATCACCCCCGAAGAAGCGCTCGCACTGGGTGCCACCGGGCCGGTGCTGCGGTCGACCGGTGTGGCGTGGGACCTGCGTCGCGACATGCCGTACCTGCACTACGACGAGATGGAGTTCGACGTGATCGTCGGCACCTACGGCGATGCATTCGACCGGTACGCGATCCGTCTGAACGAGATCCGCGAGTCGATGAAGATCGTCCGCCAGATTCTCGACCGCATGCCAAAGGGCGACTACCGCATTCAGAACAAGAAGGTCACACCGCCGCCACGGGCACGCATCGACGAATCGATGGAAGCACTCATCCATCACTTCAAGATTTTCACCGAAGGTTTCAAGGTGCCGGCCGGCGAGGTGTACATGGGCATCGAGTCGCCGCGTGGCGAGATCGGTTGCTACATCGCGTCCGACGGTTCGCCCACCCCGTACCGCATGCACATGCGGGCCCCGTCGTTCGCCAACATCCAATGCCTGCCGCACATGATGCGCGGTGGCCTGGTCGCCGATGCCGTTGCCGTCATCTCCAGCGTCGACCCAGTTCTCGGAGACGTAGACCGATGACTCCTCGACAGACGCGAAGGGATAGTGCCAGGCACTATCCCTTCAGCTCGCCCGCCGGCCGTCCAACGTCTGCACGTGAAGGGATAGTGCCTGGCACTATCCCTTCGGAGGAGTTCGCATGTCTCGGCTGAACGATGTCAATGTGGCGCTCGCGAAAGAGATCATCTCTCGCTACCCACGCAAGAAGTCGGCGCTGATTCCTCTCGTGCACCTGTCGCAGGAGCAGAACGGATACGTCACCGAGGAGGCCATGCGGCACGTGGCCGAACTCGTCGATGTCACCCCGGCGGAGGTCTATGGCACTGCGTCGTTCTACGAGATGTTCCGGTTCGAGCCCACCGGCACGTATCTCATCAACATCTGTGGAACGTTGTCGTGCAAGCTCATGGGGTCTGACGAACTGCTCCATCACGCCGAGCATCGCCTGGGTATCAAGGCGGGCAGCACCACCGCTGATGGTTCGATCACCTTGCAACAAGCCGAATGCCAGGCCGCTTGCACCGAGGCACCGTGCTTGCAAGTGAACTACCGCCACCGCTACCGGGTGACGAACGCCGAACTCGATGAACTCATCGACGATTTGCAGGCTGGCAAGCTCACCGCGGAGATCCCACCACACGGAACGCTCGGCCGTCAGCGCCAGCACATTCCCGCAGGCAAGGGTTTTGGTGTGGAAGCACCCGAAGCGGTCACTACCGCTCCGGCCTGGTTGCCCATCAAGACCGAGGAGCCGAAGTAATGGCGACCGTCAGCCCATATCCGTGGGCACCTGGGTATTACGAAGACGGCGATCGCCCGCAGATCGTCACGTCGCGTTTCAAGTACGACGACTCATACACGCTCGACCGCTACCACGCCACAGGCGGGTACGAAGGGTTGAAGCGAGCGTTGACTCGCACGCCTGAAGAGATGCACACCGAGGTACGTAACTCCACGCTGCTCGGCCGCGGTGGGGCAGGCTTCCCGGCTGGCGTGAAGTGGGGTTTCACCCCAGCAGGTGTGTGGCCGCGCTACCTCGTGGTGAACGGTGACGAGTCCGAGCCAGGCACCTATAAAGACCGTCTGTTGATGGAACTGGACCCCCATCAGCTCATCGAAGGCTGCCTCATCGCGTGCTACGCAGCCGGTCTCAGCCAATGCTTCCTCTACGTACGCGGCGAGATGGCGTTGGCGCACGAGCGCATCGCTGTGGCGCTCAACGAAGCGTACGAAGCCGGCTATGTGGGCAAGAACATCCTGGGCACCGACTTCGGTGTCGACATCGTGTTCCACTGGGGTGCCGGCGCGTACGTCGTAGGCGAGGAGACCGCGCTCATCGAGTCACTGGAAGGCGAGCGCGGCATGCCGCGCCTGAAGCCTCCGTACTTCCCGGCCGCAATCGGCCTGTATGGCAAGCCCACGATCGTCAACAACGTCGAGACGCTGTCGAACCTGCCATTCATTGCGGCCAAAGGTTCCGCGGCGTTCACGGCGGTGGGCACCGAGACATCGCCTGGTACCCGCATGATCGCGGTGTCGGGTCACGTCAAGCGACCCGGCGTGTACGAGATCGTCAATGGCTCGACCACCTTCCGCGACCTCATCTATGGTGACGCGTTCTGTCAGGGGATTCGTGACGGCAACGAGCTCAAGGCGTTCGTTCCCGGCGGTGGCTCCGCCCCATGGTGGACCCCTGAACAACTCGACATCCCGTTCGAGGGCAAAGAGGCCGGAGCGGCCGGTTCCATGCTCGGTTCGGGCGCGGTAATGGTGATGGATCACACTACCGACATCCCCGCTGCCGCACTGTCGCTGGTGCGCTTCTACGCCCACGAGTCGTGCGGCAAGTGCGTGCCGTGCCGTGAAGGTGGCACGTGGTTGTATCGCGTGGTCGAGCGAGTGGTTGCGGGCGAGGGCACCGATGCCGATCTCGCTACGATCCGCCAAGTGGGCGAAACCATCTGCCCCGGCGACATGCCGCACGCATCCAGCAGCCGGCTCGGACTCGCAGCGCATCCGTTCCCTTACAAGATGACCACGATTTGCTTCGTTGGGCCATCTGCCTACGTGCCGATTCACTCGGCGTTGACGTTGTTCCCCGAAGACTTCGAGGAGCGCGTCACCAAGGCGCGGCCGCGCATCCCGGTGATGGCCGCGCCGGTGGGGGGTGCGTGATGAGCGACGACAACAAGCAGCCCGAACCCGACACCAGCGACGCCGACGCGACCGCGGCGGCGATCGGCGAACGAGGCGCAGAAACCCAGCCCACCGACGCAAAAGCGGACGCCCCGGCGAATGACGAGACGCCCTCGGCGGCACCGAACATCGCGGCGCAGTCAGCCGACGACGAACCGGTCGGCGACGGAGAGCGTGTCGACGAAGACACTCCCGCTGACATTCCAGCTGATGCAGGCTCCGAACCAGACGAGGCCGAACCAGCGGTCGCCGAGCCGGTACTCGACCCCAACGTCGTCGCGATCACCATCAACGGCCGTGCGGTCGCTGCGCGCAAGGGCGACTCGGTGATCGCTGCTGCGGATCGATCCGACGAGTACATCCCACGCTTCTGCTACCACCCACGCATGAACCCGGTGGGCATGTGCCGGCAGTGCATGGTCGAGATCGATACCGGCCGTGGCCCCATGCTGCAACCGGCGTGCATGATCACTGTCGCTCCTGACATGGCGGTCGAGACCTCCACGCCGACAGCGCTGCGCGCCCAAGAGGGCATGATCGAACTACTGCTTGCGAACCATCCACTCGATTGCCCGGTGTGCGACAAGGGCGGCGAGTGCCCGCTCCAAGACCAGGCGTTCAGCCACGGTCCCGGCGAAAGCCGCTACGTCGAAGCGAAGCGCAACTACGAAAAGCCGATCGTCATCAGCGACCACGTGCTCCTCGACCGTGAGCGATGCATCCTCTGCGACCGCTGTACCCGGTTTGCCGACGAAGTGGCTGGCGACAAACTGATCCACTTCATCGACCGTGGCAACGCCACCCAGGTCAACACGTTCCCCGACGAGCCGTTCGCGTCGTACTTCTCGGGTAACACGGTGCAGATCTGCCCGGTCGGCGCTCTCACGGCGAAGCCGTACCGTTTCAAGGCGCGCCCGTGGGATCTCGATCAGGTGGAATCCACCTGCACCGATTGCTCCGTCGGCTGCCGAGTGTCCGTGCACTCCAGTCGCGACCAGGTGCTGCGCGTGCAGGGCGTCGACGTGGAAGCGGTCAACTGGGGTTGGCTGTGCGACCGCGGTCGGTTCGGCTTCGAGTCGGTCGACTCCGACCAGCGACTCACCCAGCCGATGATCCGTCAGGAGACCGGTCACGTGCCGACCAGCTGGGCCAGTGCGATGTCGCTCGCCGCAGACGTGGTACGCACCGCGCTTGACAACGGTGGTGCCGACTCGATCGCGTTCATCGGCGGAGCGCGCCTCACCAACGAGTCGGCGTTCGCGTGGGCTCAGTTGGCCGACGCACTCGGGGTCAGCCGTCGTGACCCACAGTTGGCCGACGGCCTGCCGCCCGAGATCCTGTCGCTCGACCGGGCGACGATCACCGACATGGCGTCGGCGAAGACCGTCATTCTGATCGGTCCCGATCTCAAAGAAGAGCTCCCGGTTCTGTACATCCGTCTGCGCGATGCCATCGTGCACGGTTCTACGAAGCTGATCGAGATCACCCCACGTCCCACTGGTCTGAGCAAGCATGCGTGGCGCAGCGTTCATCCCAAGCCGGGTATGCGCGGCGAGATCAACGATCTCTTCGCAGATCCTGATGTCGCGTCGCAGATCGCCTCGGGCGACGTGGTCGTCGTCGCCGGTCGCGGCAACCTCGCCGCCAGCGAGTCCACAGCGTGGGCGAGCATTCGCGCGGTCATCGATGCGGTGCCCAACGCGAAAGTACTTCCCGCGTATCGGCGTGGCAACGTGGTCGGAGCGCTGCAACTCGGTCTCGCGCCTAAGTCAGCCCAGGTCGGCACGGCCGCAAACCTGCAAGCAGCGGCCGACGGCAAGATCGAGCTGATGGTGCTGCTCGGTGCCGATCCGCTGAGCGACTTCCCCGATGCAGACCTCGCCCGGCGCGGTATCGCCGGTGCTCGCCGTGTGTTGTCGCTCGACACGTTCATGTCGCAGTCGTCGCGCCAGGCCGACATCGTCCTGCCAGCAGCAGCCGCCCACGAGTTGTCGGGTACCACGACGAACGTCGAAGGTCGGGTGTCGGTGGTGGAACAGAAAGTCACCGTCGCGGGTACCGCCCGCCCCGACTGGATGATCGCCGCCGAACTGGCCGTGGCACTTGGGCACGACCTGCGCGCCACGAGCGTAAAAGGCTTCACGGCTGCGATCGCCGCGACGATTCCTGCGTACGCAAATGTCTCGGCGCTCGCACTGGCCGACTCCGAAGGCGTCCTCGCAGTCGGAGGTACCGGCGGCGAAGCGCTTCCCGAGCCTCCGGCCGACGACCCGTCGCCGAACAGTTACGACTATCGCGTGGTCGTCAGCCGCAAGTTGTACGACCGTGCCGTTGGCACACAGATGGCACCCTCGCTTGCCGGGCTCACCATCGGTGCTGGGGCACACATCCACCCACTCGATCTCGACCGCATCGGCGTGCCCACCGGCACCGACGTGCAGGTGATCGGAGCGCGTGGCACGGTCGTGTTGCCCGTGGTCGCCGACGAGTCGGTGCCGCGTGGCGTGCTGTGGGCACCGTTCAACCAGCCTGCCGCCAGCGAACTCAGTGCCGACATCACTGCTCTCATCGACGTCGCCGCTTCGGTCACCGATGTTCGGATCGAGAGGCTGCCATGAATCTGATCGCTTCGGGTGCCGTGTTCGCGGCCGACCCGCTCCTCGACGGGCACTCGTGGGGTGCCAAGGTTCTTGCGTTCGTCGCGGCCAAGGTGCTCGTCATCTTCGTGCTGGGGCTCGTCGGCACCATGTTCATGGTGTGGTTCGAGCGCAAGATCGTGGCCGGCATGCAGAACCGCATCGGCCCGAACAAGGCGGGTCCGTTCGGCATGCTGCAAACCCTCGCTGACGGAACCAAACTGTTCTTCAAAGAGACGTTGTTGCCAGACAAGGCCGACAAGTGGGTGTTCCGGTTGGCCCCGTTCTTGGCGTTCTTGCCGGCGTTCCTCATCTGGTCTGTCATCCCACTGGGCGGCGATTTCAGCCGGAACGCCGACGGCACCTTCAAAGACGGCACCGTTACGATCTTCGGCGAGACCACACGTTTGCAGCTGATCGATCCGCCGATCGGCATCTTGATCGTGCTGGTGCTCAGCTCCATCGGTGTGTACGGAATCATGCTCGCTGGATGGGCGTCCGGCTCGAAGTACCCGCTGCTCGGTTCCATCCGCGCAACGGCGCAAATGATCTCGTACGAAGCCGCGTTGGGGCTCAGCCTCGCCGCCGTGTTGTTGTTCAGTGGCACCCTTTCCACGTCGGGCATCGTCGCCAGTCAGCATGAACTGCTCGACTGGAACATCGTGGCGACGGGCTTCGTGCCGTTCATCATCTTCTTGGTCGCCATGACGGCGGAACTCAACCGTCCGCCGTTCGATCTTGTCGAAGCGGAACAGGAACTCGTGGGCGGCTTCAACACCGAGTACTCGTCGATCCAGTTCGCGCTGTTCTTCCTCGCCGAGTTCATGAACGTGATCACGATGAGCGGCATCCTGGTCACCCTGTTCCTCGGTGGGCCGCAACCGCTGCGCATCGGTGACTTCGACATCTTCGGCTGGGCAGGTGCGGTGGGCGGCACCCTGTGGATGGTCGTCAAGGTGTTGGCGTTCCTCTACGTGTACGTGTGGCTGCGGGCCACGTTGCCCCGGTTGCGTTACGACCAACTCATGAACTTCGGCTGGAAGCTTCTGATTCCGATCTCGCTGGGATGGTTCATCTTCCTGGCAGCGATTCAGGTCGGGCGTGATCGCGACTGGAACATCGTCGTGGTCGTCGCCGCATCCTTGGCCACGATGGCCGTGAGCTACGCGTTGTTCACCGCCGCTCTCACCGTTGCCAGACGGAACCGTGAACGCGAAGGGGCTGCGTACTGATGGGTTACCTCGAAGGATTTGGCATCACACTGCGCCAGCACAAACTGTTCGGCGGCAAGGTGGTCACCACGGAGTATTCGGGCGGTCGCTATGCCCGCAAGAAGGGTAAGGGCAGCGACCCGACCGTCTCCGACGACGAGAAGATCCCGAAGCCGGAACGGCTGCACGGACGCCACGTGCTCAATCGGTACGCGGATGGCATGGAGAAGTGCATCGGCTGCGAACTGTGTGCGGGCGTGTGCCCGGCCAAGTGCATCTACGTGCGTGGAGCCGACAACGATCCAGAGAATCCCACTTCGCCCGGTGAGCGTTTCGGTTTCGTCTACGAGATCAACTACCTGCGGTGCATTCACTGCGACTTGTGTGTCGAGGCGTGCCCCACGGAAGCGATCACCGAATCGAAGTTGTTCGAGTTCTCCTTCACGAATCGCAAGGACGCGATCTACACCAAGGACGAGCTCCTCGTCGATGACGACGGCAAACCACAGCACATGCCATGGGAAGATTGGCGCGACGGCGAAGACGTGCTCACGTCTGGCTGGATGCGCGCCACGTCACCATCGGGTGACGCCAACTTCCGTGGTGTCGTGGGTTGGAGCGACGAGCTCGGATACGGCGAGCGCGCTCCCGAGCCCGGCCAAGAGGAGTCCGACCAATGACCCCGGTACAAACGCCATCACCCGCAGCGCGAAGGGATAGTGCCTGGCACTATCCCTTCAGGGCGGTGGGTTGATGGAACTGCTCGTTTTTGTACTGGCTTCGGCGATGGTGCTGGGCGGCGCTGTCGGCGTGATCGTCAATCGCAACCCGGTCCATGCTGCGCTGAGCCTGGTGCTCACGCTGTTTGGCGTCGCTGTGCAATTCGTCGCACTGGAAGCCCACTTCCTCGCAGCGGTCGAGGTGATCGTCTACGCCGGTGCCATCGTGGTGCTCTTCCTCTTCGTCATCATGCTGTTGGGAGTCGACAAGGCCGAGAATCTGGAAATTGAGCCGTTTCCGATTCAGCGGTGGCTCGCTGCGATCGTCGGCCTGGGTGTGACCGGCATGCTGATCGCTTCCATTGTGCGCGGCCGCAAGATCCTCGCCGAAGGCGAGCCGTTGCCGGCATCGGGTGACGACAACATCCGCGCCCTTGCCCGCAACCTGTTCTCCGATCACGTGTTCGCGTTCGAGTTCACCTCGGTGCTGCTGATCGTTGCGGTGGCCGGCACGGTGCTCTTGACGCGCAAGACGCCTGCCTCTGAAAAGGCCGCAGAAGCAGCAGCAGAAGCAGCACGGTCGTCGAAGGCGAAATCATGATGCTCGCCGCGATCGTTCCCACCACCACCTACTACCTCATTCTGGCTGCGGTGCTGTTCGGCATCGGTGCCACGGGCCTGCTCGTCCGGCGCAACCCGCTCGTGATGTTCATGTGCGTCGAGCTGATGCTCAACGCGGTGAACCTCACGTTCGTTGCGTTCGCCACTCGGTTCGGCAACATCGATGGTCAAACCGCCGTGTTCTTCGTGATGGTGGTCGCCGCCGCCGAAGTCGTGGTTGGCCTCGGCATCATCATCTCCATCCTTCGCCGTCGCCCGGGTGCAACCGCCGACGATCTCGCGGAGCTCCGCGGATGAAAGCGCTCGTCTGATCATGCTTGACGTCATTTGGCTCATTCCCGCGTTCCCACTCGCTGGGTTCCTCACCATCTTGTTGTTCGGCCGCCGCCTCGGTGACCCAGTGGCTGGCTTCCTGGCCGCAGGTGCAGTGCTCGGCTCGTTCGTCGTGTCGGTGGGCGCGTACTTCGATCTCCTATCGCTCGACGAACACGACCGCGAACACATCGAGACGTTGTTCAGCTGGGTACCGGTGTCGTCGTTGCAGGTCGACATGGCGTTCCTCGCCGACCCGTTGTCGCTCACGATGTGCTTGTTCGTCACTGGCATCGCGTTCCTGATCCACCTGTTCGCCATCGGCTACATGCACGGCGACCCGAAGTTCTCGAAGTTCTTCCTGTACCTCAACTTGTTCGTGCTCTCGATGACATTGCTCATCCTCGGCGAGAACCTGCTGGTCACGTTCCTCGGCTGGGAAGGTGTGGGGACGTGCTCGTACTTCCTCATCTCGTTCTGGCACCACAAGGATTCGGCCGCCACGGCAGGCAAGAAGGCGTTCGTCACCAACCGCATCGGTGACTGGGGATTCATGCTGGCCATGTTCATCGGCTTCGAAGCGGTGGGTTCGGTGAGCTACGGGGCGCTCAACGGCGCAGCCGAAGGCGGTGCGCTCAGCCAGAACACGGCGACTGCGATCGCGGCGCTGCTGTTCGTCGGTGCCGTGGGCAAGTCGGCGCAGTTCCCGTTGTACCTCTGGTTGCCCGACGCGATGGAAGGCCCCACCCCGGTGTCGGCTCTCATCCACGCGGCCACCATGGTCACCGCCGGCGTGTTCCTGATGACTCGCATGAACCCGATGCTGGCGGCCGCCGCACCCGAGGTGTCGACGGTCATCGCGTACGTCGGCGCGTTCACGGCGTTGTTCGCCGCCACGATCGCCGTGGCGCAGACCGACATCAAGAAGGTGTTGGCGTACTCCACCGTGAGCCAGTTGGGTTACATGTTCCTCGCCGTGGGTTCCGGGGCGTTCGTCGCCGCGATCTTCCACATGGTCACGCACGCGTTCTTCAAGGCGCTGATGTTCCTGGGTTCTGGGTCGGTCATCCACGGCATGCATCACGAGCAAGACATGCGCAAGATGGGCGCGCTGCGCAAGTTCATGCCGATCACCGCGTTTACGTTCCTCATCGGTTGGCTCGCCATCGCAGGGGTGCCCCCGTTCGCCGGCTTCTGGTCGAAGGACGAGATCTTGCTGTTCGCCCTGGTGAAGAGCCCGGTGCTCTATGTCATCGGCCTCATCACCGCCGTACTCACGGCGTTCTACATGACGCGCCAGATCATCATGGTGTTCTTCGGCGAGGCGAAGTGGACCAGCCACGCGAACGCCGAGGAAGCCGCTGAAGGCGACGAAGCCCATGCGAGCACCGCTCACGGCGAGTTCAAGCCGCACGAGTCGCCCGGGATCATGCTTGTCCCGCTGGTCGTTCTCGCGGGGCTCTCGGCGGTGGGCGGCATAATTCAGCTGCCGTCGTTCGGGTTCATTCCCGACAACTGGCAACACAAGCTCGAGAGTTGGCTGCACCCCGTCGTGGAAGCGGGGGAGGCGCACATCACCGAGTCGGGTGCCTACGACAACAAGGAACTGTTGGCGTTGCTCGCCATAGCGTGTGCGTTGATCGGTATCGGCGTTGCCGTGGCGATCTACGCGAAGCATCTCGCCAAGCCGGTCGAGCCCGAGATTCTGGCCGACGGCTGGAAGTACGACAGCACCGTCAGCGCGTTCATGGGGGGTCCGGGTCGCAAGGCGTTCGACGCAGTTGCCTGGTTCGACAAGACCGTCGTCGATGGTGCGGTGAACGGAGTGGGCAAGCTGGTGTCTGGCGGTGCGGGTGAACTTCGCAAGACGCAAACCGGAAATGTGCGGAACTACGCCGGCATCGTCGGCGTCGGTGTCGTTGCCTTGCTCGTCTGGTTCGTCATCGGACGGGGGGTGCTGTGATGCACGACACGATCCCGTTCCCCATCTTGTCGATGCTGATCTTCCTGCCGGCGGCGGGTGCGGTCATCATCACGTTGCTGTCGAAGACGCGCCCCGAGCTCATGAAGCTCGTCGCTGCCATCACCTCGGTGGCCACCGGTGCGATGTCGGTGTGGCTGATGGCCGAGTTCAACCAAGACGACGCCGGCTTCCAGTTCGTGTCGAACCAACCGTGGATCGAGCGGTGGGGTATTGGCTGGCACCTCGGCGTCGACGGCATCTCGCTGTTCCTGATCGTGCTGACAGGCGTGCTCTTCCCGCTCGCCATCTTGGGCATCGACCCGCACAACGACGACCCCGGCCAAGACAAGCCGTACTTCGCATGGTTGCTGTTGCTCGAAGCCGGAGTGATGGGCTCGTTCCTCAGCCTCGACCTGTTCTTGTTCTTCGTGTTCTTCGAGATCGTCCTCGTGCCGATGTACTTCCTCATCGGCGGCTGGGGGTACGAGGGCAAGGTGTACGCGGCGACGAAGTTCTTCCTGTACACCATGGCCGGTTCGGCGTTCATGCTCGTGTCGATCATGGCTACGGTGTTCATCGCCAGCCGCAACGGGGTGGGGCGCGTCACCTTCGACCTCATCGAGATCGCCGAGAACGCGAACTTTGCAGCGTCCACGGGCCGCTGGTTGTTCCTCGGGTTCGCTGTGGCGTTCGCGGTGAAGGTGCCGATCTTCCCGCTTCACACGTGGCTGCCCGACGCGCATACGCAAGCGCCCACCGCCGGCTCGGTGGTGTTGGCCGGTGTGATGCTGAAACTCGGCACGTACGGCCTGCTCCGGTTTGGCGTGTACCTGTTCCCCGAGGCTGCCTATTGGAGCCGATACCTCTGGCTGACGTTGGCTGTGATCGGCATCATCTACGGCGCGATCGTCGCGACCATGCAGAAAGACCTGAAGCGGCTCGTCGCCTATTCATCGGTCGCACACCTGGGGTTCATCGTGCTCGGCACGTTCGCGTTCACGTCGCAGGCGATCACGGGGGCCGTGATGCAGATGGTCAACCACGGCGTGTCCACCGGTGCGTTGTTCCTCCTCGTGGGCATGATTTACGAACGTCGCCACACCCGTCAGATCGCAGACCTCAAGGGCATCCAGTCGGTTGCGCCCATCTTCGCTGCGGCGTTCATGGTCGTGATGCTCTCGTCGATCGGTGTGCCCGGTCTGAACGGCTTCGTCGGCGAATACCTGATCTTGACCGGCACGTTCCTCGCGGCTCCCTGGTTCGTGGTCATAGCGGCCACGGGTGTGATCCTCGCCGCGCTGTACCTGCTGTGGGCGTACCAGCGCGTGTTCCACGGCGAAGTCGACGACGCCAACCGTTCGTTCCCCGAACTCAAGCTCAAAGAAGCGGCAGTGCTGCTGCCCTTCATCGGCATCATCGTGTTCACGGGTGTGTACCCCAAGCCAATGCTCGATCGCATCGAGCCGTCGGTCGGGGTGCTCATCACCCGCGTGGAGACCGTGACCGGCATCGACATGCCCGAACCGACGACCGTTGTCATCGAAGAAGAGCCTGAACCGGCTGCGGGTACCACGACCGAGGAAGGCGACCACTGATGCGGTCCGTTCAGTCGATGATTGCCCAGCAAACGCCAACCCAAGAGTTGCTGGTCACCCCCCCCATCGAGTGGTGGCACCTCAGCCCCGTCATCGCGCTGGTCAGCGGCGCATTGCTGCTGCTGCTCGTGGGTGCACTCACGCCGCAGTGGCCGCGCAGCCTGTACGCGGCGTTCACCATGGTGGTCACGGCCGTCACGGCCGGCCTGGCGCTGTTCCAATGGCACGAGATCAGCGAAGACGGCCCCGTCACGATCGTTGCCGGAGCGTTGGCGTTCGACAAGTTCGCACTGTTCCTCACGCTCACCATCTGCGCCTCGACGTTTCTCGTCGCGGCGATCACTGACGACGAACTTCGTCGTGCGGGCAAAGATGGCCCCGAGGTGTACGCATTGTTCCTCATCGCGGCTACCGGTGGCGTGGTCATGGGTATGTCGAACGATCTGATCGTGTTGTTCCTCGGCTTGGAAACGTTGTCGCTCGCGCTCTACGTGCTGGCCGCCAGCGATCGCAACCGCAGTGCCAGCCAGGAGTCGGGCATCAAGTACTTCGTCCTGGGCGGCTTCGCTTCTGCGTTCCTGCTGTACGGCATCGCGATGATCTACGGCGGCACCGGAACGACGAACATTTCCGAGATCGTCGCGTCGTTCCGCGGCTCGGTGCTGATCGATGGGCAAGACCCGTTCATCTTGGCGGGCATCGCCCTGCTCATCGTCGGTCTAGGTTTCAAGGTGGCTGCAGTGCCGTTCCACGTGTGGACCCCAGACGTGTACGAGGGCGCACCCACGAACGTCACCGCGTTCATGGCATCGGTCGGCAAGGCTGCCGCCTTCGCGGCGATGCTCCGGGTACTCGTGATCGCATTGCCGTTCCACCGTGACGACTGGCGACCGGCGATCTGGATGCTTGCTGTGCTCTCACTCGTGGTCGGTTCCGCCTTGGCCGTGGTGCAGACCGACGTGAAGCGCATGTTGGCGTACTCGTCGGTCAGCCACGCCGGGTTCATCCTCGTGGGCGTCGAAGCATCGGGCCACGATGCCGGTGAATACGGGTCGCTGGGCCAGGGCATGCCGAGCGTGATGAACTACCTGTTGCTCTACTCGGTACTCACCATCGGCTCGTTCGCCGTGGTCACGCTGGTCGGCCGCAGCAACGGTGGCGACACGTCGCTCGACGCGTTCAAGGGATTCGCCAAGCGCCGCCCGGCGGTCGCACTCGGTCTCACGGTGTTCTTGCTGGCGCAGGCCGGCGTGCCGCTCACCTCAGGTTTCGTCGCCAAGTGGGGCGTCATCCAGGCCGCCGTTGCGCAGGACAGCTACGCCATCGCCGTCATCGCCATGCTCGCGGCCACGATTGCCGCGTTCCTCTATCTGCGCATCATGGTCCACGTGTGGCTCATGCCGTCTGAGGCGGATGTGGTGCACGAGTCGGTGCCGTTCTCCACGGGGTTCGCCATTGCCGCGTCGGCAGCGTTCACGCTGTTCGTCGGCGTGTGGCCGAACTGGCTGCTCGACGCAGCCGACACCGTCAACCAATACGCCCGCTAGTACGCATCGCCGCGCCGCGCTGCGCGCTCGGCGGCAGGACATGTGCCTGAGCGCAGGGGAGGGGCTCAAGCGACCAATCGTCGCTCGGTCCGCCAGCGTGGGCGTTGGTCGGGCAGGGGAGGCGGGAGGGGGCGCGGTGCTCGTTCGCGGGGTGTTGCGACGGCGGTGAGCTTCACGTGCGCCCAGAACTCTGGCGTGTCGAACGTGAACTCTGGTGCTTCAACGAAGGTGTCGACATCGACCCCGACGTTGCGGACGCACGATTGGCACGAGTTGATGCTGCCTGGCAGGAATCGGGTGTGCCGAGCTTTGTCATGTTGAGCTGGTATCGCGAAGGTTCCACACACCGTTACCTCGCGACCTCGCGGTGCGCGGAGGATCGCGACGGGGTCGCGTGGGTCGCGTAACGCGTGACGCCGCGCCTGGCCGTCTGCTCGTTCGGCAACGATGTCGGCGGTGACGAAGAGTCGCACGCCGTGAGCGCGTCGCCACCGGTAGGCCTTTTGGCGGCATGGGTTGCTGCAATACACCTTCTGCCGGCCGGCCCGGTACCGGTGAGGTGTCGGCGCGTCGCACACCGGGCACCACCAGGGGCCTGTTATGGCTGGCTGGGACGGGTCATCAACGAAGTCATGAAATGCCGGGGCGCTTCGGTCGATGGGTGGGCGCTCTTCAACGCTGGTGTCGCTTCTCGTCGCGCGGTCGGCCGGAGGTGGTTCAGACGGTGATTCCATACGCCCAATCGTCGTCTGGGGGTGTGACACTTTCGGAGGGTGTACGACCACAACCGGCGATCCCTACGTACGGCGGGAGAGAATCCTTATGGCCCTCGAGGTCATACTGCTCATGTTGTCGATGACGGTACTGACCCGGTTGCAGGCGTCGATAACTCGAACGTGACCATCGCGAATCGTCTCGGACTGAGGTGTCCGGGTGCTTCGTGAATCGTCTCGGATTCTGGTGTGGGGCGTTTGGCGAATCGTCTCGGATTCGGGTGTGGGGCGTTTGGCGAATCGTCTCGGATTCGGGTGTGGGGCGTTTGGCGAATCGTCTCGGACTGTGGTGTCGGAGTGCCGAGTGAATCGTCTCGGACTCTGTGTACCAGCGCTCGAGGTGCAGGTTGCTGCAGTCAGCGACGGCGGTCCGGTTGTGTCGGCTGACAGTCGTCCAGAAGGCCTGTCGGCGGAATCCGAGACGATTCGATAGTGGCTGGGTTGCGTTGTTCCGAGACGATTCGATAGTGGCCGGTTCGGGTGGCTCCGAGCTGATTCAGCAATGGGCAATCACCAGGCCACGCCGCGCATCTCGCAGATGGGCGGCCGCTGCCGCGCACACTCGGACAGCATGGAGTGGTCTATCCTTCAGGCGGCGCAAGGGCCCGTGGCCGCTCTCGTGTCGGCAGACACCGAGGTCGATAGGGCGTCAACCCCTTCAAGCCTGGGGTTCGCAGCGGTGGGGCGGCACCCACCGCCTGCCGGAGTCGGTCAGGGCAAGCGACAACTGCACACCGATCGCTCGAGTACTACGCCGGCTTGGATGCGTCGTCCGTCAACCCGATTCGGACGCCACGGCAGCGGTGCTGGCTCGGGCGACCAGCTCGATCGGCAACTCGGCGCGTTCGATCTCGCCCGAGCCGAGCTGGCGGAGCAGCATGTCGGCGGCGAGGCGACCTTTGGCCACGAGCGGCTGGCGAATGGTAGTGAGTGGCGGGTCCCACAGTGCCGCGCGAGGAATGTCGTCGTAACCGACGATGCTCACGTCGCCGGGCACCGCTTTGCCCATGTGTTCGAGCGCTTGGCAGGCACCGATGGCGAGCTGATCGGTCATGCTGAGCACGGCCGTGATCTCCGGGTTCGCTGCGAACATCTCTTGCGTGCCGACTCTGCCCGCGTCGGGTACGAGGTCGCCGGTCTGCCAGATCGAGGTGATCTCGGCGTCGCTTCCTGCGATTCCTTCGAGGTAGCCGGCGAGACGTTCGCGGGCGATGCGGATCGTCCCTGCCATCACTTCGGCTTGGGTCATACGGCCGAGCCGCGGATGATCGTTCACCCGGTGTACGAGTACGCCCAGTTTGCGATGACCGAGGGCCACGATGTGCTCGGCCGCGAGCCGGGCCCCGCTTCGGTCGTCGATACCGACGAACGAGGTTCGGTCGCCCAGGTCGGGTTCGTCGACGATCACCACCGGCACGCCGCGCCGCAGTATCTCGTGCATGACCGGATGTTCGTCGGCTATCGAGAAGACGACATACGCGTCGACCGGTGCGCTCAACACCGCCGACTCAGAAATCGGACCGGCCTTGTGCACCGGAAGGAGTGTCAGACCGACGCGCGCTTCGGATGTGGATTCGGCCACGCCTCGCATGAACAACGCCGTGTTCGGGTCGCTGAACACGAACCCGAGATCATCGGTGAAGACCAGCCCGATCGTGCCGACTCGGCCGGTGCGCAACCCGCGCGCTGCGGCGTTCGGGCCGGAGTAGCCAAGCCGCTCGGCGGTGGCGAAGATCTTGTCCCGCAGCTCGACCGTGAGCTGGTCGGGTCGACTGTACGCATTCGACACAGTCGTGCGCGAGACGCCGAGTTCCTTCGCAATGGTGAGCAGCGTGACTCGCTGCGAAGACGGCATCTATCGACAGTACTTGAACGGAGCCCTGCAGCCGTCAGGTTCGGTGGCTGCTCGGCTGCGCCGCCGTCATCTTCAGGCGGCTTGCAGCAACTCTGACAGGTGCGATGCGAACTGGTTGGCGGCGAGTAGGCGACCGCGAGTGACGGCGGGCTCCACGTCGGCATCCGGCCACGGAACGCTGACCTGCAACGTGGTGAGCTCGGTGGTGCGGTCCCACGTGATCGTGGTGCCGGCGAGCACCTCGACGCCGAAATGGACCACGACACCGTCGGTGTCGGATTCAGTGACAGGCGCGGTGAACGACGTGTCGATGCGAGTGGCAGCCGACGCCATGGCGGCGGGAAGCGCAGCGATGGTGGTCGCTTCGAGATCCGATTGATCTCCGGTGAGGTACGAGGTGAGAACGAGTCGCTGGTTCGAAACGATGCTGGGGTTCGTCATGATGATGGTTCCTGACTGATGGCTGATCCAGACCTTCTGGATCGATTCAGTTACAAGATCACCATACGCTCGCCATCTCGAAAAGTGTCGCGAATTCTCTGTGACACCGGTCACCGTGATCCCCCACACCCCACGATGCGTTGACGGTACGCTCCGCCCCGTGCAGCGAACCGAACAACGGCCATCTCATAGCAGTCCCCGTCACGCGTGGCGGAGGGCGGGTATGGCAGCGTGCGTTGCTGTCGCGGCGCTCCTCGCTGGCCCCGGCGGTTTGTCGAACGCACCCGGGGTGCTCGCCGTGACGGTGATACTCGTGCAAGCCTCGACGGTGTGACCAGCTCCACGGTGGGGACAACCCCACCTCGGATTGGGCGGATCGCCCGATGTCGACCAAAGCCTGAAGTCTCCACAATGGAATCATGATGACGACCCCCGAGCGCGATCCGCGCGCCGCCGACCTTCCGCCTCCGCCGCCCCCGCCCCCTGGTGCGCGTACGCCTGACGATGCAGCGCCTCCCCGCCCGACGAGCACCGCAAACACCGCGAGCACCGCGAGCACCAGCACCAGGCCAGACGAGTGGCACTGGGAGCGAGCGAAAGACCTCGCGGAACACTGGTACGCGCCGTTGCGTCAACCCGACGGCTGGTACGCACTCGCCTATCTCTTCGTCTCCATGCTCGCCGCGCCCGTCCTCTTCGGCGTGATGGTCGGCTTCGCAGCAGTGACGTTCGGACTCATGTTCGCGTTGTTGCTTGGTGTGTTTCTGATCGTGCCCTTCTTCCTTACCATCGACGCATTCACGCGGCTGTCGGTGTGGCTCGCGACGTTCGCCGGGCACAACATCGAACTTCGGCAACCAACGCCAGTTGCTCAGGTTGGCTTCCGGTCTGCCAAGGCGGTGCTGACCGACAAGGTTCGTTGGCGTCAGGCCGGGTACCTCGCTGCCAACTCGGTGATGGCACCGGTGTTCTTCGCAATCGGCTTCGTGCCCCTGTCGATCTCGTGGCAGGCGCTGATCGGCGAGGGTGTCGGCGGCCCGCTCAGCCTCGG
>DATKCX010000020.1:0-11845 GCA_035512975.1 Ilumatobacter sp.
CGCACGTGGTTCTCGGCAGTCTTGGGGGAGATGCCCAAGTCGAGCCCCAGCTCTTTGTACGTCTTCCCGCGGGCGACGTGTTGAAGCACCTCGCGCTCGCGCTCGGTGAGCGGATTGCTGTCGGCGGCCTTCGCAAGACGCCGAAACTCGCCGAGCACCAGCGCGGCGAGCGACGGAGAGAACACCGGCTCACCCGCCGCCGCGGCCGCCAGCGACACCTTCAGTTCGTCGATCGGTGTGGTCTTCAGCAGATACCCAGCTGCCCCCGCAGCCACTGCGTCGAGGAGGTCGCGTTCGGCCTCCGACACCGTCAGGATGACGATCGGGCAGACGGTGGCGGCTCGTTGCACCACAGCCAGTCCGCCACCGCGCGGCATATGGAGATCGCACACCACCAAGTCGGGGCGGCGCGCCTCGATGACGTCGATCGCACCTTCTGCGTCGTCGGCTTCTCCGACGATGTCGAACTCGGGTGCGAGCTCGGCGCGTAGGCCGGAGCGGACGAGTGCGTGATCGTCGGCCAACACAGTGCGGATCGGGGTGGTCATGCTGAGGATCCTCGCGCGCCAGTTGTGCTCCACATGCAGACCTCGGTGCCGTTCTCGGCGGAACTGGTCAGCGTCACCATGCCGCCGATCGACTCGATCCGCGCCATGATCGATTGATCGATGCCGTGGCCGACGCGCACGATCGACGTGTCGAACCCCGTGCCGTTGTCACGAACGCTGGCGAAGATTTGTCCCTCGTCATCGGTCTCGGCGAAAACGACGATGCGTGAGGGTCGCGCGTGCTCCAATGCATTGGCAACGGCCTCGCCGATGGCACGGGCGATCAGCTCCTGGTTCTGGTCAGGCACTCGGCAGTCGTCGGCGATCACGCTCACCGACACGGCGATCTCGGACTGGTCGCCATACCGGCGGCGGGCGTGCTCGACCGCGGCGCGCACCCGGGTGGGGAGGTCGACGGGATCTCGCCCTGTCGAGCCGAACAAGTACGCCCGAAGGTCGCGGTCGGCCTCGCGCGCCGCGGCGGCGAGCTCAGGGTCCCGGCCTGCGGTGCGACGCTCCACGAGCGCCAGTGTTTGCAGCACGGTGTCGTGCATCACGCGGCCCACCTCGTCGCGTGCGTTCCGTTCGGCGATGTGACGTTCTGCCCGTTTGAGCAGATGCGCCATCCAGCCGAACACAGCCCCGCATGCGCCGAAGAACAAGCTGGTGGCCACAATCGACACCACTTCGCGAGTACCGAACGACGCATAGTCGTTCAAGACCGCTCCGATGAGTTCCGCCGGCCCCACGGTCGCCGCCAAGAGAGCAGCAACCCATGGGCCGTAGGCAACCCCCGCCGTGGCCGCGGCGATCAACGGCCACTGGGTGGCGATGCTCTGCGTGGTGTTGAACACGTGACCGGGCTCGAACACGTACCCGTCGACGATGCTCAACCCGACGGCGAGACCCACCTCTGCCAACACGAACCCGATACTGAGCAACCGCTCGGGCACCGCCCGCAGCAACCACGTGGAAGTGGCCGCCACTGCCAGCGCGGTTGCAACCGCAGCCCAAGCCACGGCTGGGTGCCTCAGGTCTTCATGATCGAACACGACGATGCCCACCATCCACGCGAGCGACAACCAGCGTGCCACGACGATCGCTTGCAGCATCGTGAGCCCTGTTGGAAAGAGGGCCGGCCGCGATGTCAGCGTTGGGAAGCGTTCCATGCGGCCAGCCGTGCGAGCCCCTCGTCGATGGAGATCGCCGGGTGATACCCGAGGTCCTCTGCTGCCGGACGCGGGTCGAACCAATGCGACGTTCCCAATTGCTCGGCGAGAAATCGGGTGATGGGCGGGTCGCTCGTGCGGTTGGTGCGCTCCCAGATCCGCTCGATGATGCCACCTACGGGAGCGGCGATGCCGATCGGACTCGATCGATGTTTGACGGTCAGGCCAGCGGCCTGACAGATTCCGTGGACGAGTTCTCGGATCGTGCGCGGCTCACCATTGGTGACCACGTACGCCTTGCCGGCACACGGCGCTCCGGGTTGCGCTCGGTCGAGAGCCGCGATGAGGGCGTCGACGGCGTTCTCGATGTAGGTCGTATCGACGAGCGCGCGACCACCGTTCACGAGCGCGAGGCGACCGGTTCGGGCACGCTCCACGATTCTGCCGACGAGTTGCTGGTCGCCTGGCCCCCACACGAGATGTGGCCGGATCGCAATGACGGCCATGGATTCGTGGTTTGCTGAGAGTGCCGCTCGCTCGGCGAGCGCCTTGGACTCCGGGTACCAGGCCCCCCGGCGTCCCGTTTCGGCGGGCTCGGCGAGCCCACCCGCGATGGGATCGCCAACATGGGCGACCGACGGCGACGACACGTGCACGACCGTCCGCAGGTCGTGGTGCCTTGCCGCCGCGATCAGGTGCGCGGTGCCATCGACGTTCACGGATCGATAGTCGTTCCAGGTGCCGACCACTCCGACCTTGGCTGCCAGATGAACCGCCGCTTCGCAGCTCTTGGCAGCGGCCTGCACGATCGCAGCGTCGCGAATGTCGCCGAGCACCTGAGCCGCGTCGACGTCTGCCGCGTGACGTTGCAAACAGATGGGTTGGTCGCCGCGCAGAAGGAGCCGTTCAACGAACCGTCGGCCGATCATGCTGGTTGCACCTGTCACGAGAACACGCATGGCCCTACACCGGCGCTTTCGAGCGGTGCCCGGCGAGGACCTCTTCCGCCCACCGAGCCACTGCGGCGCGGTCAACCTTCGCGTTGTGGCGAATGTCGACGGGGATCGCTTTCAACGTGAGAACCGCCGCGATCGACTGCGGCACCAGCGCCCGGACGGCACCGGTGACCTCGCTGGGTGCCAGCCCATTACTGTCGGCTTCGATCACGACGACCACCTGCTGACAGCCGCTCGGCCCAACGCCGACAGCAGCCGATCGAGCGCAGGGAAGCCCTTGCTCCACGGAGCGTTCGATCGGCACGGGGGTCACGGGCCCGCCGGCCGTATGGATGACGTGCACAGTGCGACCCTCCACCCACAGCCGGCCAGCGGAATCGAGGTGGCCGACATCTCCGGTGCGATGCCACACGTGTCCGTCGATGGTTGGTCGAGCAGCGTTCTCGACAGCCCACAGTTGGTCGTATCCGTCAGACACCCATGGGGCTCGAACGAGAATCTCGCCAACTCCGAGACCGAGGTCGTCAACGCGAACCGCTGCACCTTCCACGGGGAATCCCACGCACACCCCGGCGTCAGATTGTTGCTCGATCGTTGCCAGATCGATGCTGGCCACCGGCAGCGCTTCGGTCATGCCGTACGGCGTGTGCAGCGAAGCCTGCGGGGCCAGCTGACCGACAGCGCGCAGCGTTTCCACCGGGACCGGGGCTCCAGCCGACAGCACCAATCGCAACCGAGCGAGCCCAGGAGCCGGGACGTTTGATGTGCCGCTGGTGGCGACGACGTTGGCCAAGGCGGCCGGTGACGCGAACACCATGGTGGCGTCCACCGAGGCGACTGCCTCGACAAGTGCTCGGGCGGTGAGCTTGCCGGGCGACGTGACGTCGCAGCTCGGGAGTGCGGTCGATATTCCCAGCGCCGGCCCGTAGAGCGCGAACGGTGCGAACGCGGCGACGAAGCGATCGTTGTCGGTGATCGAGTAGGTGCGCCGCAGCGCATCGACCTGGGCGAGCAACTGGCCGTACCGATAGCGCACACCTTTGGCCGGGCCGGTTGCTCCGGACGTGAACAGCACCGCCACTTCGTCGCTCGACTGCGGGCCGGCGGGAAGATCTGAGGCTGCGGCCGACGGAGCGCTCATCAGTTCGTCGATGTCGATCGCGGTGGAGCGCGGTGCCCACCTCATCGCCGCGGACGCCAACCGCGCCGTTCTGGGCCCGATGATCCAGCGGGCTCGGGAGCTACGCACGGCTGCCCCGAGGCCCTTGAGCCCGAGACCCCGATCGGCGACGACCGTGACGCCACCAGCGCGCCAGACGCCGTACACCGCTGCGAGCAACTCCACGCCGGGAGGCGTGAGCATCGCCACGCGGTCGCCGCGTTGCAGCCCGCGGCGCACGAGTTCGGCGGCGATGGCGTCGACACGGTCGGCGAACTTCCCAAACGTGACCGACGAGCCGCTGGCGACATCCACGATCGCGGGCCGGTCAGCCCGGTCGTGGTGCCGAATCGTGCCCCACAGATCGGTCGTGATCGAGACACCGGGATCAGTCGGCTCGTCTGTCGTGCTCTCGTCTGCCGTGCTGTGGAGAGCGATGCGGTCGGCGAGCCATGCGGCCGCAACTCCAGCAACGTCGGCTTCCGCCATCACGAGGTGATTCGCCTGCGCAAATCGGTGGGTCGACACGTTGCTGAAGCGCTCGGCGAGGTCGCTGGCGAAGTCGTCGTTGAAGACCGGATCAGCGGCACCCCAGACCAGCAGCACCGGCGCGGTGATCTCTCCGATTCGTGACGCAACGCGCGCGAGTGGGGCCTCGGAACGGTGCCCTGAGCGCAACGGCACATCGCCGACGAAGTCGGCGATCGCGGCGCGTGTGGCAGCCTTGCGATACGGCGCGCGGAACGCTTCGCGATCGATCGCCGTGAGTCGAGAGCCAGACAGCCGCGTGGCGCTCTCGACGAAGATCGGCGTGTGGCGACACACCAGCTGCCGAAACGGACGTGAACCAGCGAGGCGAATCAGCGCGGGCGCTGAACGGCCTTGTGGCACCGCGATGCCGGTGTTGCACAGGATCAGGCCATCGAACTCGCCGACGTGGTCGACCGCCCAACCCATCGTGATCGCGCCGCCCCAGTCGTGGGCGGCGACGTAGAACGGCATCGATCGGTCGATGTCGAGCAGGGTGATGATCTCGGCCAGATCGGTGACCCGCTCGGAGTATGAACGGGGTTGCGTGCGGCTGCTGTAGCCCATCCCCAACTGGTCGATGGCGATCACTCGATAGCGGTCGCCGAGCGCTCGCAGAAAGGTCGCCCATGCGTATGCCCACGTCGGGTTGCCATGCACGCAGAGCACGGTGGCGGCCGGGTTCGGCGTGGCCGTGTCGAGTACGTGCCATCGGTCGGCGATGACTCGTGACCAGGCTGGTTGAAGGCCCCAGCGTTCGAGATCTGCGGTGGCGGGCGGCGCTGGGCGCTCGGCCGCACTCACCAAACGATCTCGGCGATACTCGCGTTCAGGCCCGATCCCATGCCCATGCACAGCACGCGTTGGCCGACCTGTATCTGATCGGCAACCGTGGCGAGTGTGATGGGGATCGCGGCCGGGCCGACGTTGCCGTAGAACGGAAATGTCAGTGGCACTTTGGCGAGGTCGAGACCCAGTTGCGAGCACATCATCGTGGTGTGCACCTGGCTGATCTGGTGGATGATGTACCAGTCCATGCCGACTTCCCAGTCGAAATGCCGCCCCGCCTCTTTCCAGGCTTCTTCGCTGAGTTCCAAGCCGGCAACCAGCAGGCCGTGCGTGTCGGTGGTCATGCGATCGAGGTCGCCAACGCAGAGTTCATGGTGTTGGGTGGCCGCGCGTGCGATGCCCCCGAGCATGCGGTGCGACTCGGGGTGGGCAGATGCCCGGCACATCACCGCTGCTGCCGAACCCGAGCCGAGGGTGAGCGAAGCGAACTCGTTGAAGAGGTCGCCTGGTTCCATGGCAGTTTCCTGCAGGCGGGCAATGGTGACCTCTTGGGTGTGGCGACTGCCCTCGCCGTCGACGATGAGCGCGTACTCGATCGTGCCGGCGTCGATCATCGCGGCGGCGATCTGCATGCCGTTGACGAAGCCGAGACAGGCGTTGCCGACGTCGAAGTTCATACAGCTCGGTGGCAGACCGAGGTGATGGTGCACGGCGCTCGCGACCGACGGCTCCAAGTGGTGCTTGGAGACCGAGGTGGAGATGAGCAGGCCAATTTCTGTGGCATCGATGCCTGCAGCCTGGATGGCCTTGCGTCCTGCGCTCGCAGCAGCCTGATCGAAGGTGACGTCTTCTGGCCACCAGCGGCGCGACTCGATACCGGCCAAGCTCTGCAGGGTGCCCGGCTTCAGCCCGGTGCGCGTGTAGACGTCGGCGAGTTGTTCGTCGATCCAGGCCGAGGTGACCTCGATGGGGGCTTCGACTGCTGCAACGGAGAGCAGCCCGACATCGTGGTGTCGCAGAACGGCATTGGAAGTCAACTCGTGGTCCTTTCGGGGCGGTGGATCAAGCCTACGCGGTTGCGCGGGTGGCGGTGCATCAACGGCTGCGACTTCGAAAGTCAGCGGACAGGTCGCTTCGCTCATCCCCGTGGCGTCGCCGCAAAGATCTAGGCGGTCTTCACGACGAGGACATCACACGGCGCGTGGTGAGTGATGCCGTTGGCCACGCTGCCCAGCAGGCGGCCCGGACCCTGCATCCGCACGTTGCCGACCACGATCAATGTGGCCTTCATGTCGCGAGCGATGCCCAAGATGACGTCATCAGGTTTTCCTTCACCAGTGACTCCAGTCGCTTCGATGCCGTGGATGGAGCTCAGTCGGCCGGCCGTCTGGTCGGCGAAGGCCGCTGCATCGTTGGCTTCACTCAGCTCGAACGTATCGCTGCCAGCACCGACGACGTCGACGGAGGAGTCGCTGTAGGCGGTGACCACGAAGAGCCGAGCGTTCAGCGATGCGGCCAGTTCGGCTGCTCGATCGACAGCCCGGGCAGCGGTTTCGGTAGCTGCGGCTCCCACGACGATGACTTCCGTGCGAGCGGCGGTGATGTGGGAGGTCGTGCTCATTCTGTCGAGCGTAGCGTTGTCAGCTCCAACCAGACTCCCGTGACGTCGAACAGATGTTCTGTTCGGGTGCTAAGCTCCCGGAGATGTTCGGTCCAATCCTCAGCCTGGCATCCCGCCTCCTGACATCAGCCCGTTAGCCTCGACAGCTCATGGCTCCCCGCAAGCACGTCACCCCAAAGGGTGCTGTCATCGAGGTTCGCGGTGCACGCGAGCACAACCTCAAGAACGTCAACGTCGAGATACCTCGCGACAAGTTGGTGGTCTTCACCGGCTTGTCGGGCTCCGGCAAGTCGAGCCTCGCGTTCGACACGATCTACGCCGAAGGACAACGGCGATACGTCGAGAGTTTGAGTTCGTATGCCCGGCAGTTCCTCGGCCAGATGGACAAGCCAGATGTCGACGTCATCGAGGGGCTGTCGCCGGCTATCTCGATCGACCAGAAGTCGGCCAGCCGCAACCCGCGTTCGACCGTGGGAACGATCACCGAGGTGTACGACTACCTGCGCTTGCTGTACGCCCGAATCGGCATTCAGCACTGTCCCGACGACGGCACACGGTTGCAGCGGCAGACGCCGCAGCAGATCGTCGACCGTATCCTGCAGTTCGAAGAGGGCCTGCGCTTTCAGGTGTTGGCACCGGTGGTACGCGGCCGCAAGGGCGAGTACGACACGTTGCTCTCCGACCTGTCTGGTCAGGGGTATGTCCGAGCCAGGATCGACGGTGAGACCGTTGTCATCGACGAGTTCCTCGCTCGGGAGGAGCGACTCGCCAAGTACGAGAACCACCGCATCGAGATCGTCGTCGACCGGCTGGTGGTCCGTGAAGGCATAGAGCGTCGCCTCACCGATTCGCTCGAGTCGGCGCTCGCCTTGGCAAACGGAGTCGCCGAGGTCGAATTCGTCGGCAAAGACGGCGAAGACCCCGAGACGATGACGTTCAGCCAGCATTTGGCATGTCCGAAGTGCGGCAAGAGCTACGACGAACCCGCGCCTCGAAACTTCTCGTTCAACTCGCCGTATGGGGCGTGCGCGAAGTGCGACGGTCTGGGCACCACGTTCGAGGTCGATCCGGAGTTGGTGGTTCCTGATCACGACCTGTCTCTGAACGACGGTGCGATCTCTCCGTGGCGAAGTGCGAACACGCAGTACTTCACGCGCATGCTCGAAGCGGTCTCTGAAGCGAGCGACATCGACCTGAACGCGCCGTGGGGCACCCTCAGCGCCAAGCAACAGAAGATCATCCTGCATGGCACCGGGGGCAAGCTCACGGTGAAGTACAAGAACCGTTACGGACGCGCCCGGCAGTACGCCACCGAGTACGAGGGCGTCATTCCGTGGATCAGCCGTCGCCATGAGGGAGCCGAATCCGACTGGTCGCGCGAGCAGTACGAGGGCTACATGCGCCAGGTCGCGTGCGGCGCATGCGGGGGAGCGCGCCTCAAGCCGTCCACGCTGGCGGTCACCGTAGGCGGCTTGCACATCTCCGCTGTTTGCGACATGGCCATCGGCGAATCGGCCAAGTTCCTGGCGGCACTCGAACTCACCGAGCGCGATCGGCTCATCGCCGAGCGCGTCACCAAAGAGATCAACGCCCGCCTCGGCTTCCTGCTCGACGTGGGGCTCGACTATCTCACCCTGTCGCGCAACGCCGGAACGTTGGCCGGTGGCGAGGCACAGCGCATTCGCCTGGCCAGCCAGATCGGGTCGGGTCTGGTGGGCACGTTGTACGTGCTCGACGAGCCGTCGATCGGGTTGCACCAGCGCGACAACCGCCGCCTCATCGACACGCTCACCCGTCTGCGCGATCTCGGCAACTCGGTCATCGTCGTCGAGCACGACGAAGACACGATCCGTGAGAGCGACTGGATCGTCGACATCGGTCCGGGCGCAGGCGAGCACGGCGGCGAGGTGGTCTACAGCGGGCCGGTGTCGGGCATCCTCAAGGTCAACGAGTCGATCACCGGCAGGTTCCTGGCCGGCAAGGAAACCGTGCCGGTGCCCGCCATCCGGCGTCAGCCGAAGCTCGACAAACTCACCATTCACGCGGCGCGCGAGCACAACCTGCAAGACCTCACCGTCGACATTCCGCTGGGTTGCTTCGTCGCCATCACCGGTGTGTCCGGTTCGGGCAAGTCCACGCTCATCCGCGACATCCTGTTGCCCGTGTTGATGCAGCGCATCTACAAGTCGAAGATGCCGGCTGGCAAGCACAAGAAGATCGACGGCATCGAGTTCCTCGACAAGGTCATCGACATGGACCAATCGCCGATCGGGCGAACACCGCGTTCCAACCCGGCCACCTACACCGGTGTGTTCGACAGCATTCGCAAGTTGTTCGCCACCACGAACGAAGCGAAGGTACGCGGCTATCAGCCCGGGCGGTTCTCGTTCAACGTCGCAGGTGGCCGCTGCGAAGGCTGTGCTGGCGACGGCACCATCAAGATCGAGATGCACTTCCTGCCCGACGTGTACGTGCCGTGCGAGGTGTGCAAGGGCGCTCGCTACAACCGCGACACGCTCGACATCGAGTTCAAGGGCCGCAACATCGCCGAGGTGCTCGACATGCCGGTCGCCGAGGCCGTCGACTTCTTCGCCAACCAGCCGCGGATCCATCGATACATGGAAACGCTCATGGACGTCGGCCTCGGGTATGTCCGGCTCGGTCAATCGGCCCCCACCCTGTCGGGCGGTGAAGCCCAACGCGTGAAGCTTGCGTCCGAGCTGGCCAAGCGGTCCACCGGTCACACCATCTACCTGCTCGACGAACCGACCACCGGTCTGCACTTCGCCGACGTGCGTCGCCTGCTCACCGTGTTGTCACGCCTCGTCGATCAGGGCAATACGGTCCTCGTGATCGAACACAACCTCGACGTCATCAAGACCGCCGACTGGTTGATCGACCTCGGGCCGGAAGGCGGCAGCGGCGGCGGCAAGGTGGTTGCGGAAGGCACCCCGGAACAAGTGGCCACCATCGAGGCGTCCCACACCGGCCGGTTCCTTCGGCCGTTGCTCACGCTGTAGCCGATAACCCAACGGGTTCAACTCAACGTCGGCCATCTAACCTCACGCCGTGACCGTCGAACCGGCCGAGTTGGCAGCACTCCAGCGGCGCACCACCAATGTCTTGCGTGTGGCCGTGGTACCCGCGCAAGCGGCGGTGGCGGGAACCATCGCTGTCGTCACGCTGCTGGCCTCGTCGATGCTCGACTCAGACCGGTTGGCTGGTCTCGGCGCGACGGCGTTCACCCTCGGCGCGGCCGCTGCCAGCGTGCCGTTGGCGGCGGTGATGCGCAGGCGGGGCCGTCGCCCGGGTTTGGCTGGTGCGCTGGCGATCGGTGCCGTCGGCGCTGGCATTGCCGCCACCGGTGGGCAGCTGCGGTGGTTCTGGCTGTTTCTGGTGGGCACGTTTGTTTTTGGCGTGGCGCAGGCAGGGTCGTTGCAGGCCCGGTACGTGGCAGCCGATCTGGCCCCACCAGAAGATCGGGCACGATCGATCGGAGCGATCGTGTGGATCGGCACGTTGGGTGCGGTGGTCGGGCCGCTGGTCACGCCGTGGGAGCGTGACATCGGTACCGCGCTGGGCTTCGACGAGTACATCGGGCCGTACCTCTTCGCTGGCATCTTCATGTTGGTCGGCGCGGCTGTCTATCAGGTGTTTCTTCGGCCCGACCCGCTCGTGGTGCTCGGAACGACCGACCCGCACGCGCCGCGGGCGCGCCCGATTCGCCAGACCCGGGCGGCCTATCGCGTGATCGCCGTTTCGCCAGGAGCGGTGCTCGGCATCACGGCGATGGTGGTCTCGCAGGCAGCAATGGTGGCGGTGATGACGATGACGCCGCCGCACATGAAGGACCACGGCCACTCCGAGCTGTCGGCCTACGTGATCGCGCTGCACGTTCTCGGTATGTATGGGCTGTCGCCGTTCGTCGGCCGATTCATTGACCGCGTGGGAGGCATCATCGCGATTCAGCTCGGTGCGGTGATCTTGGCCACCGGGACGGTGTCGGCAGTGATCGCCGGATATGTGCCGGCGCTGATGTTCGTCGGGTTGTTCCTGCTCGGGTTGGGTTGGAGCCTTGGAATGATTGCTGGCACGACGTTGCTGACATCATCCGTGCCCGAGTCGTCGCGTGTCGAAGCGCAAGGTGCCGGCGACCTCACCCTCAGCGCGTGCGGTGCCGCGGCGGCCTTCGGTTCCGGTTTCGTGAAGAGTGCGGTCGGGTTCCACATACTCGCCGACCTCGCAACCGCGGGTGCCGCCGTGTTGCTGGTGGTGGCGTGGGTGGCGTCGTCGCGCGTCAGGCGCACAGCCCCAGCTGCAGGCTGAGACGACCAGCTGGGAGGATCAGCTGGCGTCGATCAACTGGCGTCGATCAGGTGGCGTCGATCAGGTGGCGTCGGCGGCTTCGGTGAGCAGCTCGAGCAGAGCGGCCTGCTGGTCTCGTGCGAACTCGTCGTCCGCCGGCCCGAACCACAGCACGACCGCGGCAGCGGTGTTTCCTGATCGGACCACGCCGATCTGAAGTCGCCACGATGTTTGCCGTTCGGCAACTTCTCGCACGACCGCAGGCAGGTCGATCACGCTCACGCGATGAATGCCGTGGTCGAGACTGACCCATCGGCGGTCGCTTCCAGCGGCAACGGCCACGGCGATCGCGCCCCGCAGCGTCGGCTCGGCACCGAACACTCGACTGCGTGACGTTCCTGGCCGCGTGATGATGAAGGTCGCCGAAGACTCGGCGGCCTGGACTGCGGCCGCTGCTGCGATGTCCAATGGATTGTCGACCATGGTGTTGCTGCCGTTCATGCTCAACTATCGGTTGCTATTGATCATTCCTTGAGCAAGTTGGCGCGGAGCGTCATGCAGATTCGACCGCGAACTATCGGAGGCGTTTCGACAGCTCGTTGAGCCTTCGTTTCTCGTCGGCAGACAGCGACTCCAACCCGCTGGCGGAGATCTTGTCGAGGAGGCCGTCGAGTTCTTCCTGGGCGACTTTCGCATCGGGCGAGGAACGCGGTGGCGGCGGCGGGGGAGTCCACGGACCGTCGACCACGTTGGAGGTGCGCTTGCTCGAT
>DATKCX010000021.1:0-7351 GCA_035512975.1 Ilumatobacter sp.
GGCAAGCCGAGCATCGCGGACTCGCGATACGGTGGCACGATGGCAGCCCGATTCACCTACTCGCGTTGGGATGGTTCGCAACGCGGGTTCGACCTCGACGCCGACGCACTCTTCGGCCAGCTC
Organism: Ilumatobacter sp.; assembly: GCA_035512975.1. Lineage (GTDB taxonomy): Bacteria > Actinomycetota > Acidimicrobiia > Acidimicrobiales > Ilumatobacteraceae > Ilumatobacter. The sequence continues at coordinate 124 of DATKCX010000021.1, forward strand.
ACCGATGAGTTGATGTACCACGGCGACGTCAACGCCGCGCTGCGCCGGATGATGCAAGAGGGGCTCCAAACGCCGGACGGACAGCGCATCGAGGGGCTCCGCGATCTGCTCGATCGGCTCCGAGAAGAGCGGCAGTCGCGCCTGGAACAACACTCGCTCGGCGGCGTGTACGACGAGGTCGCAGCTGAACTCGCCGACCTGCTCGACGAAGAGCGCCATGCGATCGACAACGTCGCGGCGCAAGCCGAAGCAAGCGGCGACGAGCGTCGCGCCGAGACCGCTCGCAGCGCTGCAGCCGAACGGCACATGCAGCTCGACTTCCTGCCTGAAGACCTCGCTGGTCGAGTGCGCGAACTGAGCGACTACCAGTTCGAGTCAAACGACTCTCAGCGACGCTTCGACGAACTGCTCGACAAGTTGCGCAAGGAGCTGGCCCAACAGGTTGTCGACGAAATGTCAGAAGGCATGCAGAACATGACGCCTGGCGACATGAGTCGCTTGAAAGACATGCTCGCCGCGTTGAACGATGTGCTCGACAAGCACCAACGAGGCGAAGACCCGGGCTTCCAGCAATTCATGAGCGAGTTCGGCGACTTCTTTCCCGAGAACCCGCAGACGGTGGAAGAACTGCTCGAGCAGATGGCCCAGCGTATGGCCGCCATGCAGGCGCTGATGAACTCGATGACCCCCGAACAGCGCGCCCAGCTGCAACAACTGTCCGAACAACTGATGGGCGACGTCGATCTGCGGTGGCAACTCGACCAACTGGGCTCGAACCTCCAGCAGATGTTCCCTCAGATGAACTGGGGCGAGTCATACGAGTTCCAGGGAGACGACCCCATGGGCATGGGGCAGGCCATGCAATCCATGGCTGACCTGGGCGAACTCGATCAGCTCGAGAACCTGCTTCGTAATGCGACGAACCCCGGGGCGTTGGCCGAGGCGGATCTCGACCGAGTGCGTGCGCTGCTAGGCGAAGACGCCGCGAAGTCGCTGGAACGTCTGAGCGAGCTCACCAAGATGCTCGAAGAGGCCGGTCTGATCGAGAATCGGGAGGGCCGCCTCGAGCTCACGCCGCAAGGGCTGCGGGCGATCGGGTCGAACGCGCTGCGCGATCTGTTCACCACGCTCACCAAGGACCACGTCGGGCAGCATCAGCTCCACCAGCGCGGGTACGGCCACGAGCGCACCTACCAAACCAAGCAGTACGAGTACGGCGACCCGTTCCAACTCGACCTGCAGCGCACCATTCGTAACGCCATCGGTCGCAACGGTGGTGGCACCCCCGTTCGACTGACGCTCGACGACTTCGAGATCGAGGAAACCGAGCATCTGACTCGTTCCAGCACCGTGCTCATGCTCGACCTGTCGATGTCGATGCCCATGCGCGACAACTTCTTGCCCGCCAAGAAGGTGGCGATGGCGCTGCACCACCTCATCTCCACGCAGTTCCCGCGCGACTATCTGGGCCTCGTCGGCTTCAGTGAGACCGCACGAGTCATCACGGCTGCCGACCTGCCGGCCGTGTCGTGGGACTTCGTGTACGGCACGAACATGCACCACGGGTTCACGCTGGCACGCAAGCTGTTGGCGAAGCAGACCGGCGCTAAGCAGATCATCATGATCACCGACGGCGAGCCCACCGCGCACATCGCTCCGCGGGGCGATGTGTACTTCAGCTACCCACCCACGCGGGAAACGATCGAAACGACATTGGCAGAAGTGGTGCGCTGCTCGCGCGAGAACATCAGAATCAATACCTTCGTGCTCGACGCCACCACGGCGCTCACCGCGTTCATCGACCGAATGACCGAACTGAACGGTGGTCGCGCGTTCTATACGACCAATGACGCCCTCGGTGATTATGTGTTGGTCGACTTTCTCGAGCAGCGGCGCCGGATGACTCGCCGCCGGGCCGGCTAGCGACATCGTTCGCGACCGGCGGAGACCGCACGCCTTCGCGCGATACCCCTGAGCAGGGGACTCGCGAAATGCACCCTTGCGGACCACTGGTATGGTATGCGAGAATCACATGCATGTAGTTACGGACAAGCCGTAGCTCACTCGATACCAACGACACGATCATTTCGGCCCACAGGCCTGATGGCGACCAACGGCAGGGGTCCCACACATGTACGAAGAAATGTTGCAAAAGCGAGAACTCGACGAGAACTGGCAAGACGACGCCAACTGTCTCGGCGTAGATCCCGATTTGTTCTTTCCCGAACGCGGCGCGTCCACTCGCGAAGCAAAAGAAGTGTGCCGCGGCTGCGTCGTGCGCGAACAGTGTCTCGAGTTCGCGCTGCAGAACGGCGAGAAGTTCGGAATCTGGGGCGGCCTGTCAGAGCGCGAACGACGCCGCATCCGGCGCCAGCGGGCGCTTGCGTCCCGCACCATCGTCGGCCTCTGACGACAACGTCCGACAGCGGTCGTAAACGGGCCATTGCGCGCTCAGGTCAGCAAGATGAATTGCCAGAGCGCCACCCCGTCGTCAGATCGCGACAGCTAGGCTGACGTCATGCCAAGTGGCCCAGAGTGGATCATCGTTCTCGTCATCGTGTTGCTCGTGTTCGGTGGCTCGCAGCTGCCGAAGCTCGCCAAGAACTTGGGCAAGGCCCAGAAAGAGTTCAAAGACGGGCTTGCAGAGGGCACCGCCGAGGGCGACGAAGTCAAGCAGTAGTCAGCGCTCGTCAGTAGGTGTACTGCTGACGATGCGAAGCCGACGCCCGGTTCCGGCGCGCCCAACGCGGTGCGTCAGATGTTCCGTGGACGTCGGCTTTTTCGCGTGTGGCCCGACCCCATGTCGCTCAGTGGCGGGACATCTCGACTCGGCGGCTCTTCAGGATGCGGCGCCGTTCGCGCTCGCTGCAGCCGCCCCACACGCCATGCTCGATGCGGTGTTCGAGCGCATGCTCGCGGCACGTGTCGATCACCGGGCAGCCGTTGCAGATCTTGCGGGCGCGGTCGACGCCGACGCCGTCGCTCGGAAAGAACGTGGCGGGTGGGTACATCCGACACAGGCCCTCGGCCATCCATGCGGTGATTGAATCCGGATCCGGAATCGCAGTCATCTGGTCACTCCTGAGTCGTTGGCGGTCATCGTCGTTGATGACTCTCGGTCGTGCGGTTGTGTCCCGAACTCCTCGGGTACCGAACATTTCGGATACCGAGTACCCGTTGGACGCTCGGTCAACCCGATTGGTTCCCACTTGATGCGGAAGCGTAACGTAACTGTAAAGAAAAGTCCACGACTTTGGCCCTGTGTGTCGAAACGTTCTCGATTTGGACATCTTCCAGATGCTTTGCCCGACCGGGCACCTCCCAGGCAGCGGTACACTCTCGGCCATGTCTGATGTCGTGGAACAACAAGCTGCGCCGGTCGCCCACGCCCGAGTCGTCTATCTCGGGCCGGTGTCGCCGCACTGGGAGGTCTACGGCGACTGGGGCGACCGTCCCGTCCTCGATGAGTTCCGGGCGCGGGCCCTCGCCCGCCTGGTGCTGCTGCCGCGTGACGACCCGCAGTTCCGTCGCAACAAAGAGCGCATCAACCGCGATGCCGAACGCGAACTGATTTCGCTCGAATGGGAACTCGGTTTGCCCGAGGGCTCCTTCGACGTCTGACCAAGACGCCTGACCGACCTATCGCTCATGTCTACGGCCGAGCAACTCGTCACGGCAGAGCAACCAGCCGTTGCCCATCGTCACCTCAACCGTGAGCTGAGCTGGCTCGATTTCAACGATCGAGTGCTCACGCTTGCGGCTGAACCGGGCATTCCGCTGCTCGAGCGGGCCAAGTTCTGTGCCATCGCGTCGACGAATCTCGACGAGTTCTTCCAGGTTCGGGTAGCCGCTCTCCGCGACCAGGTCGCCGCGGGAATCGACATGCCGGCGGCCGACGGCCGCACCCCGTTGCAGCAGATCGCCGAAATTTCAAGCGCCCTGCCGCATTTCATCGAACGTCAAGAGCGGATCTTCACCGACGAGCTCGTGCCGTTGCTGTCTGAGCAAGGCATCTCGATCGTGTCGTGGAGCGATCTCGACGCTGCGGATCGTCAGCGGATGACGGCGTACTACGAAGAGCGCGTGTTTCCAGTACTCACGCCGCTGGCGCTCGATCCGGGGCACCCGTTTCCCTACATCTCGAACCTCGCGCTCAGTATCGCCGCTCATGTCGCCGACCCGCACACCGGCGACCGTAGGTTCGTCCGACTCAAGGTACCCGACCTGTTCCCCCGCCTCGTCGAAGTGGGCGATGGCCGCTACGTGCCCAGCGAAGAGCTCATCGCGGCACATCTGCACACGCTGTTCGTCGGCATGATCGTGGAAGAGTGGTCCACGTTCCGCGTCACCCGTAACGCCGACCTCACGTTGGAAGAAGACGAAGCCGACGACTTGCTCGAGGCCGTGGAACTCGAGCTGCGACGTCGCCGCTTCAACAAGACCATCCGGATCGAAGTCGCAGATTCGATGAGCGACGAGATGGTCCAGTTGCTGATTCGCGAACTCGAACTCGACGAGCGCAACGTGTCACGCCACCGCGCCATGATCGACCTCAGCTGTCTGTGGCAGTTGCACGCGCTCGATCGCCCGGAACTCAAGGATCGTGCGTGGCCGCCCATCACGGCCGGACGGCTGTTCGTGGCGGAGGAAGCCGAGCGTTCGATCTTCTCGGTCATTCGCGACCGAGCGGTGTTGGTGCATCACCCGTACGAGAGCTTCGCCAGCAGCATCGTGGCGTTCATCGAGCAGGCCGCCGCCGACTCGCGAGTCCAGTCGATCAAGATGACCCTGTATCGCGCCGGAGGCGACAGCCCGATCGTTCGATCGCTCATTCGGGCCGCCGAGCGCGGCAAACAGGTGGCTGTACTCGTCGAATTGCAGGCACGGTTCGACGAGGCCAACAACGTGCAGTGGGCACGACAACTCGAACGTGCCGGCGTGCACGTGGTGTACGGCATGGTCGGGCTGAAGACGCACTCGAAGATCGTGCTCGTGGTCCGTGACGACGGCGACCAGTTGCGCCGATACGTGCATGTGGGAACGGGCAACTACAACTCGAAGACGTCGCGTCTCTACGAGGATCTCGGCATTCTCACCTGTGACAACGGGATCGGGGCCGACGCGACGCAGCTGTTCAATCACCTCACGGGCTACAGCCGGTCGGTGGAGTATCAGACGCTGCTGGTTGCTCCGCGCGATCTGCGTCCGCAGTTGGTCGACCTGATCGAGAACGAAGCGGCGCATGGTGCCGACGGCCACATCACGATCAAGTGCAACTCCATTGCCGACCCGAAGATGGTCGACTCGCTCTACGAAGCGGCCGCCGCCGGCGCACGGATCGATGGCGTCATTCGCGGCATCTGCACCATGCGCGCCGGCGTACCCGGTTTGTCGGAGAACGTACGAGTTCGGAGCATTCTCGGTCGCTACTTGGAACACAGCCGGATCTATCGATTCGCCCATGGTGCCGACGATGGCGGGCCGGTGTACCTGATCGGTTCTGCCGATCTCATGCCCCGCAACCTCGACCGGCGCGTCGAAGTGCTGGTGCCCATCGAGCACCCGAAACATCGGGAATGGATCGATCAGGTCTTCGAGTTCGATCTCGCCGACGACATCGTGCGGTGGGAGATGCAGCCCGACGACACGTGGTTGCGGTGCGGTCCTCCGGACGAGTTCGAACCCGACGCCCAAGAGCGGATGAATCGCTGGACCTTCGAGCGTCAGCAACAGATCCGCCGCTAATCCCTCTGCTCTCGGGCGAGTTCGCTGTTCGTTCATGTTCGGTGCCCAGGCGACCACATTTCGCGTGCCAGGTGTCGCGAAGGTGAACAGCAGCTGAACAAGCCCTGCGTGCGGGATTGATGGCGATCACAACTGTTTGCTCGTCGTTCACCTATTTCGCCCGGCGGTGTTCACCTTGGCTCCGTACCGTTCTGCGTGGAGTTCATCGCCCCCCGATGAACTCCACTCGTGAACAACGCCCTTCGGGCGATCATCAGTGTGATTGGAGCACTCAACGTGAAGATTTCTAGCAAGCGTTTCGCGGCCCTGGCCGTCGTCGCAGCAGTCGGCCTGGCCGCCTGTGGCGACGATGACGAGGCAACCGACACCACCGTTGGTGCTGTCGAGTCACCGGCAACCACCGAAGCCATGGAAGCAGGTGCCGATACCACCGAAGCCATGGAAGAGGAAGGCACCGACACCACCGAAGCCATGGAAGAAGAGCCAGATGCTGACCTGTCGGGCAACGTCAACGTCTCGGGTTCCTCCACTGTCGAGCCGATCTCGATCGCAGTCTCCGAGAAGTTCGGAGCCTTGTATCCCGGCGTCGATGTCGCCGTCGATGGACCCGGAACCGGTGACGGCTTCGTGCTGTTCTGCAACGGCGAAACCGACATCAACGATGCCTCCAGCAAGGTCAAGGAGTCTCAGGAAGAGGCCTGCGCCGCCAACGGTGTCGAGTTCATCGAGCTCCAGGTCGGCAACGACGGCATCTCGATCATGACCAGCACCGCCAACGAAGCCGTCGAGTGCTTGAACTTCGCCGACCTGTACGCCCTCAGCGGCCCCGAGTCGCAGGGCTTCGGCTCGTGGTCGGACGCTCAGGCGATCGCAACCGAGCTGGGCTCCGAAACGGTGCTGCCGGACGCGTCGCTCGACGTCGTCGGCCCCGGTGAGGAGTCTGGCACGTTCGCCAGCTACGTCGAGATCGTCATCGAGTCGTTCAACGAGGATCGCGGTGCCGACGCCACGACCCGCCCCGACTACCAGGCATCGGCCGACGACAACATCATCATCCAGGGCATCCAGGGCAGCGACACGTCGTTCGGCTGGGTCGGGTTCGCCTTCGCCAAGGAAGCGGCTGACGTGAAGATCCTCCCCATCGCCGAAGAGCCGGGCGGCGATTGCATCATGCCCACCGACGAGACCATCGCCGACAACTCCTACCCAATCTCGCGGCCACTATTCATCTACGTGAACAAGCAGAAGGCCGAAGAGAACCCGGCGCTCGCCGCGTATGTCGACTTCTACCTGGGCGAGGGCATCCCGTCGGTGTCCGAAGTCGGTTACGTCGACCTGTCGGACGCCGACTTGGCCGAGACTCGCAGCGTTTGGGAAAGCCGGACCACCGGACCTCAGTGATTCTGCGGGGAGGCATCGTCGGCCCTCTGGCGATGCTTCCCGCCTGCAGTATTGTGGGCCGCAGCGAACTCCGCTGCGGCCC
>DATKCX010000022.1:0-9254 GCA_035512975.1 Ilumatobacter sp.
CAGCACCTCCTCGATCAGCACCACGCCCAGGCCGGTCTTGCCTGATCCGGTCATCCCGACGATCACGCCGTGCGTCGTGAACTTGTCGGTGGCAATGTTGACGAGATCTTCGGGTGCCGAGCCAATCCGCTCATGCGTTGCCGGATTCACCAAACCACCGAGAAACAGCCCTGCCATACCGGTGGAGAGTAGTAGCCGACGCTGAGCGACGCCCTTGTTGATAGAGAGTAACTATAGGAATGATCGAATCAATAACATTGCGTTATCAAGCGACTGCCCGTATCGTCACGGGGGCTGACCTGTGGTCGAACGCTCGCCGCAGCGTGGGCAGCACTACTTCCCCCCAACACAACACGGAGCCACCAGATGTCATTGATCAATACCAAGATTCAGCCGTTCAGCACGACCGCGTACCGCAACGGCTCGTTCCTCGACGTCACCGACGCCGACGTCGCTGGCAAATGGGCGATCTTCTTCTTCTACCCGGCCGACTTCACCTTCGTGTGCCCCACCGAACTCGGTGACCTCGCCGACTACTACCCGGAGCTGCAGGAACTCGGCGTCGAGGTGTACTCGGTATCGACCGACACCCACTTCAGCCACAAGGCATGGCACGACTCCTCCGACACGATCGGCAAGATCCAGTACTTCATGCTCGGCGACGCATCAGGCGACATCACCCGCAAGTTCGACACCATGCGCGAAGGCGTCGGCCTCGCCGACCGCTCGACGTTCCTCGTCGACCCCGACGGTGTGATCCAGTTCCTCGAGACCACCGCTGAGGGCATCGGCCGCAACGCCGCGGAACTCGTCCGCAAGGTCAAGGCTGCGCAGTACGTCGCCGCCCACCCAGGCGAAGTGTGCCCGGCCAAGTGGGAAGAGGGCGAAGACACGCTCGCCCCCTCCCTCGACTTGGTTGGGAAGCTGTAACTCCGGCTGGATCCGCCGATTGCTGCGTTGCGGGTCACCGCTCACTGCCGAAAGGCAGCTCGGGTTCCCGCGCCTTGCACTCGACGAATCCATCTCGGAGCTGAGTTTTGAGATTGGGCTTGCGCGGTTCCCCGTTGCGAGCCCAATCCACAACAACACCCTCGCGGGGTGGGCGGTCTTTGCCGCTCACCCCGCTGAACACCCACCCTTCTCTTCCCCCTGGAGAAAACCCCATGCTTGACACGACTCTTGCTGCTCAACTTCGGCAGCATCTCACGAATCTTCGGCAGCCGATTGAACTGGTTGCCACACTCGATGCGGGTACGAAATCTGGTGAACTCCGTGAACTGCTTGTCGAGATCGCCTCGCTGTCCGACATGGTCTCCTTCAGCGACGGCGGCACCGATACCCGGGTGCCTTCGTTTCGGATCGTCCGAACGGGAACCGATGTGGCGGTGGCATTTGCTGGCATTCCGCTCGGGCACGAGTTCACGTCACTCGTGCTCGCCCTCCTACATGTCGGTGCGCACCCGCCCAAGGTCACCGAGGAAGTGGCCGAGCAGATCCGCAACCTGCCAGGCAGCTACCACTTCGAGACGTACTTCTCCCTGACATGTCAAAACTGCCCCGACGTGGTGCAATCGCTCAATGTGATGAGCGTCCTCAACCCGAACATCACCCACGTCGCGATCGACGGCGCACTGTTCCAGGCTGAAGTCGACACCCGCCAAGTGATGGCAGTCCCCACGGTGTTCCGAGATGACGAAACGTTCCATTCCGGTCGCACGACCGTTGAGGAGTTGCTCGCCAAACTCGACTCGGGCGTCGCCGAACGCGCTGCTGCTGATCTCGCCGAGAAGGAGCCGTTCGAGGTGCTGATCGTCGGTGGCGGTCCGGCTGGTGCCGCAGCCGCGATCTACTCCGCCCGCAAGGGCATCTCCACCGGCGTCGTCGCCAACCGTTTCGGTGGTCAGGTGCTCGACACCATGGCCATCGAGAACTTCATTTCGGTGCCCTACACCGAAGGGCCCAAGTTGGGTGCCGCGCTCGAGCAACACGTGCGTGACTACGACGTCGACGTGATGAACCTGCAACAAGCCACCAAGCTGATTCCTGCCACCGAACCCGGTGGATTCATCGGTGTGGAGCTGGCCAGCGGTGCCACGCTGCAGTCGAAGTCGGTCATCTTGTCAACCGGCGCGCGCTGGCGGCACATGGACGTGCCCGGCGAAACCGAGTACCTCAACAAGGGCGTCGCGTTCTGCCCACATTGTGATGGCCCGCTGTTCAAGGGCAAGCGCATCGCGGTGATTGGAGGCGGCAACTCCGGCGTGGAAGCGGCGATCGATCTCGCCGGCATCGTCGAACACGTCACACTCATCGAGTTCGACAGCCAGCTGCGGGCCGACGATGTGTTGCAACGCAAGCTGCGCAGCCTGCCCAACGTCGACATTCATGTCTCGGCGATGACGACCGAAGTGGTGGGAGACGGCTCCAGGGTGACCGGGCTCGTCTACCGAGATCGCCATGACGACTCGCTGCACACCGTCGAACTGGCTGGGATCTTCGTCCAGATCGGGCTGTTGCCGAACACCGAATGGCTCGACGGTACCGTCGAACTCACGAACCGTGGTGAGGTCGTCATCGACAACCGTGGTGGCACGTCACTGCCTGGTGTGTTCGCCGCTGGAGACTGCACCACCGTGCCGTACAAGCAGATCGTCATCGCGATGGGGGCCGGTTCCACGGCGGCGCTGAGCGCGTTCGACCACCTGATTCGAACCAGCGCACCTGCCGACACAGCAGCACTCGCGAGCGCATAGGCTCGTTGTCGAAGGTTCCCATGCCTCTGCTCGGTGTCAGCGGAACGAGTTCACGCTTGTCCGCTGACACCGAGCGATATCTCTACAGGCGAGACTGATCGCAATGAAACTGCGCAGTCTGGAATACCTGATCGCGCTCGCCGAGCACAGACACTTTCGACGCGCTGCCGAAGCGTGCTTCGTCAGCCAGCCGACGCTGTCTGCACAAGTGAAGAAACTCGAGATCGAGCTTGGAGTCGAACTCGTCGAGCGCGGCAGCGGCGGTGTGATGCTCACCGAGGCGGGCCAGCGCATCGTCGTGCGGGCGCGGGCCATGATGGCTGAAGCCGAAACGATCCGGACCATCGCTCGGCTGAGTAACGACCCGGAAGCGGGTTCCATCCGCATCGGCATGTTCCCGACGCTTGGTCCGTACCTCTTGCCGCACGCCGTGCCGGTTGTCCGTCAACGCTTTCCCCGGCTGGAGCTGCTGTTGGTCGAGGAGAAGAGCGATGTGCTGCTCCGCCAACTTCGTGAGGGTCGGCTCGATGCGGCACTGCTCGCTATGCCAAACCCAATTGCCGGACTCCACGAAGCGATCTTGTTCGACGAGGAGTTCGTGTTGGCGGTGCCGGCGACACACCACCTCGCGCATGAGACCTCGGTGCCAGCGTCGGTGCTCGCCAACGAGAGCGTGCTCCTGCTCGACGAGGGACACTGCCTTCGTGACCAGGCACTCAGCGTGTGTCAGCTCGTCGGTGCCGACGAACGCACCGGCTTTCGGGCCACGAGTCTCGAGACGCTGCGGCAAATGGTTGCCTCCGGAACGGGTGTCACGCTGCTGCCCCGTTTGGCGACCGGCCCGCCGGTTCCCGACTCGCCTGACATCGCGCTGTTGCCGCTGCAAGCGCCGGTGCCGAAGCGAACGATCGCCATGTACTGGCGGTCGAGCAGCGCGTACTCGGAGTTCCTCGGCCGTCTCGCCGATGTGCTGCGAACGGTGTCGCCCAATCTGGTCAGCTCCGTCGAGCCGCCACCATCGTCATGACTGGTGCTCGCCGGCGTACGACCCGAAGCTGACGATGTTCCCATCGGGATCGGCAACGGAGAACACCATCGTGTCGGGCGCGTAGTCGGGAGTCTGGGGCGCGTCGACCACGGCGACGTCGGCGGCCTGGCATCGGGCCCACACCGAGTGCGGCTGAGCGGTGATGACGTACAGGGCGGCGCTTCCCGCCGGACGCTGCGAGTACACGTTGTCACCGCGACCCGTCGAGCTGATCTGCAGCACCCCACCCTCCGGCCACCGAAGCTGACTGTGGGCAATCGCCGCACTTCCCGGGTCGGACGAGTCGTCGGGCACCACGATGTCGGTCACGAATCCGAGTACGTCGACGTAGAAACGAATCAGCCCTGCAGCGTCGGGTGACACGATCGACGCCCAGATGCCGCCTCCCCGCGGAGGGGGAGCCGCGTCACCGACGGCCCCGATCACCGTGAAGCCCGTGCCCTGCGAGCGCGCGGCGTACTCGTCGGTGTCGACCTCGGCCACTTGTTGGCTCAGCATCCATCGATGACCGTATGGGTCGACGAGCGTTCCGTGGCGTGCACCATGGGGCTGATCGGCCGGTTCGCTGACCGCGGTCGCGCCGGCAGCGACCAAACGGGTGAAGAGGTCGTCCACGCCTGACACGTTCAAGTGCATCGTGGCGGAGGAGCCTCCCAGCGTGCTCGGCGAGCGCACGCCGATCTCGGGGTACTCGTCCGAGAGATAGAACGCGGCCGCACCGATGGCGAACTCGGCGTGTCCGAGGCGGCCGTCGTCGCCGACGACACGCATACGCTCGACCGCTCCGAAGGCGGCGACGTACCAGTCGAGCGCGTCGGTCGCGTTGCTGGCGGTGAGGTACGGGATGACCGCGGTCGCCGCCGCCGTGTCGCTCCCGGTGTTGGTCCCGGTGTTGGTCCCGGTCTTGATCGCGGTGCTGGTCATGGTGCTGATCCTGTCTGGGAGTTGGATGAGGTCGTACTCGTGGTCACGGTCGTTTTCGAGGCCGAGCGCTTCGTGCAACTGAGCCCGGAGGGCGTTGACGAACTCGCGGCGAGGCGCGCTGTGCTCGGCGTCACCGATGGTGTGCATGACGGCAAACGTGTCGTCGATCGGCTGATTCATGTGGCCGACTCCTGTTCGCTGGCTTCGTAGGCGGACCGGAACGCCGACCTGGCACGGACGAGGAGCACTTCGGCGGCACCCTCGGTACGCCCGAGATACTCAGCCACCGAGCGGACGGGCAGCCCGTCGACGTACCGCAGCACGAGCGCGCTCCGATGCTGCGCGGCGAGCGTCGCCAACACCCGCCGTGTGGTGAGCACGTCGAGGGCGACGTCCCATGTGTCGTCACCGTCGTCGACGGCGGCGTGTGAGTCGACGGCGGAGAGGGTTCGTTGCTCTCGCTCGGCCCGACGCCAGTGATCGACCAACTTGTGACGGGCCACCCCGATGAGCCACGCGGTGTCGAGCTCGTGATCTCCGGCGTTTCGCACCGCCGCGGCGGCAGCAAGAAACGTCTCGGCCGTCAGGTCCTCGGCGATTGTTGCGGAGCCGCATCGAGCCGCTACGTAGCGGTAGACGTCGCCAACCGACTCGTCGTACAGCGTGACGAGCGCGCGGCGGGGGTCGCCGCTGGAAACTTCGTCTGAATCGATCACCACTGTCTACATCGTGTTTCGTCGACCATTCACTACACCTGTTGTTTCGGTCACGGCGAGTGCCCACCGGATCGCACATCGACAGCTACGTTTCGAGCATGGATTTCCGCGGCATCCCGGCGAGTGCGATCGACTTTTATCAACGACTCGACGCCGACAACTCGAAAGTGTTCTGGGAGGCCAACAAGGCGACCTTCGTCGACAGCGTCCGGCAGCCGATGAAGGCGTTGTGCGATGAACTCGTTGAGTTCGGGCCGTTCCACATGTTTCGTCCGAACAACGATGTGCGCTTCTCGAAAGGCAAGCCGCCGTACAAGACGCACCAGGGTGCGTTCAGCGAGTCGGAGGGCGGTGCCGGCTACTACGTGCAACTGTCGGCGTCTGGGTTGATGGTTGGCACCGGCTACTACGCGATGGCCAAAGATCAGCTCGAACGGTTTCGAACAGCGGTCGATGCCGAAGGCACAGGTACTGAGATCGCCATCATCGTCGGTCGTCTGCCGGCCAACTATGCGGTCGGGGCGATGAGCGAACTCAAGACGGCACCCCGCGGTGTCGCCAAGGATCATCCGCGCATCGAGTTGATGCGACGCAAAGGACTGATGATCTCGCGCAACTTCGGCGCGCCGAAATGGCTGCACACCAAGCAAGCCGCCACCAGGGTGCGTGACTTCTGGCTGTCTGGATCAGACCTCAACCACTGGCTCGACGCATATGTCGGGCCGAGCACGTTGGAGCCCGAAGGTTTCTTTGGGTGACCCGGTTGGCCACTTCCTTCAGAGAAGAGCAGGGACTGTGGCTTGCGGTGGCGCTTGGCGCGGTCGTGCGGTTGTCGGTGCTCGCCACGAAATGGGGCGACGGCCTGCTGTTGAACGATTCGCTGTGGTACTCCGCCCAAGCAACACAGTTGGCTCGCGGGGAGGGGTTCGCTCACGCATTTTCGCCGCACCCCACAGCGGAGCACGGCCCGCTCGTGCCCATCCTGCTGGCACCGGTGAGCTGGGGCGATGAACCGTACGGCTGGCAACGCTTGGTGATGACGATCATCGGCATCGCCACGGTGCTGCTCATCGGCTGGATCGCCACTGAGCTTGGTGGAAGAACCGCTGGTGTCGTGGCCGCCGGTATCGCCGCCGTCTATCCGAACCTCTGGTTGAGCGACGGGGTGTTGATGGCCGAGACGCCAACGGTGTTCCTGCTGTGTGCCTCGACGCTGTGCCTGCTGCGTGCCCGCCGTTCGCCGAGACAACTCGGTTGGCTCGTCGGCACTGGCCTTGCCCTCGGTTTGGCGACGTTGGCTCGATCCGAGATGTTGGCGATCGTGCCGTTCTTCTCCATCGTTGCTGTCACGACGGTGACCGTCGTCTGGGAAGGACGCAACCGTTTCACGAACGGCGCGATCGTGGTCGCCGTCGCGGTGCTGACGATCTCGCCGTGGGTGGTTCGCAATCTCGTGGTGTTCGAACATCCAGTGGTGCTGACCACGAATGAGGGCGCGACGCTTCTCGGCGCGAACTGCCCCGACACGTACTTCGGCGACAAGTTGGGAGGCTGGTCGTTGCCGTGCGTCTTGGGTGCCGTTGGTCCGCCCGACGAGGAGGGCTCAGTGCGCTCGGATCGATACCGATCTGTCGCCACCGCATACGCCGGCGATCACATCGCGCGAATGCCAGTCGTCGTTGCGGCTCGACTCGGCCGTGTGCTCGACGTGTACAAAGTGGAACAACAGGTGGCCGGCGACGTCGGCGAGGATCGTGACGAATGGGCAGTGTGGGCCGGGATCCCATCGTTCTGGCTGCTCGCAGCGACAGCTGCGGTGGGTGCTCGGCGTGTGAAACGGGGTGATCGTCTGCTGCTCGGTGCGCCGGTGATCGTCGCGCTCGCCGTCGCCGTGGTGTTCTACGGCAGTCGCCGACTCCGAGCGCCAGCCGAACCGACGCTCGTCATCGTCGCCGCTCTCGCGATCGCCTGGTGGTGGCGCGCACGGCACGAACATGCACTGCTGCCCGATCCGGTTTGACAGAATGTCAACGTGACGTCGACCTCGTTGTTTAGGAGCCCAGCGGATAGGGGAGGCGCAGCCGAGCCTGTCCGGTTGGCGACGCCCATGGATACGGGGGGAAATCAGCGGAATGAAAAGGAGCGAAGCGACCTATCCGCTGATCCCCTTACCGAAGCCCTCGAAAATCAGTTCGGGCTCGCCGACCGGATCGTCGACGCCGAGGCGCTCGGTCGGTCGGTCGCTCGGTTCCGCGAGCGCGGCGTCAAGCTGCCGACGTTTGCCCAGCTCGCCGATCCGTCCTCGTTCGATCAGCGCGCGCTCGTCGGCGACGCCGATCCGCAGGGTGCCGACGCTCGCAACCTGTGGCGGGTGCACTGGTACAACGACCTGCAGGGCAACCCGGTCGACGTTCCCGATCACGTCGTGCTGCCGCGGGAGTTGACGGGCATCGAATCGCCGATCATCGTCGTGTTCGGCGACCGGTTCCCGATGATCACGGCTCACAAGGTGCTCGCGGCCTACTCCTGCCTGGCTCCGCGTGTCGTCACCGGCCAGTTCGATCCCACCCAGCATCGGGCGATCTGGCCGTCTACCGGCAACTATGCCCGGGGCGGTATCGCCATCAGTCGCATCATGGCCAGCCGCGGTGTGGCGATCTTGCCCGAAGGCATGAGCCAGGAACGGTTCGACTGGCTCAACGAATGGTGCGAAGACCCCGAGAACGACGTTATTCGCACGTTCGGCACCGAGTCGAACGTGAAGGAGATCTACGACGCCTGCAACGAGTTGGCCAAGGATCCTGGCAGCTTCGTCCTCAACCAGTTCAGCGAGTTCAGTAACCATCTCGGCCACTACACCGTGACGGGCCGGGCGCTCGGCCATGTCTTCGAAACGGTTCGCGACGCGTCTGGTAGAGATCTGCGGCTCGCCGCGTTCACCTCAGCCACCGGGTCGGCCGGCACCATCGCGGCGGGCGACCGACTGAAAGACGAATACGGTGCGCGGATCGTGGCCGTGGAAGCGCTGGAATGCCCCACCATGCTCGAAAACGGCTACGGCGAGCACAACATCCAAGGCATCGGCGACAAACACATCCCGCTCATCCACAACGTGATGAACACCGACATCGTGTGCGCCATCAGCGACGACGCAACCGACGAACTCGACGCGGTGTGGAACACCAGCCAAGGTCGCGAGTACCTGGCGAAACAGGGTGTGCGAACCGACATCATCGACGCGCTGGCCCACTTCGGCTTCTCATCCACCTGCAACGTGCTCGCTGCCATCAAGACTGCCAAACTGCTCGATCTCGGCCCCGACGACGCGATCATCACCGTGGCTACCGACGGGGGAGCGATGTACCCGAGCGAACGGGCCAAACTGATGGCCACCAGGTATGGCGGGGAATACAGCCACACCGACGCGGCCGCCGCGTACGGTCAACACGTTGCCGCGGCCTCCACCGATCACATGATCCAACTCACCGAAGCCGACCGACGCCGCATCTTCAACCTCGGCTACTACACCTGGGTGGAACAGCAGGGCACGCCGTTCGAGTTGTTCGAGCAGCGCCGCAGCCAAGACTTCTGGCGCGGCCTGCGTCGCTACGTCGGCGTCTGGGACGACATGATCACCGACTTCAACGCCCAGATCCTCGCGAAGGGATAGTGCCAGGCACTATCCCTTCGCGTTGTTCTCAGAACTCTCGGAGGGTTTGGCGGAGCGTTGGTTGGGTGTACTCGGTGCGGGCGAGGCCGCGTCGCTGGAGCGCGGGAACCAGCGAGTCGCAGATCGAGCTGATGTACTGGCGG
>DATKCX010000023.1:0-2025 GCA_035512975.1 Ilumatobacter sp.
CCAACTTCACCGCGCCGGGATGGCCCAACTGCGACTCGGTACCCAGCCAGCCCTTGACGTCGACCCACACCATCATGGGCGGCATCACAATGAGCGCGGCGAGCAAGGCGATCGCCACGTTGAGTGTGACGATGAGCCCGAAGTCACGCAGCAGTGGCAGCGGCGACACCATCAACACGGCGAAACCGCCGATGGTGGTGCATGCCGAGGTGAAGAAGGCCAACCCGGTACGGGCGGCCGCCTTGTCGCTCGCCGACCTCGCGCTGAGACCGCGCTGCCGTTCTTCCAGATAGCGACCCAGGATGAGCACCGAGAACTCGGTGCAGCTCGCGATGATCAGCGGGCCAGACACGGTGGTGAGCGGGCTCAGCTGGATGCCGAGGAGACCGACGATCAGCGACGACGCGCCGACCGCTAGGAAGACGGGCACCAACGCCAAGAGCGCTCGGCTGAGGCTGCGCAGACGAAGCACGAGGAACAGACCGGCCGCGCTCAAAGCGAGGTAGGTCAGCGCAGCACGGTTGGCCGACAGGTTCTCGAGCAGGCCGATGCCCACCATCGCCAGGCCGGCGGGCGTGGCCCGAACCGGAGCCTGCCCTTCACGCAGGTCGGTCAGCAGGATGCTGTCGGCGGGGATGTCGAGCGCGGCAATGCGGGCTTCGAGTTCGGCTTCGAGTTCGGCGACCGTCACCGATCGTTCCTCGAGGCTGGCGGGCGCGAGACGCATGTTGATCTGCGTGGCGGTCTGGTCGTCGTTGACGAGCGCATCGCGAATGTCGGGGGGCATCGCCAGGGCCGCCTCCACCATGTCTTCCTCGGTCGGTGCGATCGGCGTGGCACCAGGGATCGCGATGATCTTGGCCATCGTGCCGACGAGGCTCGACGTGACGGCCACATCGGGACGCGCCTCGGCGTAGATGGTGAAGTCGTGCATCAGGTCGATGACGTCTTGGTCGTACACGTTGTTGGCGTTGACGAGCACGCCGAGCGTGGTGGCGAAGCCGGTGCGCTCCTCGAGGAACTTGATGTCGGCGACGACCTCGCTGCCTTGGTCGATCCACTTGATCGGGTCGGACTCGATCTTCGTGCGACCCTCCACCAAGATGCCGCCGATGAACAGGAACAGCGACACTACGACGAGGATGAGGCCCCAGCCGGTGGGCAACCCACCGAGCTTGACGACGACTCGTTCCACCCAGTTGTGAGTGGGTTCGTGCTCTGACGCGTCGGCAGCGCCCTGGGTGGTCGAGGCGGGCACCGCCGCTTCGAACTCGCTGTCGAACTCGCGGTCGGGCTCGCTGCCGGTTGTTGCGTCGGCATCGTCGGCACTGTCAGCCGCGTGGGCGGTGCGGCCGAAGGCGAGCATTACGCCCGGCACCACGATGCCGAGTGTCGCCAACACCACGATGCCGATCGCCAGCATCACGCCGAAGTCGCGGATCATCGGCACCTTCGACAGCCGCAGTGCGAGGAACGCAACCACACCGGCACACGTGGCGGCGAAGAGCGGAGGAGCGAGATTGGCGACCGTTTCCGACATCGGGCTCGCGTCGTGATCGAGGTTGACCTCTTCCTCGTATCGGTTGTGGATCTGGATCGCGAAGTCGATCCCGAGGCCGATCAGGATCGGGAGACCGGAGATGGTGACGAGCGACAGGTCGATGCCGATCAGCCCGAGGATGGAGAACGTCCACACCACACCGAACGCCACGGCCACGAGCGGGATGAGTCGGCGACGAACCTTGAACATCACGCCGAGCACGATCGCCATGACGACCATGGCTGCCAAGCCGAGGGTGAGCGTGCCGCCCTTCAGGTAGTCGTTGATCTCCTTCAGGTACACCGGTGAGCCGGTGACGACGACATCGAATCCGGCGACGTCGGCCGTTTCCAGCACCTCGAGCACGTCGGCGGTGGCGGCCGACTGCTCGTCGAGGTCGGAGTTGCCCTTCAACACGATGCCGCCCACAGCCGTCTGCTGGTCGGGGAACGAACCGCGCAGCGAGAAGCGGATCACCCGCTCCT
>DATKCX010000024.1:0-2682 GCA_035512975.1 Ilumatobacter sp.
CGCAGGCAAGTTCGTCTGCCGACACCGATCGTCCCATCGAACCCACAACCCTCGGTGGGACGCTCCATGCGCTCAATATGCGTTTCGGTGTCGGGGACGGCAACGATGTCGCCTTGGGGCATGTCCTTCGACCGACGTGGCGTGGCCGGGTTCACGTCATCGGGCTCCTCGTCGCGGTTCCTGCTGTCATCGCGCTGCTGCTGAACTCGACCGGCGACGCGCGATTCCGGGTCGGCCTCACGGTGTACGCGGTGGGTTTGTGCTCGATGCTCGGGGCGTCGGCGACGTACCACCGTTGGGTCCACGGGTTGCGGGCCAGGTGCGCGTGGCGGCGCGTCGACCACGCCGCAATCTTCGCGGCGATCGCCGGATCGAGTACTCCGATCGTGGTGGCGGCGCTGCCGGGCGCTCGCGGTTTCGTTCTTGTCGGAGCGGTCTGGTCGGCAGCGCTGCTCGGGGCTTGGTGCAAACTCTCACGTTGGGCCGGCGGCGATCGTGCGGGGACGAAGATGTACGTGGTGACCATCGCGTTGGGTGCCGTGGCGGTTCCGTGGCTGTGGGCTCGCCACGGCATCGGCCCGGCCGCGCTCGTGGTCTCCGGGGGCGTCGCCTATCTCGTCGGGGCGGCGTGCTTCGCAACGCGTTGGCCAACCCTACGCCCGACCGTGTTCTCGTACCACGAGGTGTGGCACGTCTTCACGCTCATCGCGGCCGTTGCACAATTCGTCGCGATATGGATGCTGGCGACCTAATTGTTGTTGGCGACGATGTTGTTGGCGACGGCGCGAGATCCGGATGGCCAGACGTTCCGCCCAACCGAAGACGCCTGACACGCCACGCACACAAGGCCCTCGCTCTCTAAAAATGTCGAAAACTTTCGGGCACACACTGATACGTTCCACCCAGATTGATCCGCCTAGACCCCGCGGGCCCTTAGTTCAGCGCGTGGAGGCAGTCGTGGTCAACGAAGACAAACTTTCGGCGGTGCTCGGCGAGTTCGCGCGCACGATGATCACCGACTTTCCAATTCAACGCATCCTCGACCGTCTCGTGGACCGAATCGTTGAAGTGTTGCCGATCACATCAGCCGGGGTCACGCTGATCACCGAAGGTTCAACGCCGCACTACATCGCCGCTTCAGATGACTCGGCTCGACAGTTCGAACGGCTTCAGACGGAAATCAACGAAGGTCCCTGCCTCGAGGCATTCCGCTCGGGCCACCCCGTCGCACTGCCCGACCTCGCGGCCGACGAGCGATTTCCGCGGTTCTCACCCGCAGCGGTAGAGGCCGGCCTCGCTTCAGTCTTCACCTTCCCGCTGTTTCATGGCCTGGAACGCTTCGGAGCGCTGGACCTGTATCGCGACACGCCCGGGGATCTCGATGCTGCCGACATGATCGCGGCCCAAACCCTGGCCGACGTCGCCGCGGCCCTCCTGTTGAATGCAAAGGCGCGCGACGACGCCCTCGCGATATCAGACCAGTTCCACTACAACGCCATGCACGACACCCTCACCGGGCTACCGAATCGGCTGCTGCTTCAAGAGCGCATGGAACACGCAGCGCGGCGCGCGCAGCGGACACACACGTACACGGCGGTGCTGTTCCTCGACCTCGACAGCTTCAAACGGGTCAACGACGCTCACGGCCACCTCGTCGGTGACCAGCTCCTTTGTTCGGTAGCAAACCGGCTATCCACGCTCGTGCGAAGCGGCGACACGCTTGCCCGGTTCTCTGGCGACGAGTTCGTCTTCCTGTGCGAAGACCTCGGAAGCGTGGACGATGTGTCGAAGCTGGTCGAGCGCATCAACGAAACGTTCGTCGAGCCCTATGACCTCGATGGCGTCAAGGTCGAAGTGCGTGCCAGCATCGGCACCTCGTACGTCGGCCCCGGCGAAGCCATCACCGCTGACCTTCTAGCACGAGCTGACCACGACATGTATCGCGCCAAACGCGTCGGCACCACCGCCGAAGTGATCCACATCAACAGCTCGCGACTGAGCGAAGACGACCAGCGGCTCGCGGCCGACGTGCTTGAAGCGCTGGACGGTGGGCAACTCGAGGTTGCGTACCAGCCGATCATTCGAACCACCGACGACATGGTCACCGGTATCGAGGCGCTCCTTCGATGGACCCATCCTCTTCGTGGACCGATTCCGGCGCTGACAATTGTGGCAATCGCCGAACGGAGCGAATTGATCTGCGGGATCGGGGCATGGGTCCTCGAGCAAGCGTGCGAGGACCATTCCGGGTGGATGGAAGACCATCCGGACAATTCACTCGATCTCGCGGTCAACGTCTCAGTCCGGCAGCTGTTGGCCCCCGACTTCTGCGAAGTAGTGAGTTCCGTGCTCGGCCGAACCGGCATGGATCCGAGTTCGTTGATTCTCGAGCTCACCGAGAGCATCGAGATGGAACACAACGCTCGGGTGACCGAGGCGCTCGTTTGCCTGAGCGGGCTCGGCGTGCGGTTGGCATTGGACGACTTTGGCACCGGCTTCTCATCGCTCAGCTACCTGAACCGTCTGCCGATCGACATCGTCAAGATCGATCGAAGCTTCATCGCACAGCTCGATCATCCGTCTGCACGGATCGTCGTTGCTTCCGTGACCGACATGGCCCACGAACTCGGCCTGGAAGTCGTCGCCGAGGGCGTGGAAACTGCAACCCAGCTCCAAGAGACG
>DATKCX010000025.1:0-2297 GCA_035512975.1 Ilumatobacter sp.
CGAGTTCTTCGATCAACTCGCGGATCGGTCGAGCTCGACCGACTCCGTCATCCGCGTCGGGGTCGAACCACGCATTGAAGACCTGCGTGAAGATCCACTGGGTCCAGCGGTAGTAGTCGGGATCGGTGGTGGAGATCGAACGGCGCGGATCGTGGGCCAGGCCCATTCGGCGGAGCTGTCGGCGATAGTTGGCGACGTTTTGGTCGGTCGTGATCGCCGGGTGTTGACCGGTGCCGACCGCGAACTGCTCGGCAGGCAGACCGAACGCATCGAAGCCCATCGTGTGCAGCACGTTGTGACCGGTCATCCGTTTGAACCGGGCGAACACGTCGGTGCCGATGAAGCCCAGCGGATGGCCGACGTGCAGACCCTCACCGGACGGGTACGGGAACATATCGAGCACGAACAGCTTCTCGCCGCGCTGTTCGCAGAGTTCGGCGTCACCGAGCGGTCCACTTGGGTTCGGCGTGTCGAACGTGTGGTTCTCGCTCCACCAGTCCTGCCACCTGAGTTCGATGTCTTGAGCAAGCGCGGCCGAGTACCGAAACGGGGGGGTGTCGGGAGACCCGGATTGGGGAAGTGTCGTGTCAGTCGTGTGCTCGCTCATACCGGCCGCCAAGCCTAGAGGGCGAGCCGTGAGGCGACCCGTGTCTGATTCGTCCGTGTCTGACTGGCTGGTCGGAGCGCTAGACGGCGCCGGTGAGCACCGCGACGCCGAAGGTGATCAGGTAGCAGCCGATCGGCGCGCCGAAGATCACGCCGGTGATCAACCGCAGGGGAGCGGGCCGGACCGACTCGTTGCCCACCATCACGTACCGAACGACGTATTCGGTCCACGGTTGATACTCCATGTCGCTGGTGGTGGCAGGAATCTTGGCCACGAGGGCCCAGAGCGTGCTACCACTCGTCAACACCGCCCACGTCGCCACGATCACCCAACCCGGCGCGTCGAGCCAGTCGAGCGCGATGATGAACAACCACAGCAAGCCAGCGCCGAACAGCAAGATCGAGGTGAACGTCACGGCGATCGCCACGCCGAGCTGTTTGGGTGACCAACGCTCGCGCCAGCGTGGCTTGGGAAGAAACTCGCTCACCAACGCGACCGTACACGGCAGGTCGGTCGTGACGGTGGGGCCGACGGGTGAGTCCAGCGTCACGACCTGAGCACGACTAGCGTTTCGGTCATGGGACCTCAGTCGACCATCGAGCGCCTCGAACAGGCCGCCGCCACCGGAAAGGGCGTGCGCTTCGTCGGACATTCCGTAGCACCCGATGGCCCGATACACGTCTCGTGGTTGCAAATCCACGACGAGGCGAGGTCTGTCGGCGCAGCGCTGCAGGCCAAAGGCCTCGTCCCCGGCGACCATGTCGCAATCTTGGGGCCGACGAGTCGTGAGCTGATCACGGTGATACGTGGCTGCTGGATGGCCGGCATCGCCTCGATGGTGTTGCCGCTTCCCATGCGCATGGGCTCACTCGATGAGTTCGTGAGCTCAACTCGCGCACGCATCCGGCACGGAGACGCCAAGTTGGTATTGATCGATGCCCAACTCGCGGCGTTCTACGAAGCGGCACCGGGGGATCCGCCGATCGTTCCGATGACGTCCGTTCTGCCAGGTGCCGCGAACGTCCCGTCCGGCGATCGACTCGAGTTGCCCCCGCACGATCCCGAACGACTCGTCATCTTGCAGTACACCAGCGGGTCCACCAGCGAGCCCAAAGGAGTGATGATCCCCGACCGCGTCCTGTCAGCGAACGTCGATGCGGTCATCGAGGCGGCCGACCTGTTGCTGGACGAAGTGATGGTGTCGTGGTTGCCGCTTTATCACGACATGGGACTGGTGGGTTTCTTGGCGATTCCCATGACGATCGGCATCGATCTCGTCCAGGCCGCACCACAGGACTTCATGGCAAAGCCCGGCAATTGGATGCAGTGGGTGTCCGACTGGCGTGGCACCGCCACCGCCGGGCCGAACTTCGCGTACGTCCTTGCCACGCGCGCTCTGCGGCGCGCCGAGAACCTCGACCTGTCCTCGCTCACGCTGGCACTCAGCGGTGCCGAACCAGTCGACCCCGACGCCATGGAAGCCTTCGTCGCCGCCGCCGAACCGTTCGGTTTCTCGGCTGGTGCGGTGTTCCCGGCGTTCGGCATGGCAGAGACGGCCATCGGCGCGTCGTTCCCGCGCCGCGGCACCGGTCTGGAATGTGACACGGTCGACCGACAAGCGCTGGAAACCACGCGGGTTGCCAAACCGGTCGTGGTCGTGGACCCCGACGAGTACCGGGTGTCGGCGCGG
>DATKCX010000026.1:0-6154 GCA_035512975.1 Ilumatobacter sp.
GGTCGGTGAGCAACGCCTGGGTGACCTCCAACGAATCGAGATCGGTCAGGTCGATCGCGGGGCCTTCGAGATCCGACATTGCGGGGTAACCGGCGGGGCCGGGGATGCCAGCAACCACCGGGTACTCGTAGGTCTGCTCGACAAAGTACGTCTGACCCTCTTCCGACAGGAGGAATTCGACGAATGCCAAGGCAGCCGGATTCTCGGCACCACCTGTGGTGATACCGACCGCAGAGGCGTTGAACAAACCGCCCGGGTCGTCGCCAGCGGGGAAGATCAGCTGGGCTGCCATGTTTTCTTCGCCGAGTTCTTCAGCCAACGCACCCCAGTAGTAGTGGTTGATGAGGCCCATGGGCAGGTCGCCATCGTTGACGGCGGCGAGCACGTCACCGTTGCTCTCGATGTCGGTGCGCACGCCGTTGGCGATCATGTCGGTCAGCCATTGGCTTGCGGCATCGTCGCCTTGCGCCACTCGGAAGCCGGTGATGAACGCTTGGAATCCGGCATTGCCGGGAACGATCGCAACTTGGCCAGCCCACTTCGGGTCGGTCAGTTCGAGCGTGCCGGTCGGCGGCTCGGGAACCAGGTCGGGGTTGTACACGATGACGCGCGAGCGTCCGGTGACGCCGACCCACAGGTTCTCGGCTGGGGGCCGGAAGCGCTCGTCGGCGAGGGCCACCACGTCGTCGGGAAGTGGTGACAACAATCCGGCCTTGGCGAGCACGCCGACCGCTCCCACCTCTTGGGAGTAGAACACGTCGGCCGGGGTGCTGGTGCCCTCTTCGAGTAGCGCGGCACCCATCTCGGACGAGCTGCCGTACCGAACCTCCACGGTGACGCCGGTCGCTGCCTCGAACGCGTCGATGACACCTTGAGTAAGCTCTTCGTTGCGACCGCTGTAGAGCGTGAGCGTGGTGCCGGCCAGCGAGTCGTCGCCTGGCTCGGTGCCGGGGGTGGTGGCTGCAGGCTCGGTCGAAGCAGGCTCCGTCGAAGCAGGCTCCGTCGAGGCTGGCTCGGTTGAAGCAGGCTCGGTTGAAGCAGGCTCCGTCGTCGCGCTCGCGGCAGGCTCGGTCGTTGCGACGGCGTCGTCATCGGCGTCGTCACCGCAGGCGCTGGCGACGAGCGCCAACGTGACTGCGAGAGCCGACATGGTCGACCAGCGGCGGTTTCTCATAGGTATCTCCTGGGATCTCACGTCCAAGTGGGGTACTTGGATCGTTGTGGGGGTACTTGGATCGTTGCTTGTTGCGAACCAACGTGACGACGCCTTCACTAGCACGCATCACTGGCTGCGGTAGGAGAGCCTAACGGTTCGGGGCGGATCTCCCAAAACGAACGGCCGAGGCCACACGGACGCTCGCGCTTCAAGGTCGAAGCGATTGTTCGATACGGTCGGGCAATGCGTCGCATCAGGTTGTTCACGGCCGCCTTCCTCACTGCCTCATCGGTCGTTTCGACGTCGGGAACGGGCACGGTGTCCGCGGCTGCAGTCGTCCCCGTGGGATTCACGGCGACCGACTTGGCACAGCTCGATCAACCAACCGCCGCTGAGTGGCTCCCCAACAACCAGCTGGCGGTGTTGCAACAGGACGGCCAGTTGCTGCTCGGCCACTCAGCCGGGTGGACCTTCACCACCGCGCTCGACCTCGACGTGTGTTCGAACAGCGAACGTGGACTGCTGGGGCTGGCCCCCGACCCGGGCTTTCTCGGTACCGGATTCATCTACCTGTACTACACCCGGCCCGCGCCATCAGCGCCCGGCGGGTGCGTGAACCGTGTGAGTCGCTTCACGCTGATCAACAACTCGGTCGACCCGGCGACGGAAGTGGTGTTGCTCGACAACATCTCGTCGGTCAACGGCAACCACAACGGTGGCGACCTCGAGTTCGGCAGCGACGGCTACCTGTACGTCGGCGTCGGCGACGCCGGACGCGACCCGCGCAACAACTCCGGCTCTGCCGGCGGCAACGACGCCGCGCAAGATCTCTCGCTGCTGAACGGCAAAGTGTTGCGGGTCACCACGTCTGGAGCACCCGCCCCGGGCAACCCGTTCTTGGGTGAGGGTACCGTTGCCTGTGCCACACGGGGCAACACGCCCGCCACCCCCACCTCCACCTGCCAGGAGATCTGGGCGTACGGGCTTCGAAACCCGTACCGTTTCGCGTTCGACCACGAGTCCGGCCAGTTCTTCATCAACGATGTGGGTCAGGGTGACTACGAAGAGGTCAACGTCGGTCAAGCCGGCGGCAACTATGGCTGGCCGATCCGTGAGGGTGCGTGCCCGCAAGGCGACAGCCCGCCGTGCGCTGGCCCCACCGGTGGTCTGATCGATCCGGTCACGGCGTACGGGCGCGACCTCGGCACGTACATCACCGGTGGTGCGGCAGTGCCCAACGGTGTGTGGCCCACCGAGTATGACGGCGTCTACCTGTTCGCCGATGGCGGCACCGGCAGGATCTGGGCTCGCCAGCAGAACGGCGAGGTCGACTACGACCAGCCGTTTGCCACGCAGTTGTCGGGGATCACCGACATGACGTTCGGGTACGACGGCACTGGCCGATCGGTGCTGTACACGGTCAGCGTGAAGGGCACGTTGGGCGTGATTCGCCCCTCGACGCCGCTCACCGAGCTGCCGAACACCCAGATGACGTACGAAGCGCTACCGCCGTACCGGGCATTCGACACAGGCGATGGAACAGGTGGCGCGCTCACGGGCAAAGTGGTTGCAGGTACCACGCGCGCCGTCGACGCTGGTCTGCCGATCGCCGGCGAAGCTGCGCTGGTGAACATCACCATGGCCGACACGGCCGGGCCGGGATTCGTTCGAGTCTGGGCGACGGAGTCGGCGCGTCCCGTCACGTCGAACCTCAACGCCGACACCGCCGAAGCGTTCGTCGCCAACACCGCGATCGTGCCGCTCGACGACCAGGGAAGATTTCTCATCGAGACGAACACTGCGGCGCGAATCGTCGTCGACGTGATGGGTGTCTTCCATGAGACAAGCGGACCCGCCACTGGCGGCCGCTTCAACGCGGTCGGCCCGACGCGGTTGGTCGACACCCGGCTTCCGGCTGGCCCGAATCAGCCGACCGCCGAGAACCAATTCTCGATCGCCGCCGACGGCACCGTGAACGTCGGATCGTTCTTCCGCGACGGAGCGCTGCCCACCGATGACGTCG
This sequence comes from Ilumatobacter sp., assembly GCA_035512975.1. GTDB lineage: Bacteria > Actinomycetota > Acidimicrobiia > Acidimicrobiales > Ilumatobacteraceae > Ilumatobacter. The sequence goes on from DATKCX010000026.1 coordinate 3,180, forward strand.
GCGCGGTCGTGCTGTCGATCGCGGCGATCGGCACCGCGAACTCGCCCGGTGGTTTCGCCGGGGCATATCCGGGTGGCGGCGAGTACGCCGGCACCTCGAATGTCAACGTGTTGGCTGGCGACGTGCGGGCCAACATGGTGGTGGTTCCGTTCGACGAGTCGGGCCGGGTGAAGGTCCACACGTTGAATCTCGACGACGTCGTCGTCGACCTTCTCGGTTACTTCACCTCCGACGACGCCCCGGCCAGCACGAGCGGGCTGTTCTCGTTCGTCACGCCGACCCGCATGGTCGACACCCGGCTGCCGCAGGGCTTCCCCAGGCTCTCTGCCGACGGAACCGGAACGGTGTCGGCAGTCGATTTCACCAGCGACGGCACGCTCGTGCAGAACGTCGCCGTCACCGGCACCAGCGCACCCGGCTTCGTAGCCGTGTTCCCTGGAGGCACCGACTACGACGGAACATCCACGGTGAATTTCACCGGGCGGCTGCAAACCCGCGCGGCGCTGACGTTCGGCAAGGTCGGCGCACCCGGCACCGTGAATTATCGGGCGTTGGTCGACACCGATCTCGTCGTCGACGCGGTCGGAGTGTTCAGCGCCTGAGAGTGACCGCCCCGGTTAGCCTGCTCTCGTGACAGTTGTACGGGTCGGCCTCGCTCAGCTCAACCCCACAGTGGGCGACCTGGAGGGCAACCTTGCAGCGATCATCGACGCGTACGACCGCGCCGAGGAGTCGGGCTGCGACATCGTGGCATTCGGCGAGCTGTCGATCATCGGGTATCCACCCGAAGACCTGGTGCTGAAGCCGGGTTTCATCACCGACAACCTCGATGCGCTCGCCCGGTTCGCCGAGCACACCGGTGAATGCGCCGCCGTGATCGGCTTCGTCGACCGCGACCGCGACCTGTACAACGCAGCAGCGGTGTGTGTGAACGGTGCCGTCGTCGGCACGTATCGCAAACGACTCCTTCCCAACTACGCCGTGTTCGACGAGCAGCGCTACTTCACCCCCGGCAACGACAACGACCCGCTCGAGCTGTACGAGATCGCGGGCGTCAAGGTGGGCATTTCGATCTGTGAAGACATCTGGTCGCCCTTCGGGCCGCTCGCGGTGCAGGCCGCCGGCGGAGCAGAACTGGCGATCAACATCAACGGCTCGCCGTACCACTGGGAGAAAGACACCGGCCGCGAGCGCATGGTCGCGACCCGTGCCCAAGACGCCCATTCGGCGATCGTCTATGTGAATCAAGTGGGCGGTCAGGACGAGTTGGTGTTCGACGGCGGCTCGTTCGTGGTCGACGCCGAAGGCACGTTGCTCGCACGAGCGCCTCAGTTCGTGGAGCACTTCATGACTGTCGACGTGCCCGCCGCGCCGGTGTACCGCAAGCGCCTGCTCGACCCAAGGGGCCGACGCACCGACACCCCGCTCCCCGTGATCCCCATCTCCTCCACCCCGCGTCGCGATCCTGCTCGCCATCCCGTCATCATCGCGACCTCGGCGATTGCTCCTCCTCTGGAGAGTCACCGGGAGTTGTACGACGCGTTGGTGCTCGGCACACGCGACTATCTCCGCAAGAACGGCTTCTCCGATGTGGTGATCGGGTTGTCGGGCGGCATCGACTCCACCATCGTCGCCTGCGTGGCCGTCGACGCACTGGGGGCAGAGCACGTCCACGGTGTGTCGATGCCGTCGCGTTACTCATCGGATCACTCGAAGTCCGACGCTCAACTCCTCGCAGAGAATTTGGGTATCGACTTCCGCACGATCTCGATCGAGCCAGCGTTCTCGGCCTACCTCGACATGCTCGCGCCGTCGTTCGAAGGGCGAACCCCGGGCCTCACCTACGAGAATCTCCAATCGCGCTGCCGCGGCCAGCTGCTGATGGCTCTCTCGAACGAGATGGGCTGGATGGTGCTCACCACCGGCAACAAGAGCGAGATGGCGGTGGGCTACTTCACGATCTACGGCGACTCGGTCGGCGGGTACGCCGTGATCAAAGACGTTCTCAAACTCGACGTGTACGACCTGTGTCGCTACGTCAACCGGGCAGCGGGTCGCGACGTCATCCCGCCCGACGTCATCAGCAAGCCTCCATCAGCCGAACTGCGGCCCGACCAACGCGACGATCAATCGCTACCGCCGTACGAGGTGCTCGACCCCATCCTCAAACAGTACGTGGAGAACGACCGCACCGCTCAGGAGATCATCGAGTTGGGCCACGATGAGGCACTGGTGAGACGCATCACGCGACTCGTCGACATCGCCGAATACAAGCGTCGTCAATGCCCGCCCGGCGTACGTGTCACCCCGAAGGCCTTCGGCAAAGACCGCCGCATGCCGATCACCCACGGCTACCGCGGCTAGCCGCGACGCGCTTCTCCGCGACGGCGAGATCTTCGGCAGTGTCCACATCGAACACCGATCCGTCGACGTCGGGCACACCGACGACCTCGAGTTGCGGCAGGTCGTACAGCGACCGCATCGAGCGTCCGGTGACGTCGCCCAGTGCGACGAGCGACGATCGCAACGCCGTCGTCCGCCACACGGCTGCTAGGTAGTGGCGGCGACCGTCGGCATCGACGAGCACTGCCGCGTCGGCGTCTCGCGCCTCCAGTTCGCGGCGCAGCGATGTCAGTGCGCCGCCGATGAACGGAGTGTCGGCAGCGACCAACGCCACTCGCTCGGACGTGACCAGTTCCAGACCAGCTGCGACTGCCGCCAGCGGACCTGCGCCGACCGGTTGTTCCACACAGCGCAACGGGTCGCCGAGCAGGCGTTCTGGCAACCCGCTCGCCACGCACACCACCGTTGCCGCATCGCCGACTGCTGCGAGCACGTGATCCACCAGCAGGCGACCGGCGAGGCGAATCTGTGCTTTGTGGCCGGGCACGGTGCCACCGAGGCGGGAGCCGCTGCCGCCGGCCACGACGATTGCGTCGTAACCATCTGTTGGAGGGTCGGGTGTTGGAGGGTCG
>DATKCX010000027.1:0-7774 GCA_035512975.1 Ilumatobacter sp.
CTGGCTGACACCAGACATCACCAGGCGACACGTCCGATCGCTGAAAACAGTCTCTGACCAGGTGTGACGGTCAACAGTGGACACTGACGGACGATCACGGAAATTGGCTGATCCGGAGTTCAAGTCCTACCTCCGCTATCTGCTCCAGCTCTCACGATTCTCAGACGTCAAGGAGCCGAGCACAGCAACGTGCGACTTGACGACTCCGTCGGTGCGGTGGCGGTAGCGCTTCACCACCATCTCCAGGTCCTTGTGGCCGAGCAGGTCGGCCACTTCGCGCAGCGGCACGTCAGCGTCAACCATCAGTGACGCGACGGTATGGCGCATCTCGTACAGGGACAGGCCCGGCACCACAGCCTGGGCGCAGACCTTCTTGAAGTCGCGGCGGGCGTGTGACGGATCGACCGGCGTTCCGACTTCGGAGGTGAACACGAGGTCGACCCACCGTGGGTCCGCCGTCCACAGCGGGCCGATCGCGAGCCGGCGTTCTGCTTGTTGCTTGCGGTGCCGGTGCAGCGCCGCCACCAGAAGGTCGGTCATCTCGACGTCGCGTCGGTTGCCGGTTTTTGTTGGGCCGATGCTGAGCGGGCGTCCGCCGTCAGCGCGCTTGATCGCGTGGTCGAGGGTGATCGCGCGGCTCTCGAAGTCGACCTGTTTCCACCGCAGGCCGTCCATCTCGCCGGGTCGCGCCCCGAGGCTCAACAGCGCGACGAAGTAGGCGGCGGGGGTTCGGGTCTTGCACGCCTCTTCGCCCGTGGCTGTCAGCACGGTCATCAGGGCCGCGTACTGCTCGCGGGTGAACGATTCCTTCGCCTTCGACGTCTTGTACACGGAAGCGGCGTCGGGGTTCGTTGCCGAGCGGTCCTTGGGCAGCTTGGCGACCCGCGCCGGATTCCAGGTGACGTAGCGCCGGGCAATGGCCCATTCCAGCATCTCACCCAACATCTGCTTGTAATCGCGGCACGTGGCTCGCGCCTGCGGCTTGCCTCCCGTGGCGCCGGACTCGGCCTCGCGGCGGAGCCACGCTTCGACCTGAGCAACGGTGAGTGTTTCGAGGCGGTGCCTGCCGATCCGGTCGGCCGGGACGATGTGCTTGGTGACACGCGGCCGGAGGCGCAGAATCGTGCCTTCCTCCTTCGTGCCCTCGTTGTTCTCCAAGTGGATCAGCCACTCACGGGCGAGGTCGGAGACGGTCATCGACTTCTTCCGCACGTCGACACCGGAATCATGCTCGCGCTGGAGTACGCGCAGTTTGTCGGCGACGGCCTTCCGGGTGGGGCCGGTGATCCTCTTCCGCAGGCGTTGGCCGTTCGCACCGACGCCCACGTCGACCGAGGCGATCCACCGCTCGACGGTCACGCCACTCCCAGGTCGCGTGTAGTCGCTCCGGTAGATCGACCCTTCCCCATGGGAGCGGGCGGTGGGCGTCTTCGACATGGCGGATCCTCCGTTCGATCGGCACCCACCACTTTACGCACAAATGGCTCCCAAGATGGCTCCCAAGGAGACCTGCAAGACGAAACCCCTGGCTACGGTTTGCTTTCGCAGGTACCGCAACCAGGGGTTCTCTGGTCGGGGTGAGAAGATTTGAACTTCCGGCCTCCACGTCCCGAACGTGGCGCGCTAACCAAGCTGCGCTACACCCCGTAGCGGAAAATGACTCTATCCGGCGGGGGCCGGTTCTTCCTCGGGAGCCGTTGAAGAATCAACCGTCTCGTCATCGTTGACGGGCTGGGGGATGACGGGCTCGGGGACCGGCGATGCCGGCACGGCATTGGCGTACACGCCGCCGCCGGCAATCACCGCGGCTGCTTGCTGCAGGCGAAGCGCGTCGAGGGGCTTGACGATCCAGCCTTCGGCCCCCGAACGCTTCGCGAGAAACTCGTCGGCGGCGCGATCGAGCAGCATCAACACGTTGGTGTGTGGCAAGGTGCCGGCCGACTCGTCGTTCCGCAGCGCCATGGTGACGGCCATGCCGCCCATCGAACCGATCTGCAGGTCGAGGATCGTGAGGTCGGGCAGGCGCTCTTCGATCACCTTCGACACCACACGGCCCTCGGTGCAGACCGTGAACGTGGTGTCGGGCGAGCCGAGCGCGGCGGTGACTTCGTTGACGATCCAGTCGGCGTCGGTGGCGAGCAAGATATGCACGAAGCGACGATACCCCGCCTCGCGTTCAGCGCGCGAACAGATGCGCCGCGATCAACTCGAGTGCGTCGAGGCTGTGTACGTCGGTGGCGAGTTGGGGCACTTCTGCGATCAGGTCGCCGCCGATGGCGTCGCGCAACGGGGCGAGTTCGGCGCGTTGGGCGTCGGCCACCGTGCGCAAGTCGGCCAGGTTGTCCCACATCGCGGCCACGTCGTCGTGACCGCGCTCGTGAGCTGCGGCTGAACGTGACATTGCGTCGGCGACGGTGCCGTCGCCGAAGTGCGGTTGCACGCGGTTGACGACTGCAGCAGACACCGAGAAGTCGTTGGCAGTGAGCTGCTGGGCGAACCACACCGCCTCGGCGACCGTGTCGTGCTGCGGCGCGGCGACGAGCACGAACTTGGTCGACGATGCCCGCAGCAGCAACCCGACCGCTTCAGCTCGGTCGCGAAACCCCGATTCCATCCCGGCAAACGACTGGAAGAACGCCACCGTGTCGGCGAGCACCTCCGAGCCGACCACCCGACCGATCGCACGGAGCAACGGCTGCGTCGCCGCCGACAACACCTTCAAGCCGGTGCGCGTGGGCAGCATCAGGAGTTTGAACGCACGGTGATCGAGGAACCGGGTCAGCACACCAGGCGCATCGAGAAAGTCGAGCGCGTTGCGACTCGGCGGCGTGTCGACGATGACGAGATCGAAGCGGACGTCGCCGTGCAGTTCGTGCAACGCCTCCGACGCCATGAACTCCTGTGTGCCGCTGAGTGCGTCGGCCATGTTGCGATAGAAGCGGTTGGCCACGATGCGGTCGGCCTGTTCGGCATCGGCTGCGTGGGCGCGAACCACTTTGTCGAACATCGCCGGAGTGTCGAGCATCATTGCCCACAGTTCGCCCGCGGCCGCGCCGCCTTCGAGCACCGGCAGCGCAATGAGTTGCGGCTCGCCCGACAGTCCTCCGCTGAGCCCGAGCGCGTCGGCGAGTCGTCGGGCCGGATCGATCGTGACCACGACAGCACGTCGGCCGCGACGCGCCGCTTCGATGCCGAGCACTGCGGCGGTGGTGGTCTTTCCCACACCGCCCGACCCGCAACACACGATGACATCGGCCGTGTCGACCAGATCCCCGACCAGGGCGGGCGGGGCGCTCATGTCGCGTCGACCTCCGACGCCGCTGGGCTGTCGTCGCCGCTGTCCTCGCCATCGAACATGGCGCTCAGTGCCACGATGTCGTTCGCCGTGAGCCCGGCGGCCGGCATGGAGCGCACTCGCAGCTGCGGCAATGGCAGTTCGCTCGACAGACGCGCGAGCTCGGCTGCCTGCACGGCGCGACGAGACCGGCGAAACTCCGCTGCGGCGCAAGCATCGTCAACCTGCGCAGTTGCCCGTCCGAAGTCGACATCGGTGGGATCTGGCACGGCGGGGCCGACATCCACCTGGTTCACCACGATCGCCGCCAACTGAACGCCCACCCGATCTTCCAACGCGAACGAGGTCTCGATCATTTCCGTCACCGGAGTCGACTCGGGCAACGTCACCAGCACGACCTGGCATCGTTCCGGGTCTGCCAGCAACGCCGCCACGTCTTCGGCCTGAGTGCGTACCGGCCCGGCGCGCACCGAGTCGAGCAATCCGCTCGCCGACGACAGGAACGTGATGGCATGCCCGGCTGCCGGGCCGTCGACCACGATGAGATCGAACTCGCCAGACCGTTCGAGCTGTTTGATCTTTCCCAACACGACCAGATCGTCGATGCCAGGGGCAGCGGTGCTGACCACGTCGATCACCCCGGTGGCAGCCAGGCGTTTGGCGATGCGCTTGAAGCCATGCTCTTGGAGGTACTCCTCCAACGCGTCGGCCGCTGAGATGTGACGCACATCGAGCCCGGGCAGCAGCTGCGCCAATGCCGGCTTGCCATCGAGTTCGATCACCAACACACGCTTGCCGCGTTCTGCTGCGGCGCGTGCCAGAACTGCCGTTACCGTGGTCTTGCCCACACCGCCCTTACCGGCGACGATGACGATGTTCGAGCTGACGAGGTCGGCGAGTGGGGGTGAGTTCGACAACATTTCCGGAGGACCTGGTGCGCAGACTACTGATCGGCCTACTCGGCGGCGTCGCATTGATGGGTGCCACGTTGTCGCTGACCACCGGCCAAGCGGCAGCGCAAACCGATCCCGACGATACGGGTGCCACCACCACAACCGTTGCGACGTCCGTGGCTGCCGAACCGGTCGACGTGTTGCAGGTGAACGGGTTGTTCGACCACATCGTCGTCGCCGAGATTGCCGACGCGATCGAACGGGCCGAGACCGATGGCAGCCAGGCATTGGTGCTGCAGGTCGATTCCCGCGGCGCTGTCATCAGCGACGCCGAAATGGCCGCCCTCTTGAGCAAGATCGACGCAGCCGAGGTGCCGATCGGCGTGTGGGTCGGCCCGACCGGTGCCCGTTTGTACGGCGCGCCGGCGCAGATCCTGGCGGTTGCCGACGTCACCGGCATGGCACCGGGAGCGCGGGTGGGCAACGTCGGCGCGCCGATCTCCGAGTTCGAACTGGGCGTAGCGCTCACGGAACTGAAGTCGCGCACTGTCGGTCTTGCCGAGGCACGGGCGCTCGACGTGTTCCAGCAGCGCATTTCCGACGAGGGCATCGCCACGATCTTGAACATGCTCGATGCGCTCGACGGCTACGAAGAGAACGGCGTGGTGATCGACACGACCACCGAGATCGTCACCGAGTCGGGGACCGTCCAGCGTGAGACGATCGCCCCGGCACGATTCGCCAAGCTTGGTCTCATCGACCAGCTGTTCCACACCGCCGCGAGCCCCGAGGTCACCCTGTTGATGCTGCTCATCGGGCTGGCACTCTTGATCTTCGAGTTCTACACCGCTGGTGTCGGCATCGCCGGCGCGGTCGGAGCGTTCTGCACGATCATGGCGTGCTACGGCTTGGTGGAACTGCCCGCCCGACCGTGGGCGGTGGCGCTGCTGTTGCTTGCGATGTTGGCGTTCGCGGTCGACGTGCAGGTGGGCATCCCGCGTTTCTGGACCGGCGTGGGCATCGTGTTCACCATCGTCGGCAGCTTCTGGCTGTTCGAGCCGGTGGGGCAGACTTCGTTGCGGCCATCATGGCTGTCGCTCATCGCCGGCATCGGCGGCATCATGCTCACATTCATCGTCGGCATGCCCTCGATGACCCGCACCCGATTCGCCACACCCACAGTTGGTCGTGAGTGGATGATCGGTGCCGACGGCGTGGCCGTCACCGACATCGACCCCGACGGCATCGTTCGGGTCAACGACGCCGAATGGCGGGCGCGCACCAACCGAGCGACCGCCATCGCCGCAGGTGAACCGCTGCTCGTCGCGGCGATCGACGGAGTCACGTTGGAAGTCGAGCCGCTGGAAGGTGCCGCGAAGGACTACCGCGAGATGCGCAAGAAGCCCGGTGACGACGCCGACGCGGATGCCACCACCGGCGACACCGCCGACGTCTCCGCCAACTAGCGGGGCAAACGCGGGCCGGCCACACGGACGTCGTCGCGGCGGCGTGTGACACCTCGATGATCCAGTTCGGCGACCAACGGCACCGCGAACTTTCGGCTGGCACCGGTGCGCTCGCGGAACTGCGACACGGTGAACCCCTCTGGGGCTTCGGCCAACAGTTCTGCCGCCAGCAGCGCAGCCTGCTCGACGACGTCGCGATGGAACAGCAGCTGATCGCGTTCGATCAGCAGGCCCCGGCGCACCAGTTCGCGCACCACCGATCGGTCGACGCCGCTCGGCGGCTCGGGAGCGAAGCCGCCAGCGAGGATCGCAGCGGCGAGGGGATGGTCGGCGAACGGGTCGACAGCATCGGCCCGACGCGCCAGCCCACCACTCACCGCCACGTCGGGGAGCGACTCGACGACCGCTCGCTCTCGGTCGTCGAGCGGAGCCAGGTCGAGCCCGGCATCGCCGCCGGCGTCGATCGCGGCTTGCCAGCGGGCGACTTCCGCAGCCAGCAGTTCCGGAGCGACCACCCAGTGACCGATCGTGGGAGGTCGCATCTCACCGGTGAGCAGTGCCAGCAACGCGACGTCGACCCAACCGCGTTCGGTGATCACTCGGTCGACCGTGCCGTCTGGGTGGGCCCTGTTGGCGCGCACGATCGGGTCGATGTCGAGCACGGTTCCACCACCGACGGTTTCGTCACGCCCGGATTCGCGTAGCACGAACCGGTCGCCAGGTAGCAGCGGCAATCCGCAGGGCAGGAAGATTCGGACCAGACCTGAGGTGCCAGGTGCGATCGCCTCGCCGCCGAGCACCCGCACCTTCACGGCCGCCTCACGCGAACCGATGTACGCCTGGAACGCGCCTCGCCGCGACACGTCGTGTTCGAGCGCACCGAGCACGTCGAGCGACGCGTCGAACCGGTCGGTGATGTGCCATTGGTCGGCGTGAACCACCGCGGCACCGCGTTCCACCTCGGTGTGCGAAATTCCAGTGAGGTTGAGGGCTACTCGATGACCCGGACCCACGTCGCTCAAGGCGGTTCCATGGGTCTGGATAAAGCGCACTCGGCCCGGTCGGGTGCCGTGCTCGTCGACGATGACCACGGCGTCGTCCGTGCGCAGCGAACCTCCTGTCAGCGTTCCGGTGACCACGGTGCCGCTGCCTTTCGCGGCAAACGAGCGGTCGACCCACAGGCGGGCCCGATCGCGATCTCTCGCTGGGGACGTTGCGGCCACCAATTCGTCGAGCGCGGTGACCAGTTCGTCCATACCGCGCCGATCACCACCGACCGCCGCGACCGGGATGATCGGTGCACCGTCGAGGAAGGTTCCGGTCACCGCCTCGGCCACTTCCAGCATGGCGATCTCCGTCCACTCATCGTCGACGAGGTCGACCTTGGTGAGCGCGACCAAACCGTGACGGATACCCAACAACTGCAGGATGCGGAGATGCTCCTCCGACTGTGGCTTCCAACCTTCCGTGGCGGCGACCACGAACAAGCACGCGTCGATGCCGCCCACGCCGGCGAGCATGTTGCGGAGGAAACGAACATGGCCCGGAACGTCGACGAAGCTGAGCTGCTCGCCTGACGGCAGTGTGGTGTGGGCGAACCCCAGGTCGATCGTGAGACCGCGTCGCTTCTCTTCCTCGAAGCGGTCGGGGTCGATACCCGTGAGCGCGAGCACCAGCGATGACTTGCCGTGATCCACGTGGCCGGCGGTGGCGAGAATCCTCATCGTGCGTTCAGACCCTGGTACTCAGCAGCTGCGGATGGCGGCGATGACGAGTTGATCGTCGAGCGGGTCGACGGCTCGGAGGTCGAGGATCGTGGCGTCGTCTCGGGTGCGGGCGATGACCGGCGGGGTGTGCGCCCGAAGTGCCGCAAGCCGGTCGCCGGGAATCGCAAGACCGACGGAGGGAATCTCAGCTCCGGGCACCGAGCCTGCGCCCGGCAATGCCACCGTGTCGATGACCGTGCCGACACCGCTGGCACCGACGATCGCGCCTGCACGGTCACGCAACTCGTCCACCGAGGTGCTGACCATCCGCCAGAACGGCACGTCCGTGCCTGCGGTGCGATGGAGGTACGACAGTGCGACGTGTTGCAACGATTCGAGCACCAGCCCGCCACA
>DATKCX010000028.1:0-8354 GCA_035512975.1 Ilumatobacter sp.
GTGCTGCGCCATCGGTTGGTTCGGCCAGCAATGCGCCCGCCTGCAGGCGCACACGATCGAAGGCCACCTGGGCGGGTCGTCTCGTCTGATCGAGCGTGGCCGTCGGTGTCACCACGACTCCCGGTGCGTTGCGGTCGACCACGGCGGCGACGATTCCCATCTCGCCGCGCGCGAACACGATCAACACGTCGGCCACCTCGGCGTCGAGAACGAACGTCGCCGCGCCATGGAGCACCACTCCCCCACCATCGGCGGGCATCCACTGCGGGCCGACCGCGGCCGACGAATAGTGGCCACCAGCGCCGGCGATCGCCACGGTGGCGATCATCGAACCATCGACGATGGCAGGCAGCATCTCCTTCGCCACAGCGGTGTTCGACGTGGCGAGCAGTGCACCGCTGGCGACGATCGCCGACGACACCAACGGGCCGGCGACGACAGCCCGACCGAGCTCGGAGATCACGACGGCGGTGTCGGCGAACGAAGCACCGAAACCACCCATGGCCTCTGGCAGGTGCATACCGGTCCAACCGAGGTCGACCAGCCCGGCAAACAACGCAGGGTCGAAGCCGCGCGGGTCGTCGAGCAACTCGCGGACTCGTTCCATCGGTGAACGCTCGGCAAGTACGCGCCTGGCCGTGTGCTGCAGTTCGGATCGTTCTGCATCGGACATTCGCTCGATCGTCATCGCGCCAACCCTTCCGGCCGCGGCTCACGATCGAGGCCGAGCACCTGTTCGCCGACGATGTTGCGCATGATCTCGTTCGTGCCGCCGCCGATCGTCCACGAGTACGAGTTGATGAAGTCACGGGCGAAGTCGTGTGTCTCCCAACCGCTGCTCGGCACCCCGGCGCGCAGGACCTGCCCGGGCAGGCCATGCAGCTCGGAGGCGAACTTCATCAGTCGCTGGAGGAGTTCGGTGTAATAGATCTTCACGACCGAGGCCTCGGGGCCCGCTCCACCGTGGTGCAGCAGGTTCGTGACCATCCGCGTCAACACGAGGCGCAGGATCTCGACCTCCCCGTACAGGCCGCCGATCGCCTCGCGCACGCCGCTGTCGTCGAGAGCCGGAGTGCCGTCGGGCATCGTCCAATCGGCAGCAGCGTCGATGAGGAAGTCCCTGCCGTTGCGACGCAGCAACTCGGCGAGGCCGATCAACGAAACCGCCCGCTCCGAGCCGAGCGTGGACTGCGACACGCGCCAACCGCTGTTCTCCGCACCGATCAGGTTCTCGGCAGGGATGATCACGTCGTCCATGAACATCTCGCAGAACTCGCTGTCGCCGACCAGGTTCTTGATCGGACGCACCTCGATGCCTGCGCTGCGCATGTCCATCACGAAGAACGAAATGCCCTTCGTCTTCGGTGCGGCCGGGTCGGTGCGAGCCAGCAGGATGCACTGCTCGGCCTCGCGCGCCATCGACGTCCAGATCTTCTGGCCATTGACGACGTACTGATCGCCGTCGCGTACTGCGCTGGTCTGGAGGCCCGCGAGATCGGAGCCGGCATTCGGTTCGGAGAACCCCTGACACCAGATCTGGCCACCGGCGATCGCCGGCAGGTAGCGCTGCTTCTGCTCGTCGGTACCGGCGTGCATGATCGCCGGCGCGGCGTTGAACACCGAGACCTGGGTGATCCCTAATCGGGGTGCGTCGCCGCGAGACAGCTCTTCATACAGCACGACTTGTTCCGGCAGGCTCATCGCGGTGCCACCCCACTCACGGGGCCAATGCGGGATGAAATACCCGGCACCCGCCAGCTGTTCGCGCCACCACCTCTGGAACTCGATGTACTGGTGGTGGTCTGCGCCGCGCTGTTGCTCGCGCCAGTCGGCGGGGATTGTCGCCGCGCACCACTCGCGCACCTCGTCGCGCAGCTGTTCGAACTCGCCCATGGCGATTGAGTATACTGTTTTGACCTTTCCGATCAAGAGGCTTGTTCAGGTAGATCATTACCCTCTATAGTCGGAGAGGTGTCGGGCGGCTCACGCCCGAAAAACCACTGGGGGTTTACGCGAATGCGTTTGCAGGACAAAGTTGTCGCCATCACGGGATCGGGATCCGGTCTCGGACGAGAGTGCGCGTTGCTGTTCGCCAGCGAGGGAGCCCGGATCATCACGAGCGACTTCGTGCACGGTCGGGCCGAGAAGGTGGCCGCCGAAGTGATCGCTGCTGGTGGCCAAGCCGTCGGCATCCACGCCGATGTGCGGGTGGAGGCCGACATGGAGCGCCTCACGCAGACCGCGGTCGACCACTTCGGACGGATCGACGTGATGCACGCGAACGCAGGTATCCCCGAGCCGGGATTCGGTGCCAACGTCTTCGAGGAACTCTCGCTCGACGACTGGAACAACATCATCGCGACCAACCTCACCGGGATCTTCCTCACCTGGAAGTACGCGGCCAGGCAGATGATCGCCCAGGGTGGTGGGGGCACGTTGCTCGCAACCACCTCGGCATCGTCGTTCAATGCGTACCCCGGCTTTCCCGCCTACACGGCGAGCAAGGCGGGCGGCAACGGTCTCGTCCGCGCCGCGGCGATCGAGTGGGGCAAACACGGCATCCGGGCCAACGGCCTGGCACCCACTCACGGCATGTCGGCCAACTTCGCGATGCCATCAGAGGCCGACGTGCTCGGTCTCAGCTACGAACAGTTGGCACCGTGGGACCCCGACAACCGGGCGATGCCGCTGCGCCTCGACACCCCGCCAGCAATTCGCGACAACGCCTACGTCGCGCTGTTCCTGGCCAGCGATGAATCGCGATACATGAGCGGCCAGACCCTGGCATCGGCCGACGGCGGCAACTTCGCCCGCACCTCCATCATCATGCCGAGCGATCTCGGTGGAGGCGGCAACGTCATGCCAGAAGAACTTCGTCAAGTAGTAGAAAGCGCAGGATGAGATGACCTACGAGCAGAGTGTCCAAGACCACGCCGTCTCCATGCAACGCACGGCGGCCGACGACGCCGAGGGTGTCGCCACCCTCGCCAGCGAGCACCCGGAGCTGTACTACGCCGCCATGCACGAGAAGTGCCCGTTCTCGCACAACGCCGACGGCACCGTCACCGCGTTGCGGATGGCCGACATCAATGCGGTCACGCGCAGCCGAGACGTGCTGGGCAATGGCGGGCGAGGGCCGTCGATGGGTGGCACGCGCCCCCTCATTCCACTCGATCTCGACGGCCCCGAGCACACCAAGTACCGCAAGCTGCTCGACCCGTTGTTTTCACCCAAACGGGTCGCGCTGATGGAACCAACCATTCGAGAGCGCGCCCGTGCCCTGATCGACAAGTTCGTGGATCTCGGCGAGATCGACATCTTCGAGGAGTACTGCGAGCCGCTGCCGTCGTCGATCTTCCTCGGCATCATGGGCTTGCCGCAGGAGGACCTCGAGTTCTTCCTCTCCTTCAAGAACGGCATCCTCAAGCACGATCCGTCGAAGGGTCTCGAGCAGATCATGGCCGACATCATGGCCGCCAGCGCGAAGTGCTACGCGTACTTCGAGCCGGTGCTGGAAGAGCGCTCATCCCGCGCTGATCCCGGCGAGGATCTCCTCGGTTGGCTCGTCACCACGTCGGTCGACGGCCACACGCTCAGCCGCGAAGAGGAACTCGACATCGTGTACCTGTTGATGATCGCGGGGCTCGACACGGTGGGGTCCTCGATGGCATGTCTCATCACGTGGTTCGCCCGCAACCCTGATCGCCGCCAGGAAGTGCTGGATGATCCGTCGCTGTGGCCAGCTGTCGTGGAAGAGTTGATGCGCTTCACCTCACCGGTCACCACCGGCCATCGGTATCCACAGGTCGACATGGAGATCGGTGGCGAGAAGGTCGCTGCCGGGCAGCAGGTGATCGTGTCGTGGGCCGGTGCCAACCTCGACCCCGAGATGTTCGACGACCCGCTCACCGTGAACTTCCATCGTGAATCGAACCCACACATCGGGTTCGCGAGTGGCTTCCATCGCTGCCTTGGCTCGCATCTCGCCCGTCTCGAGATCCGTGTTGCCCTGGAGGAACTGCTCACCCGCATCCCCGACTTCCGCATCCGCGACGGCCACTCGGTGCAGTTCACCCACAACCCGCGCACGCCGACCAACGGCCTGCCGTTGGTGTGGGGCTGATATGGGCCTGCTCGACGGAAAGGTCGCGTTCATCACCGGCGCTGCACGGGCCCAGGGGCGCAGCCACGCTGTGCGCTTGGCCGCTGAGGGTGCCGACATCATCGCGATCGACATCTGTGCCGAGGCCGCACCGGTCGGCTACGCCACCGCAACCATCGATGATCTCGAGGAGACCGCGCGCCTGGTCGAGAAGGAAGGAGCCGGCGTCATCGCCCGCGTCGCAGACGTTCGCGACCAGACGTCGCTCGACGCCGCTGTCGCTGCCGGCGTTCAGGCGTTCGGGGGTCTCGACGTGGTGGTCGCCAACGCCGGCATCTCCACCTGGGACCGGTTCTGGGAGATGACCGACGACAAGTGGCAGGCCATGCTCGACATCAACCTCACCGGCGTGTGGCGCACGTTCCGAGCAGCAGCTCCCACGATGATCGCGCAGGGCCGCGGCGGCTCCATGATCGCAATCGCCTCCGTGGCGGGCATCAAGTCGCTGCCAGGCCAGTCGCACTACAGCGCGGCCAAGCACGGCGTCGTCGGGTTCACGAAGTCGGCCGCGATCGAGCTCGGCGAGTACGGCATCCGCGTCAACTCGATTCATCCATGGGGCGTTCAATCGCCCATGGTGGAGGACCCGTCAGTCGGCGTGATCGTCGGTGAACACCCCGACTACCTCAAGTCGTTCGGCTCGGTCCTGCCCACACCGCAGTTCGCAGATCCGACTGACATCTCCGACGCGGTCGTTTACCTGGCGAGCAACATGTCGCGTTGTGTCACCGGGATCCAGCTTCCGGTGGACATGGGCGCCACCATCGTCTGATCAGCAGGCGTCTGATCAGCAGGCGTCTGATCAGCAGTCGTCTGATCAGCAGAACCAGGCCGCGACCTGGCGCTTTTGCACCTTGCCCATCGCGTTGCAGGGAAGATCGTCGACGAACATGATTCGTTCGGGGACCTTGTACGGCGCGAGCCTCGCCGCACACGTGGCAACGAGATCATCGACGTCGATTTCCGCACCGTCCGCGAGCACCACCGCGGCGGCGACGCGCTCGCCAAGTCGTTCATCGGCGACGCCGACCACGCAGCACCGCGCTACCCGAGGGTCGGTGTGCAAGGCTGCCTCGACTTCTGCGGGGTACACGTTTGCCCCGCCACGGATGATCAGGTCGCTCTTGCGATCGGTGACGAACAGATCACCCTCGGGCCCGAGATGTCCGATGTCGCCGGTGAACAGAACGCCGTCGCGAACTGGTGAGCCGATCAGTGCGTCGGCATTCCAGTAGCCGAGCATCGGCGTGTACACGCCTGCGAACGGACCCTCGCCTGCAGGCCCTACACAGATCTCGCCGGTGTCGCCGGGGCCGAGAACGATGCCGTGGTCGTCGCGAATCGTGACCTCGAACTGCGGGAGCGCCCGCCCGCACGACCCTGGAACGACAGGCCATGTGGGCTGCTCTCTGGTGACGACGGTCGGCACCTCGGTGAGGCCGTAGCTGACCGACACTCGGGTGCCGAAGCGATGCTCGTACAGCGCTTTGAACGAGTCTGGGCAACTTCCTCCTCCCACACCGGGCCGGCGCAGGGTCACGAGATCGGCTTGATCAACTGACGGGTTCGTCAGCAGATCGTGGATCATCGTCGGCACCGCCGCGAACGTGGTGATCGACTCTCGTCGAACCCATTCGGCGATCCCGACGGGATCCCGACGGTCCATCAGCACGCACGGCCGGCCGAACTGGAGCGCCGCTATCGGCCCGAGGATCATCAGGTTGAGGATGGTCAGCGGCAGGCAAACACCCATCCGGCCGTCAGGGTCGGGCTCTGTCCACCCGAGCGCGGCACCGGGAAGCAGCATGTTGTGCTGGCTGTGGACGACACCTTTGGGCCTACCGGTGGTTCCGCTGGTGTACGCGATCGCGGCCGGCGCGAACGGATCTGGGTGCGCGCCTTCGATGGGTGTCTGACGGGCAACCGCACTCGCCCACTCGCTGTGGTGACGGCCTGGCTCGGCATCGATCACTCGCAGCGCGCTGCCGCGTCCGACCGCTTTGGCGATACCGGCGTGGTCGGTGATCAATACGGTCGCACCGCAGTCATCGAGGATCCAGTCTGTCTCTGCTTGAGCCGCACTCGTGTTGATACCTACCCAGATCGCGCCGAGCCGCTGCGCAGCGAGGAATGCGACGACGAGTTCGACGTGGTTCCCGAGGGAAGCGGCCACCCTGTCGCCCTCCGAGATGCCGAACGAACTCAGCGCGCCAGCCGCGCAGCTGACTTCGTCGTCGAGCTGCGCGAAGCTCAGCCGCCGGTGGCGGCTGATGAGCGCTTCGGCGTCGGGAGAACGTGTGCGGCCATATCGCGTGAGCCACGCCAGCGACTGCGGGCCTCCACCGGGGATCGGGCGAGGCTCCACACGTGAAGATGGCGATGGGATGATCACGACCGCAGTAACGCGCTGAACGGAACGTCTTTGTCCACCTGTGGCTCGCGTGGCAGCCCGAGGGCGCGCTCTCCGATCACGTTCCTCTGGATCTCGTCGGTGCCACCGCCGAGCCCGGTGGCAAAGCTCGACAGCACCATGTGCTGCACCGCCCCACCGTGCGGTGCGTCGTCGCCCGACAGCATTCCGGCCGCTCCGAGAATCGACATCCCGAGGTTGCGCGACCGCCGAGCGAGATCCGAAAGCGCGAGTTTCCCGATCGATGCCTCGTGGCCAGGTCGTCCGCCGCGGGCATTGGCCCGCGCTCGGAGCCCGGTGAGGCGGTTGACCTCGACGCGGATCAGATAGTCGACGAGCTGCTGGCGCAGAACGAGGTCACCCGAGCGACCACACTCGGCCGCAAGACGCGTCGCTGCGGACCTCGGCAGCAGGTAGCCCCCACCGATTCGACTTTGAGTTTGACTGGGTTGCTCGCTCAGCAGATCTCCGAGGCGTCGGTCGACGAACCCGTTCAACTCCCCTGGAGCGAACGACGCGTTGGCTCCGCCGCGTGACGAGATGCTCGTCCGTTCGTACGCCAGGGTGGTCTGAGCGACCTTCCACCCGTTGCCGAGACCGCCGATGATCCGGTCGTCGCTGACGTACGCGTCGGTGAGGAACACCTCGTCGAATTCGGCGTCTCCGTTCATCTGACGCAACGGCCTGGTCTCGATGCCCGGCTGGCGCATGTCGATGACGAAGAACGTGATGCCGAGGTGCTTGGGCACATCCGAATTGGTGCGCGCGAGTAGCAGTCCGCGTTCGGAGCGGCCAGCACCGGAGTTCCAGACCTACTGGCCGTTGATCACCCAGCCGTCGCCGTCACGGTCCGCGCGGCACCGGAGTGCGGCCAGATCGGATCCGGCACCGGGCTCGGAGAACAGCTGACACCACGCCTCTTGTCCGCTCGCGAGTCGACCGACCCAGGCCGACTGTTGCTCCGGCGTGCCGTGCGCCAAGACTGTCGGGGCGCCGAGATGCTGACCGACCCCGCTGGGCGGACCGACCACGCCCGTTGCGGCGAGGGCAGCCGACAGAGCTCGCGCTTCGGACGTGGAAGCACCGATGCCGCCTGCTCCGCTCGGCCAAGTCGGAAAGGCGAGTCCACTCTTGGCGAGCTTCTCCCACCACTCACCGAGGGTCGCATCGATCGACCAATGCTCGGAGACCCAACCACGTACATCGTCTGCGTCCATCAATTCAGTATACTTATTTATTCTTCAGCAGACAAGGCCTGACAACGGGCGGCTGATCTTCAATATAGTTATATCCGTATACTGTTTGTATAGTTTGAGACATGGACCCGGCACACTCCGCCCCAGCAGAGGAGTTCCGTCGCAGCGTCAAAGATTTCCTCGCTGCGCAGCTACCGAGCAACTGGCGCGGCATCGGCGCGATCACCGACCGGCACGAAGCGGACCACTTCGTCGACACGTGGCGCACGACCCTGTTCGAGAACGGCTACCTCGGCGTCGCCTGGCCGAAAGAGTACGGCGGTGCCGGCCTCAGCAAGCTCGAGCAGGTCGTCCTCGTCGAAGAGTTCGCCCGAGCGGGCGTGCCAACCATGGGCTACAACGACACCTTTGGGATCAAGATGCTCGGCAACACATTGCTGCGCTGGGGAACCGATGCACAGAAGCAATGGTTCCTTCCACGCATCCTGTCTGGTGACGATCTGTGGTGTCAGGGATACAGCGAGCCCGGTGCCGGCAGCGACCTGGCCGCTCTGCGCACCACCGCAACGCTCGACGGCGACCAATG
>DATKCX010000029.1:0-10006 GCA_035512975.1 Ilumatobacter sp.
ACGACGGTGGCTCCGTACGCCAGCCCTTCGGCCACGTCGTCGGCCGACACGACACCCATCCAGTCGGGCAACGCCGGGTAGTCGGTTGCGGTGACGGTCGGTGCATCGGTGGTGACCGGCTGCCCCGCGGCTATCCAGGCCGGGAAGCCGCCGTCGAGCACTGCGGCCCGGTTGTGGCCGACCGACCTGAGCATCCACCACAGACGCGACGCGATTGCGCCGCCGTCTGCGTCGTAGGCGACGACGAGCGTGCTCGGCTGAATGCCGAGGCGGCCGAGCAACGCATGGAAGTCTTCAACGGGCGGCAAGGGATGCCGGCCACGGCCGCTGACCGACTGGTCGGCGAGCTCGGTGTGCAGGTCGACGAAGCGAGCGCCGGGTATGTGGCCCGCGTCGTACTCGCGCCGCCCCTGTTCGTGGTCGGCGAGGTAGAAGCGAACGTCGCACACGATCACCTCGGGCGGTGCCCCGTCGTTGGCAGCCAGCAACGTCGACAGTTGATCAACCGACACGATCCCCATATGACGCCAACCGTAGCCAAGTCCCAGGATGAGGGCGATCCCCAGCGACCGTGGGGGTCAGACGTGGTTCGGCAGGTCGAGCACTGACTGGAGTCGATGCTCGTCCGGGATGCGGTGACGGTGCCCAGGGTCGATGAGCCGAGCTTGGAAACCAGCTGCCAGTGGGCCGGTGTAGTCGGCGTCGTAGGTGTCGCCGACGAAGAGCACGTCGGCCGGTTCGAGCCGTGGGGCGTCGGGTGTGGTGCGGCGTTGCTGTGCGGCGAGCGCGTCGAAGGCCGCGACATAGATCGACGGATGCGGTTTGCGGTGGCCGTGCGTCACCGACAGCACGATCGGGTCGAACGGGTTCGTGTCGAACTGAGCCAGGTGGAACCGATCCAAGATGCTGGGGATCAGCGCCGGATCGTGCGTATTCGCGACGATGCCGAGCTGCACGGTGTCGCCGAGGGCGTCGAGCACGTCGCACACACCGTCGATGGGAAGCACCCCGACGTTCCACTCTCGCATGAACGATTCGAGGAGTTCCGATCGCTGATCTTCGGTCAGCCCGAGCTGTTCGGTGTCGTCGTACGCGGTGACGACGTCGTTCATCGAGAACTCCACGAGTGCGCCGCTGGTCGTGAGTTCCAACGTGCGCAAGACAGCGTTCCACACCTCGGCGAAGCGCTCGCCCGCGTTCTCGTATCCCCATCGATGCAGCATCAGCGCTGTATCGGGGTAGTCGAGGTGGAGCCGATCGGGTTGGTAGGTGACGAGCGTGCCGAAGAAGTCGAACAACACCGCTCGCACGTCTCGCGCGGGTTGCATGGCGATCTACCGCGTTCGTCGCTTCTTCGACATGGCGTACTCCACGATGATGTCGTACTCATCGTCTTCGAGCGGAAGGACCGACAACCGGTTGCCTTTGGCGAGCAATCGGCATCCGGCCAGCTCGGGGAGCGCTTTCAACTCTTCGATGGAGACGAACGGCAGGGCTTTCACCGGAGCGACCGTCACCCAATCCCAACGCGGGTCTGAGGGTTTCGAGGCCGGGTCGAAGTACTTCGAGGTGGGGTCGAACTGTTTGGGGTCTGGTTCGGCGGTCTTCACGACCTTGCAGATGCCGGCAACGCCGGGAGGTTTGGCGTTCGAGTGGTAGAAGATGGCGAGGTCGCCCTTTGCCATCTGGCGCATGAAGTTGCGCGCCTGATAGTTGCGCACACCGTCCCAACCTTCTCGCTTCACACGCACGAGGTCGTCGTAGCCGAACGTGTCGGGCTCTGATTTGAACAACCATCTGGCCATATCCGCGAACGTAGCCCACCCATCCACCCAGAGGTCATCCGCGTCGCGTTCTTGCTCGTCATGGCGCGCAGAAACGCGACACCGGGCTACTCCGGGCTGGGCTCGGGTGGGACTTCGGGCGCTTCCGTTGCGGGTGATGCTGCTTCGGCTGCTGTTCGGGCTTGGCGGGCGGTTGCGTGTTGGCCGTCGTTTTCGTAGGCGACGGTGACCGACTGGAACCCCTTGAACTTCTGCGCGGAAACGGCGTCGTCGTAAGCGCGAACATCGGCGTCGGTGAGGTTGACGTTGTCGGTGAACGGCGTCAGCAGCGCCCGTGGATACAGCCGCTTCGCTCGCACGACGTTGATTTCCGAGCCGAAGACCACACCGAGCGCAGCGACGTAGATCCATGCCAACAGGCCGAGGACGAGGGCGAACCCGCCGTACGACTCGCCCGCCCGCTGCACCGCGTTGCCGACGATGCCGGCTCCGTACCACTGGAGCAGCTGCCAGATCACGGCGGCCACCAGAGCGCCGGGGACGATGTCGCGTCGCCGGACTTGGGTCGGACGGAAGATTCTGAACATGGCGAGGAACACCGCCCAGTTCACCACGATCGACACGACGACCGCCCCGAGTGTGGTGCGTCCCCTGACGCTCGTTCCGAAGGCCTCGGCGTTGGAACCGAACGTTGACAAGATGGTGGTGACGATGACTCCCAGCCCGAACACCGCGACCAGGCCCAGGCTGCGGAGCCGCGCCCGGAACGGGTTCGGGCGGCGATGCCTGGGCACCGCCCACGTGACGTACGACGCGTTCTGTATTGCCTGAGCCACACCGAGCGCGCCGTACAGCGCGATCAGACCGCCGACCGCGATCGCGATCACGCTGCCTTGCAAACCCTGAGGCTGCTCGAGTTGTTCACCGATCACGGGGAACTGGCTGAGCGCCGAGTTGAGGAACTGCTCCTGCAGGTCTGGTCGATTCTCGAAGACGAACCCGAGGACGGAGATGAGGAGCAGCAGGAGCGGAAAGATCGACAGGAATCCGTAGTAGGTGATGAGCGCGGCGAGGTAGGGACCTTGGTCGTCGACGAACTTGTAGATCACGCCGAGCGGGAAGCCGGCCCAACGGTGCCGGCGCTGGAACGCGTCGAGCCGCTCGGTCAACGACATGACGCACCACGTCCCCAAGTATCCGACACGACGTGCAGTGTGCCGCACACGGTGTGCTCGAACAACGATGCTGCTTGGTCGCTTCGTGAGCCATGTCTTGGTTCTCGGATGAGGGGTTGACAATGTACAACCGAATGGTTGTATATTGGGGACATGGACAACGAGGCCAACCAGCAAGCAGAGGACGCGGCAGACGCCATGTTCCATGCGCTGGCCGATCGCACCCGGCGCGACATTCTGCGCAGGGTGCTCACCGGCGAACACTCGGTGTCCACGCTCGCAGCGTCGTACGACATGAGTTTTGCTGCGGTGCAAAAGCACGTCGCCGTGCTGGAGCGGTCGGGTTTGCTGGTGAAGCGGCGTAGCGGCCGTGAACAGCTGGCCAGTGGTGACTTGGAAGCGGTGCGATCGGTGCGGTCGATGCTCCTCGAACTCGAGGACATCTGGCGCGGCCGAATCTCCCGCATCGACGAGTTGATCGGCATGCCGGTCGACCCCAACACCTGATACCGATCACTCAAACCCAACAGCCAACCATCATCAGTTTCGACACGACAAGGAAAATGCCATGCCTGTTACCAACGTTTCCCATGACCTCGACGCTCTGACGTTGATCATCCAAGCTGAGTTCGCCGCCCCGGTCGAGCGCATCTGGGGCATCTACGCCGACGCCCGCCAACTCGAGAAGGTGTGGGG
Organism: Ilumatobacter sp.; assembly: GCA_035512975.1. GTDB lineage: Bacteria > Actinomycetota > Acidimicrobiia > Acidimicrobiales > Ilumatobacteraceae > Ilumatobacter. The sequence goes on from DATKCX010000029.1 coordinate 3,656, forward strand.
TCCGCCCACGTACCCCGCCACGTTCGTCGACCACGAACTCACCCCTGGGGCGAAGTGCAACTACTTCATGACCAGCCCTGAGGGCGAGAAGTTCGCCGGCTACTGGCTGATCACAGACGTCGACGAGCCCGGCAAGACGTTCAGTTTCGACGACGGCTTCTGCGACCTCGACTTCGTCCCGAATCCCGACATGCCGGTGTCGAAGAACGTGTTCACCTTCACCGAGGTGGATGGCACCACGAAGGCGACCTACCACGGCACGTACGCCTCAGCCGAGGGCTTGCAGCAAGTCCTCGACATGGGCGTGGTCGAAGGTGCATCGAGCGCCATCAACCAGATCGATGCCCTGATCGCCGCCTGAGCGGGCGCATGGCCCGGCCAACTCGGCCCGGCAGATTCGGCTCCGTCAGCCGGTCGAGGCTCCGCCCAACGCCGCGACGGCGGCGCGTTGGTGCACGGCTGAGAGGGCGTCGAGTTGTGAGCGTGCCCGGGCGGCCAGTTCGTCGAGGTTCACGGGGCCGACTGCCGACGTGCCGAGGGCTGCTCGCAATGAGTCCCAACCAGCGAGCTTGCCACGCACTGCTGCCAGCATCATTTCGACTTCGACCAAGGTGGTGAGGGGTGATCGGCTGAACAGGCGGCCGTTGAGTTTCATCAGACCAGCGGCCTCCGCGGCCCGGGCCAGCACACGCTTGTACGCACGAGGCGATACACCGAGGTGGTCGATCAACGCCCGCAAGGCTGTGAGGTCGAGCTCGATCTCATCAGCGACCGTGGTGAGCGTTGCACCGTCGGGGCCGTCCTCTTCGGCTTCGGCCAGGCGGCTTGCACGGCGGGTACCCGCGACACCGCCGGCCAAGTGGTCCTCGAGGTAGATGCGGAGCAGATGCGAGCTTTCGGTGGTACTCACCGGCGCACCCCCTGCTGAGTCTGGCGACGGTTGAGTTGGATGTTCACGCCGGTTCGTACCCACCGATGCCACTCTTTATACGTTTTGAATGGTGGGCGACCGCTCGTTCGCGGCGACGGCGGTTACCGTGTCCGCTGCTGCGGTGAGTGGAGCCTGGGACACGCGGTGCAAGCCATAGAGATCGTGCGCGATCGACTGACACAACGCTGGGATGCGTCAAGATTTTCGGTTCATGTGTCGATAGATGTCGCGCGTCCCTGCCTATCGCCCCGAGGTATTCCACGTGCGCCTAGACCCCACGCTCCGCCCCTCCCTCATCGTTCTCGCTGTACTGTCGGTGTTCGTCGTCGGCTCGTCCGTTGCCCACACGGCGGACGTTCCGCCTGACGGCGTGGCAACCGGCGGCGCGCAGGCAATTCGTCTACGACCTGGTGGAGGGCCCGTTGTCGAGACGAGCGCGGGCCAAGGCTTCGCTGAATCCCGCAATCTCACGGGTGGTCTGGGTGCAGCGTCGTACGTGGTGACATCTGCGGGCGACTCCGGGCCGGGCACGTACCGAGACGCATTGGCCGGCGGGGATCGTCACATCACGTTTCATCCCCAGCTCGACGGGTCGACGATCCGGCTCGAGTCGCCCGTTCAGACAGATGCCTCCAACATCACGCTCGACGGCTCGGGCCGAGACATCACGATCTCCCGTTTCGCCACGAAGTTCGAGGGCACCAACATCGTGGTCGCCGGGATGCGCTACAAGGATGTGACCGGCTCGGCCAACGAGGATGCCATCACGTTCCGGAATGCGGCATCCGAGCAGGTCTTCGGCGTGTACAGCAACTATTTCGAGACGGCAAGTGACGGCTTGATCGACATCATCTGGAACCGAAACCACGACGTGTACGGCACGATCTGCGGGAACACCTTCGCCCACCACGACAAGGCGTTGCTCGTGCACAGCGGCGAGGACTCGAAGGAGGGTGGCCGTTATCACATCACGTTGTGCAACAACCACTGGATCGACATCTATCAGCGGGCACCGATGTCTCGAGACGCCATGGTGCATCAGTACAACGACGTGTTCGAGTCGTACGGAAAGCCGGACGGAGCCGGCGGAGGATCGAAGTCGGCATCCGCCTCGTTTCGGTCAGAGCATCGGTTGGAGAACAACGTGGCGATCCCACGTCGTATGGGCGAGCGCACGTTCACCGGCGACGTGACCACGCGACCGCGCGTCGAGTTCGCTGGGCCGCACGCTGGCGGTCAAGGCGCGATCCGCATCGACGGCTCGCTGCTGCTGACCAATGGCGGTGACCCGGCCACCCAGGTGGAGAACTCACGCGGCGACGTGTTTGCGCCGCCATATGCCTACTCGCTGCTTCCAGCCGACGAAGCGACTCGGGCCAAGGTTGCGGGTGCCGCTGGCACCTGCGTTCCGGTGGGCAGGCCGTCGGTCAACCCCTGTGAGCGACTCGGTTGAGGCGCGTGCTGCCGGGGAGATGAGCCCGTCCGGGAAATGGTTGACGTGATCGCCTGGCCGACCGAGCGGGTGAGTGGGTCGCGATGACTCACCCACCCGCAGGCCAAGGTTTCGCAACGCTTTGAACTCTCAGCGAGAGACCGTACGGTCGTCGTACGTGCGGACGTCTTCGCGCTTGCGGCCGCCCAAACCGGCGAGTCCGAGCAAGCCGATGAGGCCGAGCAGACCCCAGTCGTCGAAGCCGCTCTCGTCATTGTCGTCGAGCGGGTTGTTGATCTCCTCGATGTCGTTGGGGTCGTCGGGATTCGGCGGTGTGGTCGCCGAAGCACCCGCAACCGGAATGACGGTGAATGCGGCTGCAACGGCAATCGCTGTGAATGTCTTACGCATACAATTCCTCCTGGTGTGGCCCGACATGATCGTCGAGCGCACTCCACCGATACCCGGAATCAACCAACCGCATACAGCGAGCGGTCGGTTGTTCGGTTCCCGCTGAGCGGCTGAGCTGGTGTTTCGATCGGGCAACGAGCGGGTACGGTCGACCCGACGAGCCCCCGACGCGATCGTCCGTTCGGCGTCGGTACCGCGAGGAGTGTCGGATGGAGGAGTGTCGGATGCGCGACCCCAGCAGAGCTTCAGGACCCGGGCTGTTGGCCCGGCTCAGTCGTCATCTCGTCGGCGACTCCACCTTGGCCGACACGCTGGACCGGGTGTGTCAGGAGGCTGTCGATGGCGTGTCTCCGGCGGTGCACGCGGGGATCTCGATGACCGTTGACGGGAGGCTCGGCACCTATGTGTTCAGTCACCCGGATGTGATCGACATCGATTACGCGCAGTACGAAGACGGCGTGGGGCCGTGCGTCGACGTCTTTCGCTCCGGAAAGATGGTGGCTGTCGAATCGACGACCGCCGTCGGTCCGCACCCGCGATTTCGTGCCGCCGCGGCTCGGGCCGGCATCCACAGCGTGCTGGCGCTCCCGTTGATCGCGAAACACACCACCGTGGGCGCGCTGAGCTTGTTCGCGGCCGCCGACCGCGCCTTCGACGAGCGAGCTACCGCCAGCGGGAAGGCGTTCGCCGATCAGGCTGCTTTCGTGCTGGCCAACTCCAAGGCGTACTGGGAAGCTCGAGCCACGCGTGACCAGCTCGTGGTGGCCATGGCGTCGCGAGCCGAGATCGAGCAAGCCAAGGGAATCATCATGCACACCATGGGCGTCGGAGCCGATGCGGCATTTGAAACGCTCCGCTCCCAATCCCAACACGAGAACGTGAAACTGCACGACCTGGCCAGCGACATCGTCGAACGCGCGGGTCGCAAACCGGCACCGGGAGCGGCCGGCGGCAAGACAGGTCGCACCGACGCCGAAGACAAGTAGGCGACGCGCGACTCACGAGGTCGCTCAGTGCCCTGAAGAGCGGTCGGGATCGGTGACGATGACCTCGAGCGGCTGATGCGCCGGGCCATCGAGAACGGTGCCGTCCAGAGCGAACCGTGAGCCGTGGCACGGGCAATCCCAGGTCTGGTCTCCATCGTTGAACCTCACCACACAGCCGAGGTGAGTGCACCGGGCGTCCACTTCGTGCATCCGTCCGGACAGATCCCGCGCTCGCGCCACCAACTTGGTACCCATCCGCGTCACCGCTCCTTCGCCTGCGACCGGGTCGCCGGCCGGCGACGGTCCCGTCGCTCGGATTCGATCGCCGATGAAGCGGGCCGCGACCTTCGTGCTGTTCTTGACCAGATCGCTGGTGAGCGTCGACGCGATCCGGGTGGAGTCGAACGTCTCTGCGAACTGACTGGTGTGTCCGGCGATCGCCTCGCTGATGATCATCGCCGCGACCATGCTGTTCGTCATGCCCCATTTGTTGAAGCCTGACGCCACGTACCGGCGCTTGCTGCGTGGGGAGAGCCGCCCGATGAAGGGCAGACCGTCGGTCGTCGCGTAGTCGAACGCAGACCACTGGTGGTGCACGTCGACACCCAGTTCGTCGGTCGCGAACCGGCGAAGTGCGGCGTAGTGCGACGAGCTGTGTGTGTGGTCCGACATTGCGTGCCCTTCGCCCCCGACCATCAGCACGTTGCCCTCTCCAGGCGACATGGCAGGCCGAATCGACCATCCCGCATCGGGCGCGAGGTACATGCCCTCAGTGATGTTGCTGCTCGGCCCGGCCACCACGTACGAGCGGTCCGGACGGATCCGTCCGGCCAGGAGTGCGGGGTCGGCGATGGGCAGATGCGTCGTGATCACGGCGACGTCGCAGCGGATCGTCATGTTCGCGGTCATGACCGAACAGTCGGTGTCTGATTCGTCGACGCCAGTCACCCGAGTGTTCTCGATGAACACGACGCCCTGAGCGGCGAGATGCGAGGCCAGGCCTCGACAGAACGCCACCGGGTTGAAATGTGCCTGGTCGGCCAGGCTCACAGCGCCGAGCACCTGAAGCGGGAGGTCGACGTCCTTCACGAACTCTGCCGGTAGCCCTGCGGCCACTGCTGCCTCCACCTCGTTCTCCACGTCGGCCAGACCCTCTGGGGTGGTGGCACACGTGAGTGCCGGGGCGAATGTCAGGTCGCATTCGATCCCGAGCGTCGATGCGAGTTCGACGATCTTGTGGAACGCTGCAGCGTTGGCCGCGGCGTACTGCGTCGCCGTGTCCTCTCCGTGACGCCGCGTCAGGTCGGAATACACCAGGCCCTGCAGCGCCGACAGTTTGGCGGTGCTGTGGCCCGTCGTTCTGCCGGCTACCTCGCCTGCTTCCACCACCACCACGGTCGCACCGGCGGCGTTGCACAGTGCCGCTGTACACAACCCGGCCATCCCTGCCCCGACGACGACCACGTCGACGAGCGAAGGGACGGTGTCGGAGCCCCCAACCGGCACCCGCTCGCTCGTCGTGAGCCACATGGAATCGGTCGAGACAGGGTTCATGACCAGTGGTACCCAGAGTGGCGCTTCTTCAACCTTCCTCAGCGGGACCTGGGCTCGCTACGCGGGTTGCGTGGGGTTTCGCACGGCGGCGAGAATGCGCTGGGCCGTGGTGATCATCGCTTCGTGGTTCTGTTGGGCGGCGTTCTGGATCAGTGTGCCCGCCTGTGCCGCGCTGCAATCCTGCACCGCTACCAGCACACCTTGAGCCCTGGACACCAGCACATGTTCGTCGTGCTCTCGCTGCAACCGCTCGCGCACATGCGCCCCGGTGTGGAGGAGCGACGAGCGCATCAATGCGTTCGCGATCTCGACCGCAATGATGGCGGCGATGTTCCGGTCGGTGTCGCCGAACGCATCCTGCCGACGCGAATACAGGTTCAGTGACCCAACCGTCACCCCTCGCTCGACGGCTGGCGTGGAGAGCACGCTGAGTACGCGACGGTCCGCAGCTCCGATCGCGAAGAGCGGAAATCGCTCGTCGGAGGGGACGTATCCGATGCGAATGGTTTCGCCGCCCAATGCGGTCACGTTCGGTCCCTCGCCGTTGTCGTACTGGGCGAGGTCGAGCTGCAGGGCAACGCGGTCGGAAACAGCAACGGTGGTGGGTGAACCGTCGATCAGCATCGACACACTGCCGCCCGAGCAGTCAGAGACCAGCTGGCACGCCAGTTCGGTCAGCCGTTTGAGGTCCTCGGTCAACGAGCTCTCTGTCAGGAGGGCGACGGCCAGCTCGTTCAGCGCGGTGCCGAGGCGGTCTTCAGGCGAGTCCACGGTCGACCTCCGATGTGAGCGCACGACGCGCCAGACATCGTGTGGTGCGGCGCGCAGCTGGCACGCCTGCAGCTGGCACGGCTGTGGTCACGGGTGTGGTTCGACTGCATCGGCTCCCAGCACCGCCGGCGCCACGGGCGCGACCGCCGACACGCACGGCACGTCGAGTGGGCCGTGTCGAGAGCAGTCGCACCAAGAGAGCCGCGAGTTTCGTGCCGCAGCGTTGTGGTGTGTGAACAGCCAGATGCAACGCCCACCGAAGGAGC
>DATKCX010000030.1:0-3429 GCA_035512975.1 Ilumatobacter sp.
CTCGAGCAGTTGCGCGACAACGCGCCGGAAGGCACCATCCTCGTCGCCGGTGTCGGGCAGCACCAGATGTGGAGCAGCCAATACTGGAAGTTCAACGAGCCCTACACCTGGGTGAATTCGGGCGGCTTGGGCACCATGGGCTTCTCCATCCCCGCCGCGATTGGTGCCAAGATGGGCCGGCCCGACCGCACCGTGTGGGCGGTCGACGGTGACGGCTGTTTCCAGATGACGGCGCAGGAACTGGTCACCGCCACCGTGGAGCGCATCCCCATCAAGGTCGCTCTGTTGAACAACAGCTACCTCGGTATGGTTCGCCAGTGGCAGGAGATGTTCTACGACGAGCGGTACAGCGAGGTGTATCTGTCCACCGACACGCCCAATTATGTGCAATGGGCTGAATCGATGGGATGTGTCGGCATTCGCGTGGAGTCGCCTGAAGAGGTTGGCCCAGCGATCGACCTGGCAAACTCCATCAACGATCGCAGTGTCGTGGTGGAGTTCCGCACCGACTGGCAAGAGAAGGTGTTCCCCATGGTCCCCGCTGGCGCATCGAACAGCGATCTGCTCGTTCACCCCACTCAGCAACACCTCCGCGACCGGCTGGGCTGATCATGAACCATCACATCTTGTCGGTGCTGGTGCAGAACAAACCCGGCGTGCTCGCGCGCGTCGCCAGCTTGTTCGCCCGCCGCGGTTACAACATCTACTCACTCGCCGTGGCCCCCGCCGAAGACGAGGGAATGAGTCGCATCACCGTGGTGGTCGACCTCGAATCCGCGCCGCTCGAGCAGATGGTGAAGCAGCTCTTCAAACTGGTCGACGTCATCAAGATCTCCGAGCTCGATCCACGTCGGTGCGTGGAGCGTGAACTTTTGCTTGCAACGGTTCGGGCAGATCCCGAGCAGCGACGCCAGATCGTTGAACTGGCCACTATCTTCGAGGCGAAAATACTTGCTGTTGGTGCCGACGCCGTCACGATCAGTTTGGAAGGTGAGCCCGACAAGCTCGATGATTTCGAGGATCTCCTCGGGATCTATCACATCGTGGAACTGCAACGCTCTGGGCGCGTGGCACTCCCAAAGATCGATCGCGCCGCTCGGCAACGCTCGAAATTCAACCAATCGAAAAAAACTTCAACTGGACCAAACAAGTGAAAGGGTGAGCTGATGGCCGCCAATGTGTATTACGAAGCAGATGCCGACCCCTCGATCATTCGGGGCAAGAAAGTCGCCATCATCGGCTACGGCTCGCAGGGCCATGCCCACGCGCTGAATCTGAAGGAGTCCGGCGTCGAGGTGTGTGTCGGCCTGCGCGACGGTTCGTCATCGAAGGCCAAGGCCGAGAACGCCGGTCTCACCGTGAAGTCGATCGATGATGCGTCCGAGTGGGCCGACGTGATCATGATCTTGGCACCCGACACCGAGCAGAAGGCGATCTTCGACGCCCACATCGCGCCGCACCTGCAACCCGGCAAGGCGCTTGCGTTTGCGCACGGCTTCAACGTCCGGTTCGGTCGCATCACTGCACCAGAAGGCGTCGACTCCATCATGATCGCGCCGAAGGGTCCCGGCCATCTCGTGCGCCGTACGTACACCGAGGGTGGCGGCGTTCCCGCACTCATCGCCGTCGACCAAGACGCCACGGGCAACGCGAAGGCATTGGCCCTGTCGTACGCCGAGGCCATCGGCGGTGCCCGCGCCGGCGTGATCGAGACGACGTTCCCCGAGGAAACCGAGACCGACCTGTTCGGTGAGCAGGTCGTGCTGTGTGGCGGCCTCACCAAGCTGGTGCAGTACGGCTTCGAGACGCTCACGGAGGCCGGTTACGCCCCGGAGATGGCGTACTTCGAGTGCTTGCACGAGGTGAAGCTGATCGTCGATCTCATGTACGAAGAGGGCATCGCAGGCATGCGTTACTCCATCTCCGACACCGCCGAGTACGGCGACCTCACCCGTGGCCCTCGCATCATCAACGCCGACACCAAGGCCGAGATGAAGAAGATCCTCACCGAGATCCAGACCGGTCAGTTCGCCGACGAGTGGGTTGCCGAGTCTGAATCAGGACGCGCCAACTACCACCGCATGCAGGAAGAAGGCAAGGCGCACCCGATCGAGAAGGTCGGTGCCGAACTGCGGGCAATGATGCCGTGGATCTCAGCCGGTCGCCAGAAGGTCGCCGACGCATCGGGCGGCGACAGCTGACCGGCTGACCGCGCGCCCTCCCACCCACCAACCTTCCATCCCACCAACTTTGTGGCAGCAGAACCGCGCAGATCGGGCGGGTTTGCTGCCACAAAATCCGTGGAGAGCGCCTTGAATGGCCAGCCGGTACCTGTCAGCTGGTGGCGACTTGGCAGGCGATGCGCATCATGGCGTCGACGCCGTGCCTCAGTTCTTCGTCGCTGATGCGTTCGGTCTCACCCGAGTCGAACAGTAGATCCGACACCGTCATCATCGCGAGGGCCTCGATGCGGTGGACTTTGGCGACGGTGTACATCATTGCGACTTCCATCTCCACGCCGATGTGTCCGGCGCGCCGCCACCGCGCGAACGACGTGTTGTCGGGGTCGTAGAACACGGCACTCGTCACCACGGGTCCAACGTGAACCCGGGCACCTTGGGCTCGGCTGGCCGCCGCCGCCGCTTCGGCCAACTCGAACGTTGCGGTTGGCGCGTACGACTCCATTTGCGCATACCGGAGCGGTGTCTGGTCTTCGGCGGTCGCGCTGATCGCAATGACCGTGTCGCCCATCGTGATGCCCTCGCCGAGACCACCGCAGGTGCCCACGCGCACGAGTCGCTGCACGCCGAGCATCACCAACTCTTCGAACACGATGCCCGCCGACGGGCACCCCATCCCTGTGGTCTGCACGCTGAGTGGCACACCGTTGAACGTGCCGGTGTAGCCGAGCATGCCGCGCTCTTCGTTCACCACACGAGATCCTTCGAGGCCACCGTCGAAGAACGTCTCGGCGATGTAGCGGGCGCGACGCGGATCACCGGGGCACAACACGTTGGGGGCGTAGTCGGACGGTTCGGCACGCAGGTGAATTGGCATGGAGGGCATCGTACGTACCGCCAAACGTCTACGTCGGGCCGAGTGCGGCGCGACCTATCCTTGCGAGCATGCTGCGCCTGCACGACACCGCCACCCGAGAGGTCCGTGAACTCGCACTGCGCGAGCCCGGCAAGGTGAGCATCTACCTGTGCGGCCCAACGGTGTACGGCCCGCCCCACATCGGCCACGGTCGGGCGACGCTGGAGTACGACATCCTCCGTCGCTACCTGGAGTGGACCGGTCTCGACGTGCGGTTGGTGTCGAACATCACCGACATCGAGGACAAGATCATCGCCCGGGCCGAGCGCGAGGGTCGCCCGTGGCAAGACATCACCACGAAGTGCGAACGGGTGTGGTTCGAAGCGATGGCGG
>DATKCX010000031.1:0-32776 GCA_035512975.1 Ilumatobacter sp.
CAGCGCGAGCACGCGTTCGTGCACGCCCGACTCGATGAGGTGCGAGGCGACGATGAAGGTGGAACCGCCCACGCTGCCTGCGGTGTGTACCCGCAACATGGGTTTGCCGGCCGCACCCACCGCGTCCGCGAGGAACAGTTCCGGCTGGATGACACCTTCGAACGCGTCGGGGGCCTTGCCGATGACGACGGCGTCGATGTCTGACCAGTCGCACTCGGCGTCGGCGAGCGCACGGCCGGCCGCTTCCCGGACCAAGCCCACCATCGACACGTCGTCGCGACGCTTCTTGTGATGCGTCTGTCCAACGCCGATCACTGCGCACTGCTCGGTCATCATTCCCCCTCTAGCAAGGCGACGAGGTTGTGCTGCAAACCCTGCCCGTTGGTTGCATGGGCGAGCGCCCGATCTGCGGATCCGTCCATGATGCGATTGGCTGCTTCGATGACGCGGATGAGTCCTTCGGCCATCACTGCGTTGGCGCACAGGGCACCGCCAGACGGGTTGATGCTCGTGCCCTCGGGGAGCCCGAGCGCTTCCCGCAAGATCACTTCCTGCGGGCTGAAGATGGCCGAGATCTCGGCCACATCGATGGGACCGCCGTCGTACCCAGCCTTGCGGGCCGCAGCGGTGGTCGACGACGAGGTGGTGAGATCACGGGTGCCGGGCAGATGGGTGTCGATACGGTGATCGAGACCGCGAATCCACACGGGGCGATCGGTGAGTTCGCGAGCACGGTCGCCGCGGGCCAACACGATGGCTGCTGCGCCGTCGCCGATGGGCGGCAGATCGTGCTTGCGGAGAGGGGAGGCGAAGTAGGGCTCGGCGAGCAGGGCTTCGACGTCGTACTCGCCGCGCAACTGGGCGTTGGGGTTGGTCAGCGCGTTGCGGCGGCTGCGGGCGACGGTTTCGGCAAAGTCCCGCTCGGTCGCCTTGCCCGATTCCAGCAGCTGGCGAGCTTGGATACCGGCGTACGACACCGGGTCGAATCCGAGCGGTGCCAAGAAGTACGGATCGAGCTGTTGCGGCCAGATCTCGGCAGGGTTCGACGGCGACGACTTGCCCGAACCGAACACGAGTGCGATGTCGATGTCGCCGTGCATGAGGCGAACCCAAGCCTCGTACATCGCCCACGCACCGTCCATTTCCACGTGCGACTCGGAGATGGGCGGCCACGCGCCGGCCGCTTCGAGGTTGGCGACGAAGGCGAACGGACCGCCGGTGAGGTAGTCGCAGCTGCCGGCGCAGGTGAACCCGATCTCTCGCCGCTCGATGCCTGCCTTGGCGAGCGCTTCGCTGATGGTGGGCACCAAGAGTTGCACCTCGCTGGCCTCGGCTCGACGCACGGTCGGTGTCTGCGCGGTGGCCACGATGGCGATGTCGGTTGCGGTACCCATCAGAACAAGTGCTCCTTGATCGACTCGATGGAGGCGTCGGGTTCACCGTTGGGTTCGAACCCTTCGATCACCCCGAGAAAGCCACCCACACCGCGGTTGGTCATGGCGTCGACGTTGCGTTCGCTCTCGGGGAACCACACCGCCTTCACTCGCAGACCGACCCGGAGTTCGTCATGCGGCACGTTGAGAATGTCTTGTTGGCCGATGGCGTTGTCGCAGCCGTCGAGCAACACCGACGCAACGACGAACGGCTCGGTGGCGCTCTGGCCGTAGTAGGCCACCGGCGTCACGATGGTGTAGCCGGTGAGGGTGCCGTGATCGCTCACCTCGACCTCGTCGGCTTCGGTGGTGATGTCGAGGGTGAGCGGGTCGTAGCCCTTGCCCGGTAGATACACCATGCCTGACGGGCTCTTGTGACCGACCAACCGGCCTTCGATGAGGTGATCGGCGAACCTCTGGAGGTTCGGGGTCAGCTGCTCGGAGTAGTTGAGTGACACCAAGTCGGCCATCACCAGATGTTCTTTGAACGGTTGTGCTGCAGTTGCTTCGCTCATTCCGCTGGCTCCCATCCTTCGATGTCGTCGATCTTGCCGACGCGGTCCGCTTTCCAACGTGGGCGCACCCGCATGCCCGACGAGATGTCGGTTGGCGAGTCGGCGGTGAGCACGTGGATCAATCCGGTGTCGGCACCGTCGACCGCGATGAGTGCGAAGGCGAATGGACGGTCGTACGGGTGGCGCGCCGTGGGGTTCGGCACCCACGACCAGGATTCCACCGTGCCGAGGGGGCCGACTTCTACGAGATCCGGCTGCACGTCTTGGCCCGTTGCGGGGTCGTACTCCAGCGGCGGAAACAGCACGCGATCATCGACGGTCTTGGTGGCCAGCAGCCGCTGGTCGCGGAGCCCGGCCGCGAACGCACCGGTGACCGCACCGAGCGATCTGGAGTAGGGGAACTCCAGCTTGGTGGTAACGATCCGTGGGGTAGTCACCCCAGAAGTAGAACACATTCCATTTCGTCGGAGCAAGGCGGAGTGGAGGAGGAAGTAGACGTCGAGCAGATATCAGCGCCAACCGGGTTGGAAATACTGAAACGCGTTATCGTTCTGTCGATGCAGAACGACACACGGCCCGATGTTGGGCGCGTCGCAGGAACCGGTGCGACGGGTCCGCTCAGCGGGGTGCGCGTGGTGGAACTCGCCGGCATGGGCCCGGCGCCGTTCGCCGGGATGATGCTCGCCGATCTCGGTGCCACCGTGGTGCGTGTCGACCGCCCGCCCACGCCCGCTCGACCGGCAGCGTGGTCGACGGGCGACATCATGGGGCGGGGCAAACACTCCGTCGGGGTCGACCTGAAGCAACCCGACGGCGTGGAACTCGTGCTCGATCTGTGCGCCGCCAGCGACGTGCTCATCGAAGGATTCCGGCCTGGCGTGGCCGAGCGGCTGGGTCTCGGCCCAGAGCAGTGCATGTCGCGCAACGCCGCGCTCGTGTACGGCCGCATGACGGGCTACGGGCAGGATGGTCCGCTCGCGCACGCTGCCGGACACGACATCAACTACATCTCGATCGGCGGCGCGCTCGGAGTGATCGGGCGTGCGGACCAGCCGCCCACGCCTCCGCTGAACCTCCTCGGTGACTTCGGCGGCGGAGGCTTGCTGCTCGTCGTCGGGGTGCTGAGCGCCCTGATGCACGCCCGGGCCACCGGCGAGGGCCAGGTCGTCGACGCCGCCATGGTCGACGGCACCGCGCTGTTGCTGGCACCGATGCTGCCCGGCATCAAGATGGGCTGGCAGGGCCGAGGCCGTGGGCTGCTCGACTCGGGAGCGCACTTCTACGACGTGTACGAAACCGCCGACCGGCGTTACCTCTCGGTCGGGGCGCTCGAGGAGAAGTTCTACGTCGATCTGCTCGCACGCATGAACATCGACCCGGCGTCGTTGCCCGCCCAGATGGACAGCGCTGGTTGGGCGACCGCCAAAGCGGAACTGTCGCGGGTGTTCCTCACCAAGACACGCGACGAATGGTGCAACCTGTTCGAAGGCAGCGATGCGTGCGTCACTCCGGTACTCGAACCCGGCGAGGCAGAGCAGCATCCGCACAACCTGGAGCGGCAGGTGTTCGTCGACGTCGACGGCGTCGTGCAGGCCGCTCCCGCTCCCCGCTTCGATCGCACGGCGGCGACGGTGGCGTGGGGGCCTCCGTCGATCGGCGATCACACCGATGCCGTCGTCTCGGAGTTGGGCCGGTCGCCTGAAGACATCGCTCGGCTGCGGTCGATGTCGGTCATCGCATGAGCCGTCGCTGCCAGCAATGGACAACAGAGCGCCAACCGGTCCAGAATAGAACTCGTTTCATAAATGTGTCGCCCCGGTGCCAGCGAGGGTGACGAAAGGAATGCCATGCAGATCGCGTACACCGAGGCGCAGCGAGAACTTCAACGAGAGCTCCGGGAGTACTTCGCCGCGCTGATGACCCCCGAACGCCGCGATGCGCTGGCCGGTGGCATCGAAGCAGGCGGACAGCAGGCGTACCGCGACGTGGTTCGCCAAATGGGCGCCGACGGTTGGCTGGGCATCAGCTGGCCAGAGCAGTACGGCGGCCAGAATCGCTCGATGATGGAGCAGCTGATCTTCGGCGACGAGGCATCCATCGCCGGGGTGCCCGTCCCCTTCCTGACGCTCAACACGGTGGGCCCGACCATCATGGAATACGGCACCGACGAGCAGAAGGAGGCGCTCCTGCCCAAGATCCTGCGCGGCGAGTTGCACTTCGCCATCGGGTACTCCGAGCCCGACGCCGGCACCGACCTCGCGTCGCTCAGCACTCGCGCCGAGCGCGACGGCGACGAATGGGTGATCAACGGTTCGAAGATGTGGACCAGTCTGATCGAGTCGGCCGACTACGTGTGGCTGGCAGCGCGCACTGACCCGACCGTGGCCAAACACAAGGGCATCTCGGTCTTCTTGGTGCCCACCACTTCCCCTGGGTTCAGCTACACGCCGGTTCGCACGCTCAGCGGAACCACCACCAGTCAAACGTTCTACGACGACGTGCGGGTGCCGGCCGGTGCGTTGGTTGGCGAGGTGAACGGCGGCTGGCGTCTGGTGACCGGGCAGCTCAACCGTGAGCGTGTGGCGCTGTGTTCGCCTGCTGGCATCCAGACCGCACTGGCCGAAACCGTCGAGTGGGCGAGCGCCACGCACCTGGCCGATGGCGCTCGGGTGATCGACCAGCAGTGGGTGCAATCGAACCTCGGCCGAGTGCATGCCAAGGTCGAGTTCTTGAAGCTGATCAACTGGAAGATCGCGTGGGGCGTGCGCAACGGTGTCAGCCCGGCAAACGCGTCGGCCACGAAGGTGTTCGGTACCGAGTTCGCCACCGAGGCCTACCGGCTGCTCATGGAGTGCTTCGGCGACGACGCGTACGTTCGATCGGGTTCCCCGGGGGCCATCGTGAAGGGCCGCGTCGAGCGGGCGTACCGCAGTGCCCTCATCCTCACGTTCGGCGGCGGCACCAACGAGGTGCAGCGCGACATCATCGCCATGGTCGGGCTCGGCATGCCGCGGGCACCTCGCTGAAGGGCAACCAACATGGACTTTTCATTCACCGAAGAACAACACGAGGTCGTAGGGCTTGCTCGCACCATCCTCGAGGACCTGGTCGACCACGAGTCGCTGACGGCGCTCGAAGCCCTCGACGAGCCTCGGTTCGACGCCACGTTGTGGGCTGCGCTGGCATCGGCCAACTTGTTGGGCATCGGCCTTCCGGTTGAAGTGGGTGGCAGCGGTCTCGGTGTGCTGGCGCAGTCGTTGGTGCTCGAAGAAATCGGCCGCACGCTCGCGCCGGTGCCCTACCTGGCCAGCATTGCCATGGCCGCCGATGCCGTGGCAACGTTCGGTACTCCGGCTCAGATCGACGCCTGGGTGCGACCCGCCATCGACGGGACCAAGATCCTCACCGCTGCGCTGGCCGAGCCGTTCAACCGAGATCAAACTCGGCCGACCACGACGGCCGTGGCCGACGGCGGCGGCTGGTGCCTCAACGGCGTCAAGACCACCGTGCCCGCAGGCACCATCGCCGACGTCATCGCCGTTACGGCCAGCCTCGGCGGTGAGAGTGACCGCGGTACCGCCGTGTTCCTGGTGGACCCAACCGCTGCCGGTGTCACCGTCACCGCGCAAGATACCGCCACGCACGAGCCGTTCGCACAGGTCGAGTTCCGCGATGTATTCGTGGGTGACGAAGCGCTGCTCGGTGGCGACACCGAGTTGGGAGCGGCGATGATCGCCCGCCTGATCGAGCGAGCGACGATCGGTCTGTGCGCCACCCAGTTGGGCGTGACCGAGAAGGCGCTCTGGGCTACCGCCGACTACACGAAAGAGCGCGTGCAGTTCAACCGGCCCATCGCCACCTTCCAAGCGGTGGGCCATCGGTGTGCCGACGCGTACATCGACGTCGAAGGCATTCGGCTCACCCTGTGGCAGGCGATCTACAGCATCGAGACGGGCAGCGATGCCAGCATCGACGTGCAGACCGCCAAGTTCTGGGCGTCGGAGGGCGGCCACCGCATCGCCCACGCCATCGTGCACCTGCACGGAGGGATGGGCATCGCGACCGAATACTTCATCCATCGGTACTTCGCGTTTGCCAAGCAGATCGAGTTCTCGCTCGGTGGTGCCACGGAACAGGCGATGCGCATCGGCGCGCAACTGGCGGCCGCGACAACTTTCGGGGGACCGTCATGACGAGCAGCAACGTCACGCCGCTGGCCGGAGTTCGAGTGATCGACACCACCGACGATCGCGGCGCGCTGTGCCCCCGCCTGCTCGCCGACCTCGGAGCCGTCGTGCTCAAGGTCGAACCGACCGGCGGGTCACCGGCGCGTCGGCTGCCACCACTGGCCCCCGACGGCACGAGCTATGCGTTCGCGATTCGCAACACCAACAAACTCAGCGTCACGCTCGACCTCGACGAGCCTGCTGGGTTGGAACGATTCCACGAGCTCCTGGCCGGGGCCGACGTGTGGATCGACGGGCACGCGGCCACCGAACTCGACGCGTTGGGCATCGACCCGGCGCAGGTTGCCGAGCGGCACCGACATCTCGTGGCGGTCTCCATCACCGACTTCGGCCTCACCGGGCCCTATCGAAACTTCGTGGCCACCGACGACGTCATGGTGGCGGTGTCGGGCATGCTCTCTCGGTCTGGCGTGGTCGGCCGCCCACCACTGTTGCCGCCTGGCACGTTGGCATCAGACGTCACCTCCCACACGGCAGCGTTCTTCGTGCTCGCCGCGCTCTGGCAACGCCGCGCCACCGGGCACGGTCAACACCTCGACGTCTCGATCAATCAAGCGGTGTCGCAGATCACCGACTGGTCCATGGCGAACTACACCCAGGTTTCCGCCGCTGGCGGCGTGTACGACATGGTGCGCAACGGTTCGGGAAATGTGTATCCGTTGTATCCCTGTGCCGACGGGTACGTGCGATTGATCATCCTCAGCCCACGGCAATGGCGGGCGATGCGCGAATGGCTCGGCGACCCCGAGATCCTGCAGAACGATCACTGGGACTCGCTGCTGGCGCGAATCTCCATTCAGCACGACATCCTCACTCCGATCTTCAACGAGTTCTTCGCGAACTTCACGGCAGCCGAACTCGCCGATGAGGCCCAGCGTCGTGGTGTGGTCATGACGCCGGTCGTCACGCCGTCGCAAGTCACCAAGCTCACCCACTTCGTCGAGCGCGGAACGTTCGTCGACGCCCAGGCCACCAGCGCCGTCTCCGGCCCGGTGGCATCGGGGTACTTCGAGATCGATGGAACGCGTGCGGGATACCGCTGCCGCGCTCCGGAAGCGGGTGAGCACGACCTCGCTGAACTCGCCGTCGACCCCCAACCCGCTCCCACCACCGACCGACCTCCCGCATCGTTGCCGTTCGCCGGGCTGAAGGTGCTCGACCTCGGCCACGGCGGTGTCGGCGTCGAGACCGGCCGGATGTTCGCCGAGTACGGCGCTGACGTCATCAAGGTCGAGACACACACCTACCCCGACTTCATTCGCCAACTCTCCGGCGGCATGATGAGCCCGGCGTTCGCCTCGTCGAGTCGAACCAAACGAAGCGTCGCCATCAACGCCAAGACTCCAGGAGGGCTGGCAGCCCTGAAGCGCTTGATCGCCTGGGCCGACGTGATGATCGAGAACACGTCGACAGGCACGATGGACGATCTCGGTATTCCCTACGAAGTCGTACGCGAGATCAACCCGCGGGTCGTCATGGCCAGCAGCCAACTGATGGGATCCACGGGTCTCTGGAAAGATTGGCTGGGTTACGGGCCGAGCACCCGTCCTGCCGGCGGCATGACCTACCTGTGGAACTTCGCCGATGGCGGCACGCCGCCCGGCTCGGCTGCGATCCACCCCGACCATCTGGTGGGCCGCACGTTGGCGTTCGGCGCGCTCGCGATGCTGCTCGCGCGCGAGTCTGACCCGACGGAATCCGGCCGCGGCGCGCATGTCGAGGCACCGCAGGTGGAGTCATTGATCAACATGCTCGCCGACTACTTCCTCGCCGAGGGTGTCGAACCAGGCACGGTCGGCCCCGAGGGCAACCGCCGCGCGCGCGGCGCGCCGTGGGGTGTGTACCAGTGCGCAGGCGATGAACGCTGGTGTGTCATCACGATCCGCGACGACGCCGACTGGCGAGCGTTCCGTCGAGCGCTCGACGATCCCGCATGGGCGTCAGCCGACGAGTATGCAACGGTGGAAGGGCGGCGCGCCGCGCACGACGAGATCGACGCCCACATCTCCGAGTGGACGGCCGGGCTGCGCGACGACGACGTGATGAAGCTGTTGCAGGCGGCAGGCGTGCCTGCCGGTGCGATGGCGTACCCGTCAGACCTGGCCACCAACGAGCACTCGGTGGCGCGTGGATATCCGCGACCGGTGGAACAACCGCCGATCGGGCCGCTGTTGCTGGACGGGCCGGCGTTCGCATCGTCGGCGATGATCGGCCCGATCATCACCGCTGCGCCGTTGCTCGCCGAGCACACGCGTGCGGTCTGCGCGGAAGTGCTGGGCATGACCGACGTCGAGATCGACGTGCTGGTGGCAGAGGGCGCGCTCGAACTCCCTCGTAGCTGACGCGCTCAGATGCGGGCGGCCAGCAGGCGCTCGCGTTGCAGCCCTGTTGCCAGCGGAAGATCCGCAGCGGCGCGCAGCGCGACGCGGGAGGCACGCACCACCCGCTCGTCGCGTGAGGCGATGCGCGTGGCAAGAGCGTGCGCCGCGGCACCGACGTCGGCGGCCACGATGTCGACGATGCCACGCCGCTGCGCGTCGAGTGCATCGATCGTTTCGCTCAACATGATCACCGAAGCAGCGCGACTCGCGCCGATCACGCGAGCCAGGGTCTGGGTGCCGCCAGCCGACGGCAACATGGCGAGCTTGGTCTCGGGCAGGCCGAGCTGGGTGTCGGTCTGCGCAACACGGATGTCGCACAGCAGCGCCATCTCCAACCCGGCCCCGAGGCAGTAGCCGTGCAGCGCCGCGATGGTGGGTTGGGGAAGTTCCCACAACGGCGTCCACGGGTCGCGGCGCCAGCGGATGGACCGCGCCGCCATCACGCCAGGTGCCGAACCGAATTCCTTGAGGTCGGCTCCGGCAGAGAAGTGAAGACCGTCGGCGCGTAGCAGCAGCACCCGAGCATCGGGGTGATCGCGCACCGCGGCGAACACGTCGATCAACTCGTCACGCATCGCCAGGTCGTAGATGTTGAGCGGGGGGTTCGACAAGGTGACGGTGGCAACGCCGTCGTCACCGACGTCGAGTCGTACGCGCTCGGTCACGCGCTCGACGCAGCTTTCCGGCGCGGCACCGTGTCGATCACCGTGTCGATCACCGTGTCGATCGCAGCGACGGCGGCCAGTACGGGTGGGCTCCATGCACCAGAGAATGGCGTGCTCGGGTAGCGATGGTGTCCGGCCGCGTCGTCGACCGCCTGCCAGCACTCGGCCATCTGTGGGTCGTCGAGCAACCGTCGGCCGAGATCCGGGTCGCGTCGAGCGACCCGCTGGGCTCCGGATGCTGGCGCGTAGGCGACGATCGGGGTGGTCGAAGCGAGCATGGTCACGTCGCGATGGGTGGCGTGGCCTCGTTCGCGCGCCGACCACAGCGCCGCCAACGTTTCGACGAACGCGGTGAGGCCGGTGACGGGGTCGGGGTACGCAACCGTCGGCATCGCTGCGACGCCGTGTTTCAACAGGCCCAGCCCGCTCGCCGCATGGATGCCTGGACCGAGCGCGACCTGCCACGGGTGGTCCGCGGGGAACGCTGTGACAGAAACGGTGACCACATCGGGTCGGAGCGCTCTGAGTTGGGTCGGGTCGTACCCGAAGTTGGGCATCACCCGGCGCGAGAAGCTGTCGATCACCACGTGGCTGCGGGCGACGCGAGACTCGAAGCGCAGCCGGTCGGCCGGGTGGCGCAGGTCGAGGTCGTGGATCTGTTTGCCTCGATTGAGGGCGTTGAACAGCCCAGACACATCGCCGCGCGCTGGCTCGGTGCCCGCTGGATGCAGGCCCGTGCCGTCGAGCGATCGCAGGCCGTCACGGCGGGTCGATGGTTCGACCTTGTGCACGTCTGCCCCGAGCGACGCCAGCAGCCAGGTGGCCAGCGGCCCTGCCCACATTGCGGTCAGGTCACACACCACGACGCCCGAAAGCGGCGCAACGCCTGGCCGGGGGTGTGGCCGGATCGCTGGCGGGTTTGCATGGTGGGCTGGTGGGTGGGTTCGGTGGGGTGGCTGATGGTCGCCGACGGGCAGAAACGCACACACCGGAAGTCGCCACATCTGCGCCTCGTCGGCAACGGCAACCGGGTCGGTGCGTTGTTCGCCCAGCGATTGCAGCAGCCGGTCGAATGCAGCGCGATCGTCGTCGCTCGCGGTGTCGCTCGCCACCCACCCGGTGCCGACCGACACCGGTGCCGACGGCTCGCGGTGTGGGGTGCGGTACGACGCGGCCATCGCGACGGGCAAGAGCACCTGCAGAACGACGGCACCGCAATCGACCTGCACATCCGTTGTGGACCAGGCGGCCACGACGGCGGCCCCAGCGATCACCAACCCAGCAGCGTGGGCGAGTGTGCCTTCCGGTATGCCATCGACATCACCGAGCAGGCCGGCACCGGTGATCGTCACCAGTGGCGCACGGTCCAGTGGCACGCTGTGGGGCGCGGTGCCGTGGTGGCCAGGGACGCAGACGGCGACATGGCAACTGGTGTCTGCACCATTCGCTGCGACGGAGGCCGAATCACAGATCGTCGCCCCGAGTTGCCCCAAGACGGCGACAGCTGCCTCGACGGCGCTGGCGTCCAGCCCGGCCGGGACTGCGGCGTCCCACGTCACCCGAACCACCAACCCCTGGAGTGGCAGGTCGGCGCTGGTCATCTTCCCTCGAACCGTGCCGGTCGCTTGTCGAAGAACGCGCGCAGGCCTTCGGCACGATCGGCCGTGGTCTGCAACAGGTGGTTCAGATCACCTTCGAACTCCAGAGCCTGACGCATGGGCATCTCAGGACCTGTGGACAGTGCTTGTTTCGTTGCTGCGAGCGCGAGGGGTGCGAGCGCTTCGAGCTGCGTCGCGATTTCATCGACCGCGAGCCCGACGTCGCCGACCACTCGCTGAACCATGCCGCACTGGTGCGCCTGCGAGGCATCGATCTCGACGGCCGCCAACAACATCAAGGCAGCCATACTCGGGCCGGCGAGGCGCGGGAGTCGCTGTGTACCTCCCCAGCAGGGCAGGCGGTCGTGGTCCACCTGCGCCATCGCGAAGGTCGCTTCGTCATCAGCGATGCGGATGTCGGCGGCCAACGCGATCTCGAGACCCACCGAGTGGGTGCGACCATGAGCCGCCACGATGACGGGGCACGCGATGGCTGCGAGCGCTGCCGCCGGGTTCACACCTGATCGAAGTGGATCGAGGTCATCGGCGGCACCAGAACAGAAGTCGCTGCCGTTCGCACCCACCACGACGACGCGCACATCGGGTTGCTCCGCGATCTCGATGAACGCCCACTCCAACTCGCGAGCTTCGGCCAGAGTCATCGGCGTGCCACTGAGCAGGATCCGACGTTGTGCACCGCGTGGTTCGACGGTGATGTGTCGTAGATCCATTCGCCGGACTGTACGGTGACCGCGGTCGGTCGACTAGTCCGCCGACGCAGTTTTCTTCGGTTCGACGATCTGCATCGCCGCCGTGCAGCACTGCAATTCGCCGTTGCCGGGCTTGGTGACCAGTACTTCGCTGCCACACGTTTCGCACTTGAAACGCTTTCCGACTTGGTTCATGACTTCGCCCCCTACTTCGAGTGATGCGTTGCTGGTGTGAGTTCCACATCGTAGCAAGAACGCGTTACAGTTTCGGACTCGTTGCCGCAGGCCGGCCGACATCGAGGGAACCACATGAATCTTGCATCACTCGTCGACATCCCGTCGCTCATCGCTCCTGACGCGCCAGCGATTGCCGGCCCCGCAGCGGCGGACTACCTGCAGCTTCGAGCGGCGGTTGGTCGCGGCGCCACGTTGCTCTCCGGCCTCGGCGTGGACGCCGGTGATCGAGTCGCACTCTTCGCGACCAACAGTGTGGAGTACATCGAAGCGCTGTTCGCGATTGCATCGGTCGGTGCCGTTGCGGTCCCCATGAATTCCCGAGCGCTCGATCGGGAGGTGGCCCATCTGATCGGCGACTCCGGAGCCAAGGTCGTACTGACCGAAACTCGATATCTCGACCTCATCGAGGCCAATCGACCGGATGCGCTCGATCACGTCGTCCTGCTCGACACCGAGTGGAGCGATCGACTGGCGGGTTCAGACGAGATGGTGGAGATCGCCATGGTCGACGACGACGACCTCTGCATCGTGCTCTACACCAGCGGCACCACCTCGCTACCCAAAGGCGTGATGCTGTCGCACGGTGCACTCACCGACTACGTCATGGGCCGCTCCGAGCCTGCCGACGGCGAGGACCATGGACGCATGTTGTTGTCGGCACCGCTCTACCACATCGCCGGAATCACCTCGATGTTGGGTGCGCTGTACGCCGGGCGCACCGTCGTGGTGATGCCTCAGTTCGACGCCGACGCCTGGCTCGACACGCTGGAGCGAGAGCGGGTCACGCACTCCTTCTTGGTTCCGACGATGCTCGCCCGGTTGATCGAGAGCCCACGCATGGCCACCACCGATCTGTCGTCACTCGAATCGATCACCTACGGTGCGGCACCGATGCCACCCAGCGTGATTCGCCGGGCACTCGCACAGTTTCCGCCGACCGTGGCGTTCAGCCAGTCGTACGGCCAGACCGAGACGAACTCAACGGTCACCGTCCTCACCCCCGAGGACCACCGACTCACCGGCACGTTCGAAGAGATATCGCTGAAAGAGGAGCGCCTCGCTTCGGTCGGCCGCGCCGTCGACGACGTGGACCTGCGCATCGTCGGCACCGACGGAGCGGTGTTGGGCGTCGGCGAGATCGGTGAGGTGCAGCTCCGCTCCGATCGTCAGATGGCTGGCTACTGGGGGTCAGGCAGTAGCCGTACCGCCGAGGCCATCGACGAAGCCGGGTGGATCCACACCGGGGACATGGGTCTGCTCGACAGCGACGGCTACCTGTTTCTCGGCGGACGGGCGGGCGATCAGATCATTCGTGGCGGTGAGAACATCGCGCCCGAAGAAGTCGAAGCGGTGCTGTACGACCATCCCGATGTGATCGAGGCTGGGGTGGTGGGTGTGCCCGACGAGCAGTGGGGCGAGCGAGTGATGGCCGCAGTCGTGCTGCGGGCCGGCAGCACCGTTGCCGTCGACGACATCGTCGACCACTGCCGCGGTCGACTTGCGGGTTTCAAACGCCCGGATCTGATCGTGTTCACCGATCACCTGCCACGAACCTCGACTGGCAAACTGCTTCGCCGCGATCTTCCGGCGTTGTTGGGCGACTCGTAATCTGGGTTGGAGCAGTGCGCCAATGCTAAATTCGCGGCGCATGCCGCAGCCCGCAGCTCAACCCATGACCGCGAATCAGCGGGCACGTCGCAGCCGGGTCATAGCGGCTGCCCTGAAACTCGCCTCTGAGGGCGGGTACGACGCGGTGCAAATGCGCGATGTGGCGGTCACCGCCGATGTGGCGCTGGGCACCATCTACCGCTACTTCCCGTCGAAGGACATGCTGCTCACGAGCGTCATGGCCGATTGGGCCGGTCAGTTGCGAGAACGACTCGGACAGAACCCGCCGCACGGCACGACGCCGGCCACCCGAGTTGCCGACGTGCTGCAGCGAGCATGCCGATCGCTCGAACGTGAACCGTTGCTCGCGGCGGCGTTGGTGCGGGCGCTGTCGTCGTCAGAGGCACGCGACGGCGGTCCCATTTCGGAAGTGGGCTTGCACATCCGAGCGATGATCGAACCGCAACTCGACGACCTCGACGCGGAGATTCGTGAAGACATCATCACCGTGATCGGACATGTGTGGCTGTCGACGCTGATCGGCTGGTTGAACGGGCGTATCCAGTTCAGCCAGGTCGCGCAACAGTTGGGCATGGCGGCGCATCTGCTGCTCGACGACGACTATCGTCGCCGCGCCGACCCAACGTGACCCCGTTCACATGTCGGTGTGGCACACGCCGGTGGCGCGAATTCGCACTTTGACTTCGCCGGCGGTGACGTCGACGGCGCGAGCACCGGTGACGACCTCGAGTCGGTGGTCGCCGTTGTTGCGCAGAAGTGCTGCTCGCATGGTCAATTCCCCTTTCATCGTTCGAAACTGGCGCACACCGTACTAGAACGCGTTCCGTTTCGCGGGATCGCATCTGGGAAGGGTCTCGGGCTGTTTGTCAGCCCTCGATCGAGATGGCGGTCAGCGGGCACGACCGCACCGCTTGTTGCATCTCTGCCCGTCGCTCTTCCGGCGGTTCCTCCATCAGCACGTACAAGAAGTCGTCGTCACGCACCTCGAACACGTCGGGAGCGATTCCCATGCACACGGCATTCGACTCGCACACGTCGAAATCCACCACGATCTTCATTTGGTCCTCCTGGTATCAGTTCGCCGCTGGCTGCTCGACTGGACGTGCGAACTAGAACTCATTATAGTTTGCCGTTGGCGGGGCTGCCGATCAAACCGTGATCCATCTGCCCGATCTGCTGCCTGCACTCTTCGGGAGGAACCATGGAACTCAGTGACATCAACTTGCTGGACCAGGATGTGTTCGCCGAGCGCGTGCCGCACGAGTGGTTTCGGGCGCTGCGCGATCAAGCACCGGTGTACCACCATCCAGAACCGGACGGGCCAGGCTTTTGGGTGTTCTCGCGACACGAAGACGTGGCACTGCTCAACCGCAACTGGGAGCAGTTGTCGTCAGACCAGGCGCGCGGTGGCGTCGTGGGTCTCGCCGAGATGACGCCAGAGAGGAAGGCGGCAAACGATGCCGTCACCCGCTCGGGGGCCGCCAACATGATGTTGACGATGGATCCGCCCGAACACACCCGCTATCGCAAGCTCGTCAACCGCGGCTTCACCCCACGGGTCATTCGCTCGCTGGAAGATCACCTGCGCGAAATCAGCGTCAAGATCATTGAACGAGCACTCGCGAAAGACGACGGTCGCAGCGACTTCGTGGTCGACGTCGCGGCGGAACTGCCGCTCGAAGCGATCGCCGAATTCCTCGGTGTGCCGTATGAAGACCGCCACAAGTTGTTCGAATGGTCGAACAACATGATCGGCAGCGAGGATCCCGAGTACGCCATCTCCGAAAGCGCCACCAACCAAGCGCGCTTCGAGATGTACATGTACTCCAATGCGCTGGGTGCCGATCGGCGCCTGCACCCGCGCGACGACATCGTCAGCAAGCTGATCCATGGCGAGGTCGACGGCGAGAAGCTGTCGGAGATGGACTTCGATCTGTTCTTCCTGCTCCTCGCCGTTGCAGGCAACGAGACCACTCGCAACGCCCTGGCACACGGCATGGCGGCCCTGCTCGACAACCCCGAGGCGTACCGAGCCATGGTCGATGACCCCTCCATCATCGAGCGCACGGCCATCGACGAGGTGTTGCGCTGGGCGACTCCGGTGATGTACTTCCGTCGCAACATGACCGAGGACATGGAGTACAAGGGCCAACACATCGCGGCCGGAGACAAGGTCAGTCTGTGGTACATGTCGGCCAACCGCGACGAACGCGTTTTCGACGACCCGTACACCTTCGACATTCATCGCGAACCGAACCCGCACGTCGCGTTTGGCGGCGGCGGGCCGCACCACTGCATCGGGGTGCATCTGGCGAAGATGGAAATGAAAGTGATGTTCGAAGAACTCGTGGCGCGGGTGCCTCGCATCGACAAGGCCGGGTCTCCGGCTCGGCTGCGGTCGAACTTCGTCAACGGCATCAAACACCTGCCGGTGCAGCTGATCCCGGCCAGTCGGCCAGTGTCGATTCTCTGATCGCGAGCGCGTTGCCTGCGCGCTGTCCGGTTGAATCCTCTATCAATTAAAAGATTAGGGTGATGAGTCATGAATGGACCTGTGCGAGTCGAAGTCGATGACGGAATCGCCGATGTGATCGTCGATGCCCCGCCGGTCAATGCGCTGACCGTCCAAGGTTGGTTCGACCTGGCTGAGGCCATTCGTTCCGCAGGCACCAACCCCGAGGTTCGAGTGGTCGTGCTCCGCAGCATCGGACGCGGGTTCAACGCCGGCGTCGACATCAAAGAGATCCAGGCTGCGACCGACCACTTCCAAGTACTGGTCGGCGCAAACCGCGCCTGCGCAGCGGCATTCGCCGCCGTGTATGAGTGCGCTGTCCCCGTCGTCGCCGCGGTGAACGGCTTCTGCCTCGGTGGTGGCATCGGCCTCGTCGGCAATGCCGACATCATCGTGGCCGCTGACGACGCAGCGTTCGGCCTGCCCGAAGTGGATCGAGGTGCACTCGGAGCGGCGACGCACCTGTCTCGTCTGGTGCCCCAACACCGCATGCGCGCCATGGTGTACCTGGCCGACACGATCACCGCTCACGAACTCGCCCAATACGGGTCGGTGCATCAAGTGGTGCCGGCCGCTGAACTGGTCGACGCCGCCCACGCCATTGCCGGTCGAATTGCAGCCAAGTCGCCCACGGTCATTCGAGCTGCCAAAGAATCGCTCAACGGCATCGACCTGTGGGACGTGAAGCGCAGCTACCGATTCGAACAAGGGTTCACGTTCGAGTTGAACCTCCAAGGTGTCGCCGATGAGCACCGCGCCGCATTCGTCGAAGGACGCGACACGGACGTGGCACGGTGAGCGCCGACAAACGCCTCACAGGGGCCGACGTGGTCGCGGAGTTGCGTTCCGGCATGACGATTGCGATCGGCGGATGGGGGTCGCGTCGCAAGCCGATGTCGATCGTGCGTGAGATTCTCCGGAGCTCGCTCACCGATCTCACCATCGTCACGTGGGGCGGGCCCGACCTCGGTCTGCTCGTCGCCGCCGGCAAGGTCAAGCGGGCCGCCTACGCGTTCTGCTCGCTCGATTCCATCGCGCTCGAGCCGAACTTCCGTCGAGGTCGCGAACAGGGTCTCATCGAAGACGAGCCGTACGACGAAGGCCTGTTCCATCTCGGGTTGCAGGCGGCGGCATGGCGGCTGCCGTTCCTGCCGACGCGCGCCGGCCTCGGCTCCGACCTGCTCCGTGACAACCCGAAACTCAAGCTCGTGCGTTCGCCCTACGACGACGCAGAAGACTTCGTCGCCGCCCCGGCGTTCCAACTCGACGCGGCCATCTGCCACCTCAATCGCGCCGATCAGCGTGGCAACGCGACGTTCCTCGGGCCCGACCTCTACTGGGACGACCTCATGCTGCAGGCTGCCCCGACTGGCGGACGGTTCATCTCCACGGAACGAGTCGTCGAGACCGCTGACTTGTCGTCGGAGGCAACAGTGCACCAGTTCCGCGTCTCCCGCATGATGGTCGACGGCGTCGTCGAAGCGCCGAATGGGGCGCACTTCACGTCGTGCGAACCCGACTACCCGCGAGACGAGGCGTTCCAACGCGAGTATGCCGCGTCGGCCAAGACTCCCGAAGCGTGGGCGGCGTTCAAGAGCGCCTGGCTCGACGTGAACGAGAGCGAGTACCAGCAACGACTGACGAGGGTCGCACGATGAGCATCACCCTGGCCGACATCTGTGCCGTCGCCGTCGCCGAATGCTTCCGTGACGACGACGAAATTCTTGCCAACCCCATGGGCACCATCCCCGTCGTCGGCGGCCGGCTTGCCCGGGCCACGTTCGCGCCGCAACTGGCGATGAGCGACGGCGAGTCATGCCTCGTGTCGAACGACGCTGCATTCGTCAAGCCAGGTGAGCGCATCATCGAATACTGGAATCCGTACCGCTCGATGTTCGACTGGGTGTTCAGTGGCCGTCGTCACGTCATGATGGGTGCTTCTCAGATCGATCGGTACGGCAATCAGAACATCGCGGCGATCGGTGACCCGGCCAAGCCCAAGGCCCAGTTGCTCGGGTACCGTGGCGCGCCCGGCAACACGATCAACGATCGCACGAGCTATTGGGTGCCCAAGCACAATCGCACGTCGTTCGTCGACCACGTCGACACGGTCACCGGCGTCGGCTGGGACCGGGCCGGGGCACTCGGTGAGGCCTCGTCGCGCTACGTCGACATTCACCGCGTCGTGAGCAATCTCGGTGTGTTCGACTTCGAGACTCCCGACAAACGCATGCGATTGCGGTCGCTACATCCCGGTGTGTCGATCGACGATGTCGTCGAAGCCACCTCGTTCGAACTCGTGATCGGCGACGATGTGCCGGTGTCACGCGAACCCACCGAGGCGGAAATGGCGCTGCTCGACGACGTGATCGACCCGGACAACCTGCGCGGGCGAGAACTGGGCGGCTGATGTCGCCGGACCCGCCAGCCACCGCGTTCACGCCGAAGGCCACAGCGTTCACGCAGATGGTCGGCTGCCGCCTGCCGGTGGTGCAGACCGGAATGGGCTGGGTCTCCGGGGCATCCCTCACAGCGGCCACCTCGGCCGCAGGAGGGTTCGGTATCGTCGCTGGTGCCACGCTGGATCGCGAGCAACTCCAGCACGTCATGGCGCGTATCCGCGACCGTACCGACGCACCGTTCGGAGTCAACCTCCGCCCCGACCAGGCAGACCTCGCCGCGCGCCTCGACGACATCGTCGCAAGCGGCGTCGGTCTGGTCTCGTTCGCTGGGCCGCCAGATCGCGACACGATCGCACGGCTCCACGACGCCGGCCTGTTGGTCATGGTCACCGTCGGTGCGCCCCGGCACGCAGAGAAGATGGCTGGCCTCGGCGTCGACGTCCTCATCGCCCAAGGCACCGAGGGTGGCGGTCACACCGGCTCCATCCCGACGGCGTTGTTGGTGCCCGTCGTGATCGACGCGGCTGGCGCCGTTCCGGTCTTGGCGGCCGGCGGCATGCGCAATGGACGCGACCTCGTGCACCAAATGCAACTCGGCGCGGCCGGTATCGCGATGGGCACTCGCTTCTTGCTCACCGCTGAGAGCCGAGTGCCTGCCGCCGTGAAGCAGCGCTATCTCGTAGCAGGCCTGAACGACACCGTCGTCACCAGCGCGCTCGACGGTGCTCCGCAGCGAGTGGTGCGAACCGAGTACGTGGCTCGGCTCGAGCGACGCTCGTTGCCACGGCGCATGATGTCTGCTGCCTTGGCGGCCATGCGCTTCTCGCGGGTGTCCGGCACGTCGTGGCGTGCCTTGGCAACCGAAGGTTTCGCCATGCGCCGAACGCAAGAACTGTCGTGGCTGCAGGTCGCTTTGTCAGCCACCACGCCCACGTTGACTCGTGCTGCGCTCGTCGACGGGGACCTCGACGCCGGCGTGTTGCCATCGGGTCAGATCGTGGGCGTCATCGATGATCTGCCCGCCGTGGCGGAACTGATCGCGTCGATCGAGGCCGATGCGCGCGTCCACGCCGGAACGCAGATGGGACCGACCTGATGGATCTCACCTGGACGGCGGAGCAAGACGCGTTTCGCGACGAGGCGGCCACGTGGTTGCGCGAGGAACTCCAACGATGGCGATCGAGCTATCCGGGCGGGGTGCTCAGCGGTGACACTCGCGACGGCTTCGCTCAGCACCTCGACTGGGAACGCCGTCTGTCCGACGCTGGGTGGGCTGCGGTGTCGTGGCCGGTGGCATACGGCGGTCGCGACGCGTCGCTCTGGGAATGGCTCATCTTCGAAGATGAGTACTACCGAGCAGGCGCACCGCCGCGCGTCACGCAGAACGGCATCTTCCTCCTGGCCCCGTCGTTGTACGAGTTCGGCACCACCGAACAGTGCGACGACATCTTGCCGAAGATGGCAACCGGCGAGCAGTTGTGGTGCCAGGGTTGGTCAGAGCCCGGCGCGGGCTCGGACCTCGCGGGGGTCCGTTCGTCGGCGCGTCGAGTGGACGGCGGTTGGTTGCTCAACGGTCAGAAGACGTGGACGACTCGGGGCGCATTCTGCACGCATCTGTTCGGTCTGTTTCGAACCGACCCACAATCGGAACGTCATCACGGATTGACCTACTTGCTCGTGCCGCTCGACGCGTCCGGAATCACGGTGCGCGGATTCGGGAGACTCGATGGCGACGAGGGCTTCGCCGAAGTGTTCTTCGACGACGCGTTCTTGGCCGACGACGCCGTTGCCGGCGGCGTAGTGCTGGGTGACATCGGTGCCGGGTGGTCGGTCGCCATGGCGACCACCGGCTCAGAACGCGGCTTGACGCTGCGGTCACCTGGCCGCTTCAACGCCGCTGCCGACCGACTCATCGACCTGCAACGCGAGACCGGCCGCGTCGATCTCGCCGACCGGGTCGTCGACGCTTGGATGAGCGCCGAGGCCTATCGACTGTTCACGCTGCAGACCGTCACACGACTGTCCGAGGGCGGGTTGATGGGTGCCGAGTCATCGATCAACAAGATCTTCTGGTCTGAGCTCGACATCGAGTTGCACGCCGTCGCCCAAGACGCGCTGGGGGAACGGGCGCAACTGGACCACGAATGGTCGAAGGCATACCTGTTCGCGTTGGCCGGGCCGATCTACGCCGGTACCAACGAAATTCAGCGCAACATCGCGGCCGAGCGAGTGCTCGGGCTGCCGAGGCGATGACTCATGCACTTCGGATTCACCGATGAACAGCGTCTCCTCGAAGATGTCGTCGCAGACGTGTTGCGCTCAACGTGCACCACGGCTGCCATTCGGGCCGCTGCCGATGCAGCCCCCGGTGCGCTCGATCGCGGGATCTGGTCGGCCCTGTGCGACATAGGGCTCGCCGACGCGCTCGTGTCTGTCGATGCGGGCGGGCTCGGCCTCGACGAACGCGACCTCGTGCTCGTGCTCGAGCAGGCGGGGCGCTTCGCGGTGCCGTTGCCGTTGGTCGAGTCGGTACTGGTTGCCCCCGGTTTGATCGATGGACACACCAGCGGGATCGGCGCCGGCACGCTGTTCGCCACGGATCTGGGCGGTTCGCTCGTGGCATACGGGGCCGACGCCGATCGTCTCCTGCTTCGTCAGCCGATGGCGGAAGCTGTGCACCTGTACGCCGCTGCCGACGTCACCTTCGTGGAGCGTCCGGCCGTCGATCGGGCTCGGCGACTCGTGGAGATCGTCGGCATCGACGCCGGTGACCCGCTCACATCGGATGCCGCCGTGATCGAGCGCGCGGTCGCTCGCGGTGTGTTCGGCAACGCGGCGATGTTGGTCGGCTTGGCGCAACGGATGCTCGACATGACCGTCGAGTACGTCGCCGAGCGCCGCCAGTTCGGTGTGCCGATCGGGTCGTTCCAGGCAGTGAAACATCATTGCGCCGACGCATTGAAAGCGATCTCGTTCGCCCGACCGGTGGTGCAGCGCGCGGCATGGTCCTTGGCCACCAACGCGCCCACGCAACGACGGGATGTGGCGATGGCCAAAGCAGTCGCCGGCACGGCCGCGGTGCAGGTGGGCCGCCTCGCCCTGCAATGCCACGGTGCCATCGCGTACACCGTCGAATACGACCTGCACCTCTTCCTCAAGCGGGCCGAAGCTCTCGAAGCGGCATGGGGCAATTCGGCGGTGCATCGGCGCACCGTGGCCGAGTCGATTGGTGTCGTGACGCAGACGGTCTAGACGTCGAGGCGGCTACACGGGTGCCGGCTGTCCGGCGGTGCCGGCGAGGCTGGCGATCTCCTCGGCGAGTAGATCGGGTGTTTCCCATACGATCATGTGGCCCGCACCACCAACTCGCACGAGGCGCGAGTTGGGCAGCGCGGCGTGGATCTGCTCGCTGAGCTTCATCGGCGTCACCGCGTCGTCGCTGCCGCAGATCACCACGGTGGGCACGGTGAAGTCCACCAGGTCGGGCATGAGGTTGAAGTCGCCGAGTGCTGCGCCGAGACCGATCAGTGTGGAATCGGGCGTTTGCTCCCAGGTGAGTGCCAACTGATCGAGCATGGCAACGGAGAAGTCCTTGCCGAAGCCGGTGCGCATCGCCAAGCGGGCGCGCGTGGGGTT
This sequence comes from Ilumatobacter sp., assembly GCA_035512975.1. Lineage (GTDB taxonomy): Bacteria > Actinomycetota > Acidimicrobiia > Acidimicrobiales > Ilumatobacteraceae > Ilumatobacter. Next base: position 21,966 of record DATKCX010000031.1, read on the forward strand.
CTTCATCACGTGGCGGTACGCCAACAACGCGAGCGGGTTGATCATGAGTTTGGCGATCGGTGCGGCAGCGGTGTTCGGCAGAGTGGCCACCAGAGCAGCACCGTCGACGCGGTTGAGCACCTCGGCATGGTGACGAGCGAGCGCCTGCAGACCCACACCGCCCATCGAGTGCCCGACGATGATGACATTGCCAGCGCCCCCCAGCTCGGCGATCACGGTTGCGGCATCGTGGGCGAGACCTTGCAGCCCGAATCCCTCGCTGCCCGGCGTCGACTTGCCATGGCCGCGTTGGTCGAAGATGACCACCCGAAACCCAGTGGCCATCAACCGGTGCGCAACGGGTGCCCAGTGCGTGTGATCACCGGCGATGCCATGGCCGAAGATGACGGTGGGTCCCTCGCCCGCCTCGATTGCGAACACCGTGCCGCCGTCATGGCTGGTGAGCCGATGTTCGATGCCCGGCAACGTGAACTGATCGGGTTTGAAGTCGTGCGGCCGCTTCGCCCAGCGGCGAACCGTGATCGACTGACTCGCGATCGCAGCACCGGCGGCAGCGGCCACGACCGCTGTGCCGATGACCCAACGTGGTGGGCGAGGAAGTCGAATGCCGGCCATCACCCCAGTGTGCCAGGAGGTCGCGGGATCAGAGCTGACGAAGGCGGTAGAGCACTTCCTGACCAAGCTTTACCACCCGCGAAGGGATAGTGCCAGGCACTATCCCTTCGCGCGGCAACAATGGGGGCGGTATGACTGACTTGCCGCCGCACGGCGCCGTCGACCTCACCAGCCGGTGCGCATCGGTGCCGTGCTGCGCGCCGAACGAGCAGCGGGCCGGTTGCCAGCAGGCGCGGCGGCGATCGTTGCGGCGTGGATCGATCACCTCCGCGGAGCGGGTGCGCCCGTGTCCGATGTAGTTGCAGACACGGTGGTCCCGCTCGCCGCTGGCGCGGTGTCCGGTGCGGGTGGCGCGGCGGAACGGATCGTTGGCTTCCTCGTGCCACAACTGGCCCACGATCACGAACTCATCGAGGCGGTTGCGCAACAGTGCACCACGATCAACACATGACCGCAATGGCGACGCCGAAGGTCTTCGTGGTGATGGGCGTGAGCGGTTCGGGCAAATCAACGGTGGCGGCGGCGTTGGCGGAACGTCTCGGTTGCGACCTCGCTGAAGGTGACCACCTGCATCCAGTAGAGAACGTGGCCAAGATGGCCGCCGGTCAACCGCTGACCGACGACGACCGCTGGCCGTGGCTCGCGACGGTCGCCGATTGGATCGATGCACGGACAGCCGTTGGCGGTGTCGTGTCGTGCTCGGCGCTGAAACGTGCGTATCGCGATCGGCTGCGAGGCGACCACGTGACCTTCGTCTTCTTGCGAGGTGACCGCGCCGCCATCGCTGCGCGACTTGCCGCCCGTCGCGACCACTTCATGCCGGCGGCGCTGCTCGATTCGCAGTTCGCCGCGCTCGAGCCACCTGCTGCCGACGAGCAGTTCATCGACGTCGACATCGCGACCCTGGTGACGACTGACGAACAAGTCGACGCGGTCATCGCCGCGGCATCGATGTAGCGGAGCGCAACGACCTGTCCGCTCATCCCCTAAGTTCAGTCGAATGGAACGACGAAGGATCGGGCAACTCGACGTCTCGGTGGTGGGCGTTGGGTGCAACAACTTCGGCTCGCGTATCGATGCCGATGCAACGAAAGCGGTGGTTGATGCGGCGCTTGTTGCAGGCGTCAACTACTTCGACACCGCCGAGAGCTACGGCGGTGGCAAGTCCGAAGAGTTCCTTGGCGCAGCGCTCGGCGAACGACGGGCAGAGGTGTTGATCGCCACGAAGTGGCAAGCGCCGCCCGGCACCAACGACACACACTTCGGCAGTCGTGAGGCCATGCGAACAGCGGTGGAAGGAAGCCTGGCGCGCCTTGACACCGACTACATCGACCACTACATCCTCCACGTTCCCGACCCCGACACGCCGATCGCCGAAACGCTGGCAGCGCTCGATGAACTCAAGCAGGAGGGCAAGATCCGTGAGACCGGATGCTCGAACTTCAGCGCCGCGCAACTCGACGAGGCCGTCAGCGAAGCAGCCCGACTCGGCGTAGCTCCGTTCGCTTCGGTGCAGAATCATTACAGCCTGCTGCACCGCGATCCGGAAACCGACGGGGTGCTCGAAGCCTGCGCTCGTCACGGCATCGCGTTCGTGCCCTACTTCCCCCTCGAATCCGGCCTGCTCACCGGCAAGTACCGCAGCGGCGAAGCGCTGCCGGAAGGTTCGCGGCTGGCGGGCTGGAACGCCGAACTGGCCTCGAGATTCATCAACGACGAGCGCTTGCGCACGGTGAGCGTGCTCGGCGACTGGACCGAGCAACACGGGCATACCTTGCTCGACCTTGCGATGAGTTGGCTGCTGGTGAAACAGCAGGTGGCGAGTGTGATCTGCGGCGCAACGTCACCCGCACAGGTGGCAGCGAACGTGTCGGCTGCTGGTTGGAGTCTCACTGGCGAAGAACTCGACGCGCTGAACGCGGTGCTCGGCTAGCTTCTGAACGCATCGCGGCGGGCGGGGTGCAGCGCCAGCCGACGACGGGCTCGATCCGCGTTCGCCACAGCACCGTCGGTCTTCAGCGCTTGGCACTCGGGGCACCACACGGTGTTGCGCCCCCACGGAGTGCCGTCAGCCGCGCGATTCTCCAGCGCAGCGCCGCAAATGGGGCATCGTCCGCCGTCGTGGCCGTACACCCAGTAGCTCGGCCCGCGCATTCGACGACCGGTGGTGTTGCGTGCATTGTCGCCCATCGACCATCGAATCAGTGCGGTACCAACTCGAACCAGGTCGTCGAGCCCAGCAATGGTGCCCACTGGCTGGAACGGGGACAACCCGCAGATGAACGGCACTTCTACCGCGAACACGTTGCCGAACCCCGCCACCAATCGCTGATCCAGCAGCGCCCCAGCGAGCGGGCGCTCCGGGTCGGTCTGAAGGCGGGTTGCGACGGCGGCCGGGTCGGGCACGATCGCACCGCACAGATCAGGGCCGAGGTGCCCGACGATCTCGTGCTCTGAGCTGGTGGCGACGTGCCCGAGGACGGGCACGTCGACTGCGGTGAGTCGTCCGTTGGGGAACCACAGTTCCAGCCGACGCTGCCATTCGGGAGCGCGTGACGCCGGACCCACATCGAACCGACCGTCCATTCGCAGATGCGCGTACACGGTTGCTCCGGAGTCGAACCGCAACAGAAGATGCTTGCCGACGGCCAGCGACTCCACGAGCACCGCACCGGTGAGATCGAGCCTGGTCAGGCGCGGGTCGCGTGCGACCGAACGGGTGACTTGCTGCCCGGCGAACAGCCCATCGATCCGGCGTGCCAACGCCTCGATGGTGTCGCCTTCTGGCATGGGCGTAGATCAGTCACTCGGGCCGCGGCGGGTGACCAGGTGGGTGTACACCTCGGGGCGACGGTAGTAGCCCATGTCGAAGAGGGTGCCGGTGTACTGCTTGCACCAATCGAGATCGCAGTCGGCCCACACGACCTCGTCGCCGTCGGTGACCGTCTTGGTGAGCACCTCACCTGACGGTGCGATGATTTGGCTTTCCGCCAACGAGGGCACGTTTTCCTCCACCCCGCCCTTGGCGACCCCGACCACGAACGTGCCGTTCTGATAGGCCCCTGACTGCAGGACGAGCCCGTTGTGGAAGCCCTGCAGCGGGTCTTGCGTCGGGTCGGGAACATAGTGCAGTGGCGTGTTGTAGCCGCACAGGATCAGCTCCACGCCTTGCAGCCCCATCTCGCGATACGACTCGGGCCACCGGCGGTCGTTGCAGATCATCATGCCCACGCGACCGTCGAACGCATCCCACACGCCGAACCCGTCGGGCGACGGTTCGAAGTAGTACCGCTCTGCATGTTGGAAGGGCCGCGACGGGTCGTGCTCGGCATGACCGGGAATGTGGACCTTCTTGAAGGTCCCGACGATGGAACCGTCGCGCTCGACCAAGGTCTGCACGTTCCAACGGTGAGTGATCGTCCCGTCGTCGGCGCGCTCGGCGAGCGCGTACCCGAGACAGAAGCCCACACCGAGGCGGCGCGCCTCGTCGAACAGCGGCTGGGTGGCCGCGTTGGGCATCTCGGTTTCGTACCAGTGGTCGAACTCGGCGATGTCGTCGACGAACCACCGTGGGAAGAACGTGGTGAGCGCCAACTCGGGATACACGACGAGTTCGCAGCCTGCGTCGGCCGCTTCGCGCAGGAGCGCAAGGAGACGGGCGACCACCGACGCCCGATCGTCGTGACGCTGGATGGGACCCAATTGCGCAGCTGCAACACGCACCGTTCTCGACATGCCCCACAGTGTGCCCCAGAGGTCGGGTTTGGCGGCATCAGATTGCCCGTCGTCGCCGGCGTTGGTTCTCGACCCGCGACGAGCCGATTGCCCGATCGGGTGCGATCATGGGCAGGTGACATCGAACGGGCGATTGGGTCGTCGAGCGGCGCTGAGGGGCGGAGCGTTCATTGCGGCAGCGCTCGTGATGCGGGCTTCGGTTGCCAACGCCGTTCGACCGCCTGCGCTGCGGCCGGGTTGGTGGCAGAACCGCCAGTTGTCGCCGTCGACGACCACCACCTCGACGACGACCACCACGACCACCACCACGATCCCGCCGACCACTCCGACCGCGGCTGCCCCCAACGCCCCGGCTGCTCCCGCTCCGACCCAAGGCCCCTCGGTTGGCGGCTACCCGGTTCCGGTGTCCGGCGCGGTTCCTCGGCTGCCGCTCGATCCGGTGCCTGCAGGCTGGACCGAGATCAACATCGGCACCTCCGCTGGGGGGCGACCGATTCCGTTGTACTCACTGCAACGCGCCGCCCCCACGTTTCGGCTGCTCGTGATCTGCGGCATCCACGGCAACGAACCGCTCACGGTGCCGTTCGGCTATCGGTTGCTCAGCACCCAGATTCCTGCACACATCGAGTGCTCGATCGTGCCGTGTGCCAACCCAGACGGCTGGGCGGCCGACTCCCGGTACAACGACACCGGGGCCGACCTCAACCGCGATTTCCCGTGGCGCTGGGCACCGTACGACGGTGGGGTGGCACCCGCCGACATGCCCGAGACGCAGGCGCTGATGGGGATCGTTCCGCTGGTCGATCTGGTCGTGTGGGTCCATCAGCCGCTCGCCTACGTCGCCGCGATCGGTGGCACCGACGTGCGGTTCGCCGAGGCGTGGTCGGGGGCAACCGGGTTGCGAGTGCGTCCCGACGTCACGCAACACGGCGGTGGCGAGTCGTGGAGTGCGCTGGTCGCCGGGGTGTCATCGATGCTGGTCGAAATCAACAGCTTCGAGGCCACGCCGGAGATGCTCGACGTGCAACAAGCGGGCTTTGCCGCCCTGCTCCAAGCCATCGGCTGACACGGCGACGACGCTCACACGTGCGTCGGGTCGCCGTTGGCATCACCACCAGGGAAGCGATCGACATCGGTCTCCTCCATGTCGTTGGGGACGCACCGACGGTCACCCACTACCGTTTGCACCTGTGACGTCGATGCAAGACAAATTGGATGACCTGCTGGCCCGAAAAGAAGCTGCACTGCATGCCGGATCCGATCGGTCCGTCGAGCGTCAGCATGCCAAGGGCAAGATGCTCGCCCGTGAGCGCATCGAGTACTTCCTTGACGCCGGCAGCTTCCACGAGCTCGACATGCTGGCCCGCCACCGGGCCCACGACGCCGGTCTCGACGAGCGGCCGTACACCGATGGTGTGATCACCGGGTGGGGCACTGTCGACGGTCGCAAGGTGTTCGTGTTCAGCCAGGACTTCACCGTCTTCGGTGGAGCCCTGGGTGAAGTGTTCGCCGAGAAGATCCACAAGGTGATGGACCTCGCGCTGAAGACGGGCGCACCGCTGATCGGCCTCAACGACGGTGCAGGTGCCCGCATTCAAGAGGGTGTGGTGAGCCTTGCCAGCTATGGCGGCATCTTCCACCGGAACGTGCAATCGTCGGGCGTCATCCCCCAGATCTCGGTCATCCTCGGCCCGTGCGCCGGCGGTGCCGTGTACTCGCCCGCCATGACCGACTTCATCTTCATGGTGCGCGAGTCGTCGCACATGTTCATCACCGGACCCGACGTGGTGAAGACCGTCACCGGTGAAGACGTCACGCTCGAGGAACTGGGCGGCGCGATGTCGCACGCATCGAAGTCGGGTGTTGCCACGTTCGTCGCCGACGACGAGAAGGCCTGCCTCGACGACGTGCGCTTCCTGCTCGGGTTCCTGCCATCGAACAACCTCGAACGGCCACCGGTCGACGCCGACGCGGCCGCCGACGATCCTGATCGACTGTGCCCGGAACTGGTCGACATCCTCCCCGACAGCCCCAACCTGCCGTACGACATGCACAAGGTCGTTGCCGCCGTGGTGGACGATGGCGAATTCTTCGAGTACTTCCCGCACTGGGCGAAGTCGATCATCTGTGGATTCGCCCGGGTCGAGGGACATCCGGTGGGCATCGTGGGCAATCAACCGATGATCCTCGCCGGTGTGCTCGACATCGAGTCGGCCGAGAAGGCCGCCCGTTTCGTGCGCACCTGCGACGCGTTCAACATCCCGTTGCTCACCTTCGTCGACGTGCCGGGTTTCCTTCCCGGCGTCGACCAGGAGTACGGCGGCATCATTCGGCACGGCGCGAAGCTGCTGTACGCATATTGCGAAGCCACCGTGCCGCGGATCTCCATCATCACCCGCAAGGCGTATGGCGGCGCATATGTGGTCATGGACTCGAAGTCGATCGGCTCCGATCTGGCGTTCGCCTGGCCGTCTGCCGAGTTGGCCGTGATGGGCCCGAATGGTGCTGTCGAGATCGTGTACCGCCGCGAACTGCAGCAGGCCGCCGACCCGGTGGCGCGTCGCGCCGAGCTCGTCACCGAGTACACCGAGCGGTACGCCAACCCCTATGCCGCCGCCGAGCGTGGATTCATCGACGACGTGATCGATCCGGCCGAGACGCGCCGCAAGATCGTGGCGGGCCTGCGAGTGCTGCGCACCAAGCGCGAAGACCTCCCCCAGCGCAAGCACGGCAACGTCCCACTCTGAACACGTCCCACTCTGAGATTGGCAGCGAGCGTTCGATTGAGCGCGCAATCGTTCCCGGTGCACCGTGGCAAGGTGACAGAATCCCCGAGGTGACGAACGTTCCTCCTCCTCCGCCGGGCGCAGTGCCCCCGCCGCCACCACCGTCAGTACCACCGCCTCCGCCCCCGCCGGCACCGGCGCCGACGCCGTCGTACGGAGCGGGGCCTTCAGTGCCTCCGCCGCCGTCATCGGTCCCGCCGCCTCCTCCCGGTGCCGGTTTCGGCGGGGCCCCGACGTACGGCATGCCCACCGGTTTCGGGGGTCCGTCCAAGAACTACGCAGGCTGGTTCTCACGTGTCGTCGCGACGCTCATCGACGGATTGATCGGTTTTGTGTTCATCGTGCCTGGCTGGATCGTCCTGTTCGCCGGACCGTCGGAGATCGGCGCGTGCACCATCGACGGCGAACTCATGCTGTGTGATCAGCCCACCGGAGGTACGTGGGCGGTCGCCGGATTGTTGTTCGTCGTCGGCTTCATCGGGTACCTGGTGCTGTACTGCAAGAAGCTCGGCAAGGGTGCCACATGGGGTCGTCAAGCGATGGGGTACCGGATTCTCGATGCGCAGACCGGCCAGCCGATCGGCACCGGTCGCGCCGTCGGTCGATATTTCGCCAGCTTTCTCAACAGCATCCCTTGCCACTTGGGGAACTTGTGGCCTTTGTGGGACGCCGAAAAGCGCACGTTCGCCGACATGATCGTGGGCACGCGGGCCATCAAGAACAACCGGTAGCGCTCGCTCGCCCGACCGAGAGTTCGAGGTGGCCGGCAGGTCTGACTAACGTGTCGGGCGTGCCGGCCGCTTCCGTTTTCCCCACGCCATCCCCTGAAGAGGCCGTGGCGATCATGGCAGCCACCGAGGCGCTCTGGCCGAAGCCTTACCTACCTGCCGACGAACCCGTCGATCGCACACTCACGTGGCGTTTCAGCGGTCGTTGGTGGCAGCGCGACCGTTTCATCAAGGCCGGCCGCCCCTGGAGCTAACGCGAAGGGATAGTGCCAGGCACTATCCCTTCGCGACACGAGGGTCCGCGATCTTTGCAACACCCCCTGTCCATGATGTGGGGCATGGACATCGTGTTGATCACCTTGCTGGTCGTGGCTGCTGGGGCCATCGCCGCGCTCGTCGCTGTCGAGGCAACACGGCGGCGATTCGAGGCGATGACACCAATCGCTCCTGCTGAACCCGAGGTCCCGTTCGACGATGTGGTTCGCGCCGCCATGCACACGGCATTGGGCGAGATGCGCCAGCAGTCGGCCGCCGATCAGGCGCAGATGATGCGTGCGGCGCTGGAACAGGCCACTGCAATGAACCGCGATCAACTCGGTGCTGCGGCTGACCAAGCACGAGCGGTCTCCACGGCCGAACTCGACGCGAAGAAAGATGTCATCGACTCGCGCCTTGCCCAAGTCCACGAGGAGATGCGCGGCGAGCTCAGCAAGCTCGGCGACGCCGTGGCGTCGCTGGCGCAGACCAGCGCCGAGAAGTTCGGCGAGGTCGGCCAGTCGCTCCGCAGCCACGCCGAGATCACCCAGCACCTCTCCGAGTCGGCGCGCTCGCTGCGCGAGGCGATGGCCAGCTCGGCCAGTCGCGGCCAATGGGGCGAGCGCATGGCCGAAGACGTGCTCCGCCTGGCCGGGTTCATCGAGAACGTCAACTACGTCAAGCAAACCCAGATCTCCGGGGCAACCGGCCGCCCCGACTTCACGTTCCCGCTGCCCAAGGGGCACGAGTTGTACATGGATGTGAAGTTTCCCATGGCCGCCTACCTGCGGTACCTCGAAGCCGGCACCGACGCCGAACGAGCTGCCCATCGCGCCGAGTTCCTGCGCGACGTGCGGGCCCGGGTGAAGGAGTTGGCGCAACGTGACTACGCACGCACGTCGGCTCGCGAATCTGTCGACTATGTGTTGCTGTTCTTGCCCAACGAACAGCTCACCGGCTTCATCCACGAGAACGACCCGGCGCTGCTCGATCATGCGATGGAACAACGCGTCGTCATGTGCTCGCCGCTCACGCTGTTCGCGTTCCTCGGCGTCATCCGCCAGGCGTACGACAACTTCATGGTCGAACAAACCAGCGACGAGATCCTGGCGCTCATCGGCAAGTTCGGTACCCAGTGGCAGAAGTACAACGATCAGCTCGAAAAGGTCAAAGGGAAGTTTGATCTGCTCGATCGCCAGTTCGCCGATCTGGTGGGTCCGCGCAAGCGGGCCCTCGACAAGCCGCTGCTCGAACTCGACGCGATCCGCCGCGAGCGCCAACTCCCCATCGACGGTGAACTCTTCAGTGGGTTCTCGGCAGTTGCGAGCAGCGACGACGACGAAGATGTCACGCCCGCAAACGTCCGCCGCCTCGGTGCCTGAGCGCCTCACCAATATCTGACTAGAAGTTCTGGTCAGATTGTTCGTAGAGTCGGAGGCATGACGGTGACGTTCAGCCTGCATGAAGCCAAGGCCAAGTTGTCGCATCTCATCACGCTGGCTGAAGCCGGCGAGACGGTGGAGATCACGCGACACGGCAAGGTGGTGGCGCGCCTCACCGGTGCCGACTTCGAGCCGCGACGGCCCGGTTGGGGAGTAGGAACCGTGGAGTATCTGGGCGAGTTCGAGTTCACAGAAGCCGAGATCGACGAGATGTTCTACGGGGACATCGAACCGTGAGTCAGTCCGTGCTCCTCGACACGCACGCGCTGCTGTGGTGGGCCGAAAGCGAGTCGAGGTTGGGCCGGCGTGCCGGGGACAGCATCGCGACGGCGAGCCGGGTGGTCGTGAGCGACGTAACCCTGTGGGAACTGGCCATCAAAGTCCGCGCCGGCAAGCTCAACCTTCGTCCGACGTTCGATGCGTGGGTGGCCCGGTGCCGGTCACAGCCGCGTCTTGCGGGGCTGCCGATCGGTTTGGCTCACATTCGCCACACGACTCAGCTCCCGTTGCATCATCGTGATCCGTTCGATCGTCTGCTCATCGCCCAGGCACTCGTGGAGGATCTCACCATCATCACGGTCGACCGGATGTTCGAGTCGTATGGCGTGTCTGTCTTGGCGGCCGACGAATGAGCCAGCCATCGTTCGACTTCGATCTCGACGACGAGCCCGCTGACGAGGCGAGCAATCCCACGTACTCCGTGGGTGAGCTCGCCGACGCCATCAACGACCGGCTGCGCAGCGGATTCTTCGACGGGGTGTGGGTCCGAGGAGAGATCGACGGGTTTCGGCGCAGTGGTCCACATGTCTACTTCACGCTCGTCGAACACACCGACGAGGGCAAAGCAGTCCTCAACGTCTCACTGTTCGCGCCCATGCTGCGGCGACTCACCCCGGTACTCAAGAAGAACCGTCTCGATCTCGCCAACGGCATGAAGGTACGCATCTTCGGCGAGCTCGACTTCTACGCGCCCACCGGGCGGCTCGGCCTCAAGATGGCCGGCATCGACCCGCGATTCACGCTCGGGGAACTGTCGCAGGCCCGCGACCAAGTGATTCGCAAACTGGTGGCCTCCGGCTTGATCGACGCCAACAAGCGTCACGAACTTCCTGCCGTTCCGCTGAGCGTCGGTGTGGTCACCAGTGTCGGATCGGCCGCGTGGCACGACTTCCAGCACGAAATCGAACAGAGCGGCTTTGGGTTCCGGCTCGTCGTCTGCGACACGCGAGTACAAGGTGACGGTGCCGAGC
>DATKCX010000032.1:0-2104 GCA_035512975.1 Ilumatobacter sp.
ATGGTGAGGTGGAGCGCGACGTCGATCCTGGCCCGTCGAGCGTAGTGGCGCCGGGACCGAAGCGCTCGCCTGGCCCCTGGAAAAGAGAGCGATCGTTCTAGCGCGCGCTGATGTCCTCGACATGACCCTTGGCTCGTCACACCATAGGGCTTGTGCCTGGTACGCGATCTGCCGGTTGAACTCGAAACCTGACACGTCCCACCACCGATGAGTTCGCCCCCGATGCAGGTCGACCTGAACGCGGTGATGGGTCCTCGATGAGAACACGCCGGCGAGTGCAGCGATGACGGGTCTGGGGGCGTTTCTCGAGACCATACAGGCTGCTCTTCGAGTGAGCGATGGAGAGCGAGGCACGAGATGGTTGAACACGAGCCGGTGGCAGCGCTAGACGGCGCGTTCAGCAGCGACGATGCGGCCCCGACGGGCTGGGCGCAAGCGCGCGAAGACCTGCAGGATGCCCAGGTGTTTTGGTTGTCGACGGTGCGACCGGACGGCCGTCCGCACGTCACCCCGCTGTTGGGAGTCTGGCTCGACGGCGCGTTGTATTTCTGCACCGGTCCGACAGAACGCAAGGCCAAGAACTTGGCGCAGAACCCGCATTGCGCCCTTACGACCGGACGCAACCAGCTCGACGGTCTTGACCTGGTGGTCGAGGGCAAGGTTGCCAAGGTGAGCGATGCGGCCGAGCTCCGAACGGTCGCCGACACCTTCGAGTCAAAGTACGGTCCGCGTTTCACGGCGCCCGAGGGCACCTGGCACGGTCTCGGCGACGCCATCCGGGACGGTAACGCCCTGGTGTACCGAGTCGCTCCCTCGACGGCCTTCGGTTTCGGCAAAGGCAAGCAGTTCAGCCAGACCCGTTGGCGTTTCTCCCAGGCGGATCCAGTAGCAGCCGATGCTCAACGGTAGTCGCTTACCTGAGCTCCGCTCCTGGTGTGGATCTGTCTCGCGCTGGGCGTGAGGGTCCGCTTCATCTCCTTCGCAGAGCCGTGGGGCAAGCCGGTCATGGAGCACCTCATCGATGTCTTCGACAAGCGCTTCTTCCGAACCGAGGGATTCCAGGACCCGTGGGCGGAACTCAGCAGCACCGCTCCGCCACTCATGCGACCACGCTTGGAACAGGCGCCGCCGGTGCCATCCGCCGGCGGGAGATGATGGGCCCACCACCCGGGGAGTACGCCTCGATTCGACCGCTTCAAGACTCGATGGGATGACGCGGGAGATCATTGTTGCCGCCGGCCCGTCGTGGGGGTCGCTGATCAGCAGCGCATGAAGCCCTGCCTTGATATCTGACGTCGAGTCTGAGCTTCCCACTCTGCTCTGCGTAGGCCGAGCTCGCGCCCACGAAGTCGCAGCGATCCACTATCACCAAGGCGGTGACCGCGTTCGCGTCCTTGGAGGCGACGCGAAGTTCGTGGTCGGCGATACGCGGCGCCGATGCGTCCAAGGGGACCTGGTTGTGATCCCACCCTGTGTCAGCCACGGCTTCGTGACCGGCGCATCGGGAGTCGTCATGGAGGTGGTGGTCGAGCAGGACATGGGTTCGTACTACAGCATCATGGCGGATGATGGTGCCCGCGGCGACGTTGAAGTCCGCCCCGGTGTCCCATGGACGCTACTGCGCTCGAAGGCGAGGACCCCACAAGTGACGCCGCAATGGAAGAGATCGAACGACGAGCGGCAGAGAGGCAATAGCAGCCGATACGCGAGGTTTCGTAGCCACGCGCGCGCCTCGTCGGGTGGCCAGGGCGTATCCACGTTGCGGCGCCAGGGCGTTCCGAGGCGGTGAGACAGTGGCGTCGGTTCGCCTGGTGCTGGGTTCATGCCCAAAGGACGACGTTGACTTCCGGGTCGCGGCCCGGGGTCATATCCCCGACGCGCCGTTCGTCGAGGCCCGAGAAGGCCGGGATACTTCGAGAGCCGCGACGCCGGTCGGGGTTCGACGTTCACTGCTCACGCGCGGGTTGGCGGACAGCGGGCGCAGCTGCACGGCCTTTGCCGCTGGCTGGAGAAGCGATGGAGAGCAAGGACGAGCGCAGCGACTGGTATGCGTCGCCGCCAAGTAGCTTCCGATGCCGTTTCTCCGAGTGATCGTTGAACTCGT
>DATKCX010000033.1:0-2628 GCA_035512975.1 Ilumatobacter sp.
TACGGGCTGGCGAGAGACCTGATCGATGCCGAGGTCGCGAAGCTCACGTTGATCAGCGCTGCTGACTCCACGTTTCACCGCGCTGGCGCATTCCCGGATCCACTCCTTCGATCTCTCGATGCCCTCCATCTGGCCACCGCCATCGAGTGTGGCGCGGCCGCGATCTACACCTACGACCGCCGCCAGGCCGAGTCGGCGGTGCGCGCCGGCATCGACGTGATCGCCCCGGTCGACGAGTGAACGAAGTGGCGGGGGTCACTACGATCGGGCCCGTGCGCGTGTCGTTGATCATCCCGCCGATGGGTGGGCTTGCGATGGCGGCGCAGGTAGTCGAGGCGTTGGGGCCCGACGTCGCACGAGACGTCGAGTTGGTGTGGGCGGGAGATCCGCACGGGCGACCAGCGGCTCCGGCGGGCGCTCGTTGGATCGACCTCGGCCTGGCCGAACCATCCGGCGTGGGGTGGAATCGTCTGCTGATCGCGATGGCTCCACCGGTGTACGCGGTGACGCGCGGTGCTCGTGCTGCCGCGGCGGCCGTGGAACGCGACCACACCGCTCGCCTGTTGTTGCACGTCGGCCAGATCGCAGTCCTCAACGCCGGACAGATCGCAGCGTTGATTCCAGCGTCGGGAATCGCGGCGATCGACCGATCGCCGTCAGCACTCGCACCCGACGGATTGGCACCGACGGCGGCGGATCTGTTGACTCACGGCAGTCGCAGCGGAGCCGCCCTTGCCATCGCTGCCGACGGCGGTCCTGACGCTCACCAGCTGGCCGACGTGCTGATTGCCGGCGCTGCGACCGATCACGTCGGGCCCTTGCTCGACGCAGCGGCTGAGGTGGTCGAGATTCCTCCGCTGCCGCGAGCGCTGGCCGCTGGCTGGAGTGTGTCCGACAACGATGCGGACCTCCCTGCCGTCGTCGACATCGGTGCGGTCGACGCCGACCGACTTCATTCGGTGCGGTTCGGTGCCAGGGCACCGCGTGTGCGAATGTCGCGGTCGCCGAATCTGGCAAGAGCCATCGCCAGCTCGTCTGCTCAATGGCGAACCGAAGCCGCAGCGAAAGCGTTACCCGAAGGATCACCCGACCTTCCGGGCGGGGTCGTTGCCGACGCTGTGATTCGCCGGCTGATGAATGATGCGATCGAGCGTTGGCGTCGCGGCGAGGCGGAGTTGCCGCCCGACCCGTTCGGGGCCGACGCATCAGGGTTCCTCGAGTGGCTGGAGTCGCCGTGGCCGCCATGGCGCGCCGACATCGGTCGCTACTGGAACGGTTTGTACGACGTGCGGCCCGACCTGTTCGCTGCATTTCCCGAGCCGGCCGGCACCCACTACGACTCGTTCGTGACGTGGGCGCAGGAACGCTGGCGACACGAGCGCACCTCTCCGCTGGTGCGTGCCGTCGGCAACCACATGCGCCCACCGTGGGCCGATGTCGGCACCGATCCGAGCGGCGTCAACCTGATCGGCTATCTCGCCTTCGACAAGAGCTTGGGCGATGTCGCCCGCCGGCTGGAATCCAGCTTGGCCGCGGCCGACGTCGCTCATGGTTCGTTGCACTACCACCGGTCGGGCAGCCCGCTGTCGGCCGATGCTCCACCGCTCACCGAGGAACTGCGGTACGCGACGAACGTCGTCGTGGTCAACGCCGATCAGTTCCCCTTGCTCGATGCCGACTACGGCGACGTGTTATGGCCGGCAGGTCGCGGGCGTCGCACCATCGGCTACTGGTTCTGGGACATCGCGTACATCCCGCAGGTCATGGTGGAAACCCTGCGCTTCATCGACGAGCTGTGGGTGGCCACCGAGTTCGCCGCCAACGCCTTCCGGGCGGTCACCGACAAACCGGTGCGCATCGTCGACATCCCGGTGCCCCAACCGGTGGCGTCGGGGGTCACCCGCGCCGAACTTGGCCTTCCCGACGATCGCTTCGTGTTTCTCGTCACGCTCGATCATCTCAGCGTGACCGAACGCAAGAACCCGGTCGCTGCCGTGCGGGCGTTCTGTAAAGCATTTCCCACCACGCGCGACGACGGGCCCGTGATGGTGGTGAAGACGGTGAACGCCAGCCAACGTTGGGCCGAACACGATGCGATTCTCCTCGCGGCTGCCGGGCGCGACGACATCATCGTCATCGATCGACATGTCACCAGGGGCGATCAGATGGCGTACACCGCGCACGCTGACTGCCTCGTTTCGTTGCACCGCGCCGAAGGACTGGGCCTGCACCTCATGGAAGCGATGTGGTTGGGCACGCCCACGATCGCCACCCGCTACTCCGGCAATCTGCAGTTCATGAACGACGACAACTCGCTGCTCGTCGACTACGAGTTGGTGGGTGTGCAGGGCGGCGAGGGCTACTTCCCGGAGGAAGGCGAGTGGGCGGAACCTGACGTAGCGCAGGCCGCGGCGATAATGCGACGGCTGGTCGACGACCCTGATCTTCGTGTGCGACTGGCCGAGGCGGGCCTCGCCTCGATGGGTGCGCAACCGACGCTGGCAGACGCCGGCGGCCACATCTCGCAAGTGCTGAGCTTGCGGCCAGCTGTGGCCGCTGTGGCAGGATCGGCGGTGCCATGAAAGATCGCATCGCCAACATCGTGTCGGGTTCCGGTGCTGCACTCGA
>DATKCX010000034.1:0-20435 GCA_035512975.1 Ilumatobacter sp.
GTGACATCCGCGACGAGGATCTCGTCGCCCAGCCCGGTTCCACGAGCGGTTCGAGTGCTTCGGGTGCGAATCGCATCTTCTTGGTGGCACCGGGCGACGAAGACAAGCTCAGCTCGGTCCCTCGCAACGCCGTGTCACGCCAGAACCTCATCGAGGTGCTGCTGAACGGCCCGAACGAGGAAGAACTCGACGCGCAGTATCTCTCGAACATCCCCTCGGGCACCGAGGTGTTGTCCACACGCTCCCAGGGCAACGTGCTCACGATCGATCTCTCTCGCGACCTCATCGGGCTCACCGGTGGACCGCTCGCTCAGGCGGTTGCTCAGATCGTGTACACCGCGACCGAACTCGACGGTGTCGAGGCGGTGCAGATCACGGTCGAAGGCGAATTGCTGCCACTGCCGAAAGGAAACGGCGACTCGACCACCGGCCGGTTGCAGGTCTACGACTACCCCAACTTCGTGATCACTGCACAACCCCCGTATCCAGCGATCAGCGCCAGCAGCTGAGAGGGTGCCTCAGGCGAAGAACAGTTGGGCGACGTCGTCGAACAAGGAGATGTCGACCGGGCGAGTTCTGCCCACCACGTCGAGCAACGGCGTGTGGACCACCCGGTCACCACGCAGCGCAACCATGTGCCCCCACGCTCGATCGTGCAGAGCATCGATGGCCGCGACGCCGAACCGGGTGGACAACACACGGTCGAACGCTGTGGGAGTGCCGCCGCGCTGCACGTGCCCCAGCAGCACCGGGCGGGTCTCGAATCCGGTGCGAGCGCCGATTTCGGCGGCGACGAGGTAGCCGATGCCGCCGAGTCGCTGATGGCCGAACCGATCGACTTCCGGATCGTCGATCTCCAGGGTCCCAGGCTTCGGGGTTGCGCCCTCGGCCACCACCACGATCGACGCGAACCGACCGCGATGATGTCGGCGAACGATTCGGTCGCACACCTCGTCGATGTCGAACGGACGCTCGGGAATGAGCACCACTGCTGCGCCACCGGCGATTCCGGCGTGGGTTGCGATCCAGCCGCTGTGACGACCCATCACTTCCACCACCATCACGCGGTCATGGCTTTCGGCGGTGGTGTGCAACCGGTCGATCGCATCGGTGGCGATCTGCACTGCGGTGTTGAACCCGAACGTGACGTCGGTGCCCTCGATGTCGTTGTCGATCGTCTTCGGTACGCCGATGACGTTGAGTCCGTGTTCCTGGTGCAGCTTGCATGCCACGCTGAGCGACCCGTTGCCGCCGACGACGATCAAGCCATCGAGGCCCATGTCGGCCATGGTGGCCTGGGTCAGTTCCACACCATTGGCGGTGTCGAATGGGCTGCCACGCCGCGTGCCCAACACCGTGCCTCCACGCGGGAGCAGGCCACGCATCGATTCCACCGAGAGCGGAACCATGCGGCGTTCCATCACGCCGTCCCATGCATCGCGGAAACCGACGACCTCGTCGCCGTAATGTCGCTCGGCCTTTCGAACAATGGCGCGCAGCACCGCATTCAAACCGGGGCAATCGCCCCCTCCGGTCAGCACTCCGACTCGCACGCCGGTGAGCCTATGCGACAGTCGCCGCAACCGGGGACGACCCGAGCGTCGCATCGAACGTCGGAGCTGGTAGGACTGTGTGATGGCGTGGGACTCATCTCGACCGGTTCCGTGGCGGCGACTGATCCGCGAATGGCTGATCTACGTGGGAATCATGGCCGCCGTGTTCCTCATCTTCATGCGCGACAACTCACTGATCGGCATCATGGCCGGCTTGCTGGTGAGCGGACCGTTGTACCTGGCGTTCGGTGCCGTGCTGGCCAAGTTCGGCTACACCCGTAAAACGATGAAGCAGCTCCGGACCGAGGCTCCTGTCCGCGGCGCGACGAGCAAAGCTGCCGCTGATCCGCTCGCGCCACGGCCCAAGCCCGCGCCCACGAAGCGCACCAGCGGGTCGGGCACCCGTCCCAAGCGCCGCTGACACGCCGGATTCTGGCGGCGACTACCGTCGCTTGCGTGACAGACACCTGTGTAATTGCGATCGACGCCGGCACCACGGGGGTGCGCAGCCGGGCGGTGTTTCCTGACGGACGGCAAGCCGTTGCTGCGTACCGGGAATTCACTCAGTTCTACCCGCAGCCTGGTTGGGTCGAGCACGACGCCACGGAGATCTGGAACGTCGCTGTCGAGACGCTGACCGAGGTGATCGAACTCGTCGGCCGATCCAACGTTGCCGCAATCGGCATCACCAACCAGCGCGAGACCGTGGTTGCCTGGAACCGCACCACCGGCATCCCGTACGGCACCGCGATCGTGTGGCAGGACCGTCGCACCGCAGCACGTTGTGATGAGCTGGCCCCGCACCTCGAACTGGTGCGCCACAACACTGGTCTCGTGCTCGACCCCTACTTCTCGGGCACCAAGTTCGAATGGCTGCTGCGTGAACGCGACATCCCTGTCGACGACGACCTCGCGTTGGGCACGATCGATTCATGGTTGATGTGGAACCTCACCGGCGGTGAGGTTCATGCCACCGACGTCACCAACGCGAGCCGCACCATGCTGTACGACATTCGCGCCCGCGAGTGGAGTGCCGAGCTGTGCGACCTGTTGCACGTGCCAATGTCCGCGCTCCCGCAGGTGCAGGCGTCGAGCGGGCGATTCGGCGTCACCAGTGATCGTTGTGGTGCTCCCAGCGGCATTCCGATCAGCGGCGTCGCCGGCGACCAACAAGCGGCGCTGTTCGGGCAAGCGTGTTTTCGTGCCGGTTCCGCAAAGAACACGTACGGCACCGGCAGCTTCGTGTTGCTGAACGTGGGCTCCCAGTGCCCTCCGCCCACCGACGGCATGCTCACCACGATCGCCTGGGAACTCTTCGACGGGACCGTCGCCTACGCACTCGAAGGGGCCGTGTTCATCACCGGCGCAGCCATCCAGTGGCTCCGCGACGGTCTGGGGATCATCGAGAAGTCGTCAGACATCGGCCCGCTCGCCGACTCGGTGCCCGACTCGGACGGCGTGTACTTCGTGCCTGCGTTCACCGGACTGGGCTCGCCGTGGTGGGACCCGTACGCGAGGGGCACAATCGTGGGCATCTCACGAGGAACGACCAAGGCCCATTTGGCACGCGCTGTGGTGGAATCGATCACGTTCCAGGTGCGCGACGTCGTCGACGCCATGGTCGCGGCGAGCGGCACTCCCCTGTTGAACCTGCGCGTCGATGGCGGTGCGTCGGTGTTGGACTCCATGTTGCAGCGCCAAGCCGACCAACTCGGGGTGTCAGTGCACCGCCCGCTCGACCAGGAGACCACCGCATTGGGAGCCGCATTCCTGGCCGGCCTCGCGGAAGGAGTGTGGCCCGACCTGGCCGCCATCGAGGCCACGTGGCAGCTCGACGCCACGTTCACGCCGCGAACCGACCGTACCCACGCCGACGCCACGCACGCCCAGTGGCTACGAGCCGTGGACCGCAGCCGTAACTGGGCCAGTTAGGGAATCCGGTCTCGTCAGCTGTGCAGGAGCGTGTCGGCGATGCGGGCGTAGAGGTCGAGACGCACCCGCTCTCGGTCGTGAACCGGGCGGTCGGGGCGACCGGACGCCAACCACATGCCCGCCGCCGGTAGATCGGACCACAACAGGTCGCTCGACGCAGCGTGCGGGTCGCCGAGGTGGCGACTCCCCGCGAGCAACGACGACACCCAATCCGGCGATGGCACCGTTCCGGTCGACGCCACGATGTCTTGTCCGCACACCAGCATCGCCCACGCCGACTCGGTGAGTCGCTGCACGCCCTCCACCAGCGTGCCGGGACGGTCGGCCTGGCTCGCTTCGGCCAACTCGGCGGCCAGCGACAAGGCCAACAAGCCGCCATCGGTGTGGTCCGACGAAGTGGGGCGAACGTGCTCCACCGAGACACCATCGATGGCGTGGACTTCGTTCACCATCAACTCGACGATCGATTCGTCGGCGAGCGCCACGACCAGTTCGTCGATGACGCGGCCACCGCCCGTCTCCAAGATTTCGATGCCGAGCACGTCGCCCTTCACCGCACCGATACGACTGGCCACCTGGCCGAGTGCTCCTGGGCGGTCGGGGAGCCAGACTCGGACGACGACAGTATGCACCCCGGCAACACTAGGGGCCGCTCTATGTCCGCCGCGTGACGATGCGATGTCGTGCGAGTATCGGTGTGTCGCGCTCAGCCCAGTTTCGTCAAACCGCGCCGCAGGTTTCGAACGGCTTGCTGAATCCGCTTCTCGTTCTCGATCAACGCGAACCGGGCGTACCCCTCACCGCCGGGACCGAACCCGACGCCAGGAGACAGCGCAACGTCACACTCGTTGACCAGCATCGAGCAGAACTCCACGGAGTCCATGTCGGCATACGCCTCGGGGATGGGTGCCCACACGAACATCGTGCCGCCGGGTTTGGGAATGTCCCAGCCGATCCGCCCCAAACCGTCGATCAGCGCATCACAGCGGCTTTCGTAGATCGCACAGATTTCCTTCGGAAAGTCGGGTGCCTCGTTGAGCGTGACGGTCGAAGCGATCTGCACCGGCTGGAACATGCCGTAGTCGAGATAACTCTTCAACTTCACCAATGCTTGCACCACTTCTTGGTTGCCGACGAGGAACGCTGAACGCCAGCCCGCCATGGAGAAACTCTTGGTCATCGAGTACTGCTCCACCGCGACTTCTTTGGCACCTTCGGCCTGCAGGATGCTGGGGGGCTGCACGCCGTTGAAACCCACGTCGGCGTAAGCGAAGTCGTGGACGACGATCATCTCGCGCTCGCGGCAGAAGTCGACCACACGTTGCATGAACGGCAAGTCGACACACGCACCGGTGGGGTTGTGCGGGAAGGAGATCACGAGCACCCGCGGCTTGGGCCAGCCGACGTTGTAGGCGGTGTGCAGGTTGTCGAAGAAGTCGTCGGCGAAGTTCTCGCGCGCCTCGGGGTGTGACAGGCCCTTCATGGGCACTTGGCGCAGGTCGGCCCCTGCGAAGAGCGGGCCGTACATGTGGATGGGGTAGCTCGGGCTGGGGACGATCGCCGCATCGCCACGGTCGAGCAGTACCCACATCAGGTGGCTGAATCCCTCTTTCGACCCGATCGTATTGGTGATCTCCAACTCGGGGTCGAGCACCACGTTCCAGTTGTCGAGGTAGTACTTCGCCATCGCTTCGCGCAGCTTCGGCAGGCCACGGCTGAGCGAGTAACGGTGGTTGCGTGGGTTGCGGGCAGCTTCGGCCAGCTTTTCCACGGCGATGTCTGGCGACGGGATGTCTGGGTTGCCGAAACCGAGGTCGATCACGTCGGCACCTGCTCGCCGTGCCTCGATCTTCAACGTGTTGATGATCGTGAACACATACGGCGGCAAGTTGGTGATCCGACGGAATTCCATAGGTGGAGAACGCTATCCGTTCCGACATCATGGCGACGTGAACAAAATGCCCAGTGAAGGCTGCATCTTCGTCGTCATCGAAATTCCGCGTGGCAGTCGCAACAAGTACGAGATCGACCACGATGGCGGCCGTGTGTTCCTCGATCGCCGGCTCTTCACGGCAACCACCTACCCCGCTGACTACGGCTTTGTTCCCGACACCCTCGGCGGCGACGGCGACCCCCTCGACGCGCTCGTGCTGCTCGAGGATCCGGTGTACCCCGGCGTGTGGGTGGAGGCTCGTCCCGTGGGCGTGTTGTACATGCGCGACGAGGCAGGCGAAGACGCCAAGCTCATTTGCGTCCCACCGAAAGAGCCGCGCTGGGCGAACGTGCACGACATCAACGACCTCACGCCCCAGTTGCGGGCCGAGATCCAGCACTTCTTCGAGGTGTACAAGGCGCTCGAGCCCGACAAGTACTCGTCGTCAGAAGGCATGGCCGGACGCGACGCGGCCTGGCAAGAAATCAACGAGGCCCGAGCCAACTACGTCCCCCCCACCCACACCTGACACGCCTGGTGCCTGGCACCTGGCGTGTCAGGTGTGGACGGTGTGGAGTAGAGCGGCGCCTACTGCACCGGCTTGTTCGTTCCAGTGGGCGAACGCCACGGTTGGCATCGGCCGGAGTTCGGGCTGGTAGATCAGCTCGCGGAACCACTTCTTGATCGGGTCGAGATACAGGTCGGAGCCGGCGGCCAAGCCACCACCCAGCACGAACATCTCGGGATCCAGCACATTGGTGAGGTTCACCAACCCGAGCGCGACCCAGCGGCCGAACTCGTCGATCACTGCCAGCGCGTCGGCGTCGCCCTCTCGGGCTGCCTGCTGCACCATCTCACCGCGCACCGCCTCAGGGTCTCCACCCGCGATCTGCAGCACTCGGCTGACCCGTCGACCGATCGCAGCTTCGCGAGCGAGGCGAGCGAGACCAGAACCGGACGCGTAACGTTCCCAGCAACCACGCCGTCCGCATGGGCACGGCGGCCCATCGGGATTGACCACGATGTGTCCGTACTCGCCCGTGAAGCCGTGCTTGCCGCGCTGCAGCTTTCCCCCCGCAACCAGGCCACCTCCGATGCCGGTGCCCAAGGTGACGAGCACCATGTCGGTGGCACCTTTCCCGGCACCGAACAACCATTCAGACACTGCCGCGCACGTGGCGTCGTTGTCGACGAGCACCCGGTGGCCGAGGCGGTCGCCGAGCAGACCGGCAACGTCGAAGTCGGCTACCCCATCGAGGTTCGGAGCGGCACGAAGCACGCCCTCGCGGGTGACCAAGCCAGGTACGCCAACGCCGAGCGCGTCGTAGGGCCCGAGTGAGGTGGCGAGCTCAGCCAGCGTCTCGATGAGTTTCGGGAGGCTGCCGGCACCGCGCGGCGTCGGCCGACGGTCGGTGGCCACCACGTTGCCGTCTCCGTCGAGCGCGATACCAAGCGCCTTCGTGCCGCCGACATCGATGCCGACGCTGATGCCCGTCGCGCCAGATTGGCCCGTCACGCTTCGGCGAACGTCTTCATCTCACGTATCGCGTTGAGAATCCGACGTTCGGCGCGACGCTTCACGAAACCAGGCAGGGGCACGACGAGCTCGATCTCGAGGTCGTACCGCACTTCGGTGCCGCCGTCTTCGGTGGATCGG
This sequence comes from Ilumatobacter sp., assembly GCA_035512975.1. Lineage (GTDB taxonomy): Bacteria > Actinomycetota > Acidimicrobiia > Acidimicrobiales > Ilumatobacteraceae > Ilumatobacter. Next base: position 7,076 of record DATKCX010000034.1, read on the forward strand.
AATCTGTACGCGCCTTCGATCGAGCGTTGAATGTCGCCTTTCACCATGGTCCACGCGAGCACCCTGGGAGCCTCGTCGTAGTCGTACGCCAACGTGTAGTGCGTGCTGCGGCCCAGCGCGGAGGTTCGGAACTCGACCGTGACGGGTCGGCCGGCGGCGTCGCGTTCGGAGACGATGACGTCTTTCACATCGTGCGCCCACACGGGATATCGCTCGATGTCGACGGCGATCTGCCACACCTGTTCGAGTGGCGCCGAAATCGTGATCGTGTCGGTCGCGGTGTCAGCCATGCTCTGCATTCTGCCCGATAGTGCGCGGTGAATTGCGGACGCCAGCACGTGTTGCGAACGTGCCGAAGAAGGCAGCCCACAAGCCGTTCAACCCGAAACCCATCATCGGCACCAGGAACCCCACCGCCAACGACGAGCCCGATCCCCCGTTGGGACCTTCCGGGCGGACGAGGGTGGTGACCGTCGCCGTGGCGAACTGAAATGCCAACGCGGTCAACATGGTGCGTCGAACTGCCGTGGGGATGGCGTCGCCGAGCAGCAGATACAACTGTGACACCGCGATTTCCTCGGTGCGGCTGCGTTGCACGGCGTTCCAGTACGACCACAGAAACGCGAAGACGCCGATCGCGAACAGCACCATCGCCGTGACGGCACCCACCCATTGCGCAGTGGTGGTGAACGACCATGCGGCGTAGGCAGCAGTGACGCCGAAGATTCCGGTCAGCCACACGTTGGCTTGAACGATGGCAGTGCGTGCGTTCACGTGTTCAGGCTACGCCGAGCGAAACGCCCAACCGCTGCGCCAACAGGTCGTACGAGAACTGCTCGACGGCACGAGTCCGCGACGCTGCTGCCATCGAGGAGCGCAAGTCGTCGTCGTCGAGGAGCCGTCGAAACGCTGCCGCGGCCGCCGCGACGTCGTCTGGCGGATCGATCACGAGGCCGGTCTCGCCGTGAGCGACCGCTTCGGCCGCTCCGCCGCTCTCACCGGCCACCTGTGGCACGCCGCATGCGGCAGCTTCCACGAAGACGATGCCGAAGCCTTCCTGCTCGAGGCCACCCCAGCGGTTCCGGCACAGCATGGTGAACACGTCGGCGCAGCCATACACGAGTGGCAGGTCGTCGAACGGCACACGCCCCAAGAAGATCACCGGGGCGCGCAGATCCAGCGCCAGCGCCCGCAGCCGCGCGTCCTCCCGACCGCCGCCGGCGATCACCAACACCGCGTTCGGGTGCGACGACGCAAGCTTGGCGACGGCCCGGATCGCGGTATCGAAACCTTTGCGCGGCACCAGTCGCGACACTGCGGCGATGATCTGTGCGTCGATGGGTAGGCCGAGGTGTGCTCGCGCGGCGCGGCGCTCTGCATCGTTCAGAGGACGGAACCGCTCGGTGTCGACGCCTGGCGGAACGATCGTGGTGGGGAGTTCGCGTCCCGCCGCGAGATTTGCTTCTCGGCTGGCGTATTCACCTGCGGAGATGATGTGTCGGGCTCGCCTCAGCACGTACGCCAGCGCTTGCTTGCTGCCCGGCAGGCGGCCGGGAATCGTCACCTCGGCACCATGCAGCACCACGTCGTAGGGAAGTTTCAGCGAGGGCCCGATCAGGCCGAGCGGCACCGCAGGGTCGAGGACGACCAACTCTGCACCGAATCGCGCGGCGAACTCGTTCACGCGCCGCACCATGACGACGTGCGGGAGCAACGCCGGTTCGCGGACTCGTTCGATGAGGTATGGCTGGGCTGCGTCGAACTCTTCGCTGCCGGCGTACGGGCTGGTGAGCACGGCGAACGACTCGGGCGGTAGGCGTCGCCACCACTCCCACAGCAGCGATTGAATGCCGCCGATCTTCGGAGGGAAGTCGTTGGTGACGAGAAGATGCTTCATACAGTCGCGAGCCCGAGTTGCTGCGCGGCCCATTCTGCGTGCTCACGCAAGATCTCGTGGGGATGCTGGCGGTACGAGTGGATCAGCCCGGCCACCCGACGATCGGTGGCATCGCCGGTGTTGCCCAGCACGATCAGGGCGTTCCGGCGCCACCACGTGGGGTCACGTTCGGCGAGGTACCAGCGGCCGTACGCCGCGACGAGTTCCTCGTCGGTGGACTCCAGCAGCTCACACACGTCGACCCACGCCTGAACTGGTTCGTCGCCGGTGTTGTCGACCAGGTGCTTGGACCCCAAGCGCACCGACGGCGGACACACGGTTTGGCAGTCGTCGCAGCCATACAGTCGATCCCCGAGCGCGCTCCGGAATTCCACCGGGAACGTGCCCGGTTTCTGGGCCAGCCATGCGAGGCACTTGTTGCCATCGACGACACCGGGCGCGACGATCGCTCCGGTCGGGCAGCCGTCGAGGCACCGCCGGCAGCCGGCACACCCGTCGGCGACCGGAGTGCCGACCGGGAGTTCGAGCGTGGTGACGATCGAACCCAGCACGAAGAAGCTGCCGGCACCCGGGATGAGGATGTTGGCGTTCTTGCCGAACCAGCCGAGGCCACCGAGATACGCCACCTCCCGGTCGACCAGCGAGTTGTCGTCGGCGAACGCCACGGCGCGTTCGCCCGATCTGCGGATGTAGCGGGCGACGTCGCGCAACGCCTCTCGCAGCGGTGCGTAGTGATCCACCCAGGCGTAGCGTCCGACGCTGGCGAACGGGCCGTCCTCCGGCGGCGGCTTGGCGGGCTCGTCGCTCAGCCGATACGGACGCGCCGCGACGATGATCGACCGGGCGCCCTGTACCGCATGCTGCGGATCGGTGGACCGATCCGGGTTGCGATACGTGAATCCCATGTCGGCCGACAGGCCAGCGGCTTTGCGGCTGTGCAACGCCGTGCGTGCCCGCTCCAGAACGCTTGCCGGTGCCACCCCGACGTGCTCGATGCCCCGTTCGGTCAACATCACCACCAACTCGTCCCACGTGGGCGCGGCAGCTGGGACCGGTCGACGCACCACCCACCCAGCGTAGGTGGCGACGCCCTCAACGACGCTCGCTAATGTCGTCGGCATGATGCGTCACAACGCTGTACTGTGGCAACGCACCACGACGTGAGGATCAGAATGCTCGAGGTCAGGCTGCTGGGCGACTTGGAGGTGATCGATGCGAACGGCCGCGTCATGCTCCTGGCCAGCGACACCCAACGACGGCTCACGAGCGCCCTCGCCACACAGGTGAACCAAGTCGTACGAGCCAGCGCACTCGAAGACGACCTACGACTCACCCCGGGCGCTTTGCGAACCGCGATCAGCCGACTTCGTCGGGTGGTGGGCACCAACGCCATCGAGACGATCCCGCCGGGCTATCGGCTGCGGGCAAACGTCGATCTGGTGGAGTTCACGCGTCTCATCACAACGGCTCGTTCCACCGACGATGGACCGGCCCGCATCGCACTCGAGTCTGCGCTCGCGCTGTGGCGCTGCCAACCGTTTCCGGAGTTCATCGACGAGCCGTGGGCGGCTGCGGAAGCTCAACGACTGAGCGACATGCACGCCGCCGCCGTCGCCGACCTCGTGGTGCTGCTGCTCGACTCCGGAGAGTTGTCCACGGCCCTCGACCGCGTGCGCGCCCTCGTCGACTGCTACCCGTACCAGGACAGGCCACGCGCGCTGCTGATGCGGGCGCTGGCACAGGCTGGCCGCCCCACGGACGCTCTCCGTGAGTTCCAGTCGTACCGGTGCCTGCTCCTCGACCACATCGGCATCGGGCCCTCCACGGCGCTCGTCGACCTCGATCGGCACATCGCCACCAGCGTCCAAGTCGGCGACCTGTCCTCGGGCGACTCTCCGAGTCTGCAGTGGACCCGGGAGCGACGACCGGTCGCCGCACGCCCTCAACGACGTGGGTCCCCCACCACGAACCTGCCCGTGCCCGTGAGTTCGTGCCTCGGCCGAGATGATGCACTCGTCGTCGTGTCAGAACTCTGCCGCACGAACCGGTTGGTCACCCTGACCGGTTCGGGAGGTTGCGGCAAGACCCGCCTGGCTCTTGCAGCGGCGACGACCGCCACGCCGAGCGACGCGTTCAGCGAGACGTGGTGGGTCGAACTGGCACCGCTCACCGAGTCGTCCCACGTCGTCGAGCATGTTGCCCTCGCGTTGGGGATTTCGGCTGTTCCCGACAACGACTTCGCGGCGGCGATTGCACGACGCATCGGCGGACGTCGCGCCGTGCTGCTCATACTCGACAACGCGGAACACGTGGTGGCGAGCGTCACCGAGCTGGTGTCAGCGCTCGTGGCGACGTGCCCGAACCTGTCGATACTCGTCACCAGTCGCGAACGGCTCGGAATATCGGCCGAGTTCGTGTGGCGCGTGCCATCGCTGTCGGTGCCTCCGCCTGGAGCATCGCTCGCGGTTGCCGACGTCGATCGATTTGGCGCGATGGCGTTGCTGATCGATCGACTCCGCAGCGCTGGTTCACTCATCGTGCTCGATGACGCGACGCTTGCCCATGCCGCGACGATTTGCCGAGGACTCGACGGGTTGCCGTTCGCCATCGAACTCGCCGCAGCCCGGGCCCGAACGCTCCCGCTCGAGATCATCGCACGAGGAATCGAGGATGCGATCCATTGGGGACCCACCGGAAGGCGAGTGCCATACTCCCGCCACACCACGTTGCACGCCTGCATCGCCGACAGTTTCGAGATGTCGAGCGCCGCTGATCAGAAACTCATGATGGACCTTGCGGTACTGCGTCTGCCGTTCACCGTCGACGCGGCGATCAGCATCGGCACGTCAGACGGCGTGTCTGAGTCGCTGAGCAGACTGGTCGACAGCAGTCTGTTGGAGTTCGACCACGCCACGGCGCGGTTCAGGATGCTGACGACCGTTCGACAGTTCTGTTTCGAACGTGCGGCCGCGGCCGGAGAGTTCCACGCCGCACGCCGACGACACGCTCAGTACATCGCCGACTGGTGCATCGAGGTGGGTGCCGGCGTGCACGGCATCGAGCGCGGCCCGTTCGTTCGCGACATGCCCGAAGTCGTGGCTGCGTTGGAGTGGGCACGATCGAACGCACCAGACCTGGTGTTCGCCATCTGTGCTGGATTGGCGTCCGTGAGGAGTGCGATGGGCTATTGGGGCGACGCCGCACTCACGTGGTCATGGCTGATGGAGACAGACCGAGACGGTCCGAACAGCGCTGAATGGGCGGTGGCAACGGCCGCGATGATGTCCTGCGCCACGGCCATCGGAATCGATTTCACCGATATCTGCGATGAGGTGCTCGAGCGGCTGCCCGACGACCACCCACAAGGCCGTGGATGGCTGCAAAGGGGGGAGGCCATGTTTCCCGCCTACCGCGGGCGGGTCCTGCCGATCGCCCACTACGCCGATGAGGTCGTGTCGCGCGGCGACGACATCGAAATTTCGCTGTACGTCGGCTTCGCTTCGTACATGACCGCGTTGATGGGCCAGTTGGACCAATCCGAGCGTTTCATTCGCGAGCTTCGACGGCTGACGACGCGGCAACACGCTCGGTTCACCGTCGACGCTGTCGGTAATGGATTCGCGGCTGCAATCATCTGTGACCTGGCGCGTGGCAACCTCGGCGCACCGGCCCGGCGCATCACTCCAGCGATTCCTGATGACCCCGTCTTCTCGTTCACCGCCGCCGGTGCCATGGCAGAGGTCGCGTTGGTCACGATGGATGTCGAACTGCTCGCCCACGCGAACGCCTGGTCTCGACAGGAGCCGGTCGCGATACTGCGCTACTTGCCGACCCTCGTTCACCTCGTGGCGGCAATGTTGGTCGACGACGTCGAACGTGCTGCGGACCTGAGCGAGCAGTACTGGGACGAGGCATCTGTGGTTCCGGTGTCTCGAGTCCACCCGCTGTCCATACTGACCTCCGCATTGATCGATGCCGGCCGGTTGTCGACAGCGCGGACGGTGCTCGACACCGCAGAGCGGCTCCTCGCCGACATGGATCCGGCCCCGCAACCCCTCGCCAGCCTTCTCGTCAGTCGCGCTCGCCTCGCCCAGGCCGCAGGGCGTTCCGAGGAGTCGGCCCGCCACTCTCTACAGCTTCTCGAGCTCGCCGATCAGCACGAGTTCCTCCTGTACACGATCGATGCACTCGAACTGATCGCGACTGCCGACTGGCAACTCGACACCGTGGCAACGGGGCTGCTGCTCGAAGCAGCGCACGCCCAGCGCGAGCGGATCGGGTACCGCTACCGCCTGGACCACACGACACCGCCCCCGGAGTTCTCGCATCCTGTTGGCGGTGCCGACAGCGTGCGAAGCGCCGTCAGGCTCGCACGCGACCTTGCCACGGCGGCAGCGCGACGTGACGCGCTGTTGTAACCCACTGCTGCGCATCATCGTCGTGCAGGGAGCCGTTCATGTTCCCACCGAATTCAGAGGTGCGTCATGCTCCACGTTGCCAATCACCGGCCCCATCTGCCGTTCATGTTCCATCGCAGGACGACCGATGTGGTGCCCGTCGCTCGAAGCATCGGGCCGACTGCGGCGACCAACACATCAGACGTGTGGTCTGCCGCAAACACCGTCAGTGCCGCAAACGGACCTCACACGCCACACGACGTCTGGACCTCGACGTTGGCAGCACCGACGCGAAACGTTGAGTGGAGCGCCGTCGCACGGTCGATGTGGATGAGCTGATCCTCGCACAGGTGACGCGCCGCTGTAACACGGCGAGTTCCAAGATGTGAACGCTCGTCGGACCGTCGACGAGCTGAGCTGAGGGGAAGTCATCATGCCGTATCTGTTCAATCGAACCGGTCGTCTCGCGCCTGGAAATCTCATGGATGCGATGTCGTGGGCGGTGGCGATCACCGAGAAAGTCAACAGTGTCGCCGACACGCCGGTCTCACTCTGGTCCACCACGTTGTCGCCTCGGGTCGGCACGCTGGCGTGGACGACGATCGTCTCCGATCTCGCCGAATTGTCCGCCATCGAGGAGAAGCTCCTGGCCGACGGCGGCTACCTCGAGATGGTCGAGAAGGGTGCCGGCTTCTTGAGCCCGGAAGGTCTTGACGATGCGGTCGTTTCCATCGTGCACGCTCATCCCTACGAGCGGGAGACGCTGCAGTACGCCGCGATCACGACCGCCACGTTGGCCCCGGGTGAAGCAGTGAGCGGTGTGCAGCTCGGCGTGGAAATTGCCGATCGCGTGCATGCCGTGAGCGGATGCGCCACGGTGTTCGGCACGTCGTTGACCGGCGCGTACGGAGAGGTGGGCTGGATCGCTCTGTGCGACTCGATCGAGCAGGTGCAGCATCTCAACGAATCGTTGGCGGCCGACCAGGCGTGGTTGACGATGCTGGACGAGCGCGCGAGCAAGGTCTACTCCCCAGGTTCAGGGATGCGCCAGATATCTCGCAAAATCGCCTGAGGCGGTGGGCCGGGCCGTTAGCTGGCAACGTTGAACTTCAGCAGGGGCACGAGGCCCGCGCGGCTGAACAGCTGAACGACGCGCTCTTGGTCGACGTCGAGTTCCAACTCTTGGTCGACGGCATCGGATGTATCGGCACCCAACACGAATGTCACGACGCAATCGGCACACGCTGGGGTGCCGTGCATCGTGCAGTCGCTGCACGAAATGGACAAGCTCATGAGTCACATCATGACGAGGGGGTGTGACGGTCAAGCGAGCAGCAGCAGCTGATCACTGAACAGCGTGTTGGCACCCATGGCTCGCACGTCGCGCACGATCTCTTGGTCGCTCGTGACCACCACGACCGGCCGAGTGGGTGGCAAGCGTCCCACCTCGTCACGGATGACATCGTCGGCCGTCACTCCCGACGGCGAGTACATCACACGAATCACTCGTCGCCCATCGGCCGTGGCACCGATGACGTCGGCACCGTCGAACACGACGGTGATGTCGCTGCCAAACCGACGCGCCATGTTCTCGACCACGTCGAGCAGCACCACCCGTTGGCCTGTGAGATCGAGTCTTGGCCACGCCAGCTTGGCGACGTTGTAGCCATCGATGAGCACCGACGCACCCGACCGCAGCAGGTACTCCGCGGCCGAGGCCGAACTTCCCAACACGCCTCCCGGCAGCGGCAACGCGCGACGCTCTGGCCGACGCCGCACCGACCCGCCTTCGGGATCTGCTGACAACGCGGCGAGTTGAGCCGCCAACGCTTCCGCCGTCGCCGCCAAGCGCGCCAGCTCCGAGCGGTCGGTTGCTTCGTCGGCACGGTGAGCCAACACGTCGTCGCGGACGTGCTCGGCGTCGTGTTGGGCATGTTGCGCCTGCTTCACCGCCGCATCGGCTGCGGCGACCTTCGCGACCGCGGCGGCTTCCCGGTCGCGTGCGTGGCGAGCCTCGAGGCGAACGTCGATCAGGTCGGCTTTCACCGCGTCGAGTTCGTCGCGGTACTTCACCAGATCTGACCGAAGTCCTTCGATGACCTGATCTCGGTCGGTGACAGCCTGACCGAGCGCGACCAGCTCGGCTTGGCTGCGGGCGGCGACGGACGCCGCTGCTTCACGTCGCTTCTCGGACCGACGCAACTGGGTGGCCAAGTCAGCATCGGCAGCTGCCGAGTCGATGGCTGCGACGAGTTCGGCGATCTGCACCTGCCATCCGTCTGGGCGTTGCAGCCACAACAGACCGACCTCGTCGACGAGTTCGGGTACGGCACCTCTGCCGAGACGTTGCCGGAAGTCGTCGTCAGCCTCGACCACGCGACACAACGCGGGCAACGATCCGGTGGGAATCCGTGGCGACTTCAAGAACTTCTTCAAGCCCGACGGAAACTTCATGGGCGGCTTGAGCTTTTGGCCCTCGTTGGCCATGAGCACCGCGAACTCCAACGCCGACCGCAAGTGGCGGTGTTCGGTTGAAGGGTTCATTGCCCCACGATACAACCCCTGGCACGGCACTCAATCGAACAAATGTTCTTGACGCGAACGTATGTTCGTGATTGGATCACGCCCCATGGCAGTTCAGCTGGTTGGGCAGCGAAGCTTCGATGACCTCGGTACACCCTTGCGTGAGGTGACGTTCTGCATTCTCGACTTCGAGACCACCGGCGGGAACCGATCCGAAGACACCATCACCGAGATCGGGGTGGTGAAAGTGCGCGGCGGCGAGTGCCTGGGCCGCTTTCACACCCTCGTCAATCCCGGCCGGGCCATTCCTCCCCAGATCACCATGCTCACCGGGCTCACCAACGCGGTGGTCAGCACTGCGCCACGGATCGAAACAGTTCTCGGCTCGCTGATGGACTTCCTCGGAGACGCCGCGTTCGTGGCCCACAACGCCTCGTTCGACCTCGGCTTCCTGCGCGCCGCGCTCGCACGCGACCAACGGGCCGACTATCGGCCCGTTGTCATCGACACCGCGTCGCTCGCACGACGTCTGGTGCGCGACGAGGTACCGAACTGCCGGCTGTCCACCCTGGCTTCCAGGTTGCGGCTCGACCACCAACCCAGCCACCGGGCACTCGACGATGCGTTGGCGACCACCGATCTGCTGCACTACCTCATCGAGCGCGCCACCAAGCTCGGGGTGATGGGGCTCGATGACCTGGTCGCCCTCGCCAAGCTCGCCGGCCACGCCAACGCCAGCAAGCTCACGCTCACCGCACACCTGCCACGAACCCCTGGCGTGTACATGTTCTGCGGTGCCCGCGACGAAGTGCTCTACGTGGGCAAGGCGACCAACCTGCGCCAGCGAGTGCGCAGCTACTTCGGCAACGAAGACCGTCGCCGCATCGGCCCCATGCTGCGCGAGATGCAACAGGTGCGCCATCTCGAGTTCCCCGATCCGCTCACCGCAGAAGTGATCGAGTCGCGACTGATCGCCCGGTTGCTGCCGCGCTACAACCGGGCAGGAACTCGCGCCGACAAATACTGCTATGTGCGCCTCGACGTGGCCTCGGCGTGGCCGCGATTGTCGGTGGTCAACCAAACGAGTGCCAACGCCACGCACCTCGGGCCGCTGTCGTCTCGCGCTCAGGCCACACTGGTCGTCGAGGCGCTGCAGTCGGCATTGCCGCTGCGCCGCTGCTCGGCGCGCATCACGGTGAACCATGTGCCCACGGCCGACGCCGCCCCGTGCAGCCCCTGTCAGCTCGGAGTCAGCCAATGTCCGTGCTCGGGCGACGCCGACGCGACGACCTATCGGGCGGCCGTCGATGCAGCACAACGCGCGTTCGCCGGCCGCTCCTCGGTGGTGGTCGAACAGCTTGCCGGACGGATGTATCAACTTGCCGCCCAATTCCGGTTCGAAGAGGCGGCCCTGGTTCGAGATCGCATGCAGGCGCTCGATGCCGCGCTCAGGCGACAGCAACTCGTGGAAGCGCTGCGTGCCGCCGGCCGCTGCGAGGTACGACGCGGCGGTACCACATGGATCATCGATCAGGGTCGGCTCGTCGACGTCGCCGTGGCTGGAGAGGTGGGACGTGCCTTGCCCGTCGATCCACCCGAAGCAGCCCTCCCAGGCAAACCGTTGGAGCGCCACCACGTCGACGAGGCACTGTGCTTGGCGAAGTACTTCCACAAGCACGCCGAGCGCCTCACCGTGGTGGCATGCTCCGGCGAGTGGAGCTTCCCGGTGGCCGCGCCGGCGGTGGTGAGCCCATCCCGCTCCGCCGCCTGATCTCAGTCGATCACTGTCACGCCCACCGGGTCGATGCCCAGAATCTTGGTGTGACCGGTGTTGGGCAGTGCGGCTGCCAACCCGCCGGCGTCACCCTGCGCGCAGAGCGCAGCGATGGTGGGGCCGCTCCCCGACAACCAAGCTGACCATGCTCCTGCCGACAGCGCTGCGTCGAGCGCTGCAGCCGATTCCGGAACACGAGCCAGTCGCCATTGTTGATGCAACCGGTCACCGGTGCCGAGCCGGACGGCCTCGATGTCGCCAGCCGCCAACCCGGCCGCGAACGTGACGGCACGGCCGATGTTGAACACGGCGTCGGCGAGTGCGACGTCTGTTGGCAGCGTGGCACGCGACCGATCGGTCGACGTGGTCGTGGCATCGGGCACCCAGGCCACGACGGCCGGCATCGACGCGAACCCCAGCGGCAGTGAGGTCACCCGGAACTCGTGGTCCTCTGCGACTGCGGCGACGACTCCCCCGAAGAGCGACGCCCCTGCGTTGTCGGCGTGATGTTCAAGGTCCGCGCTCGCGGCCAGTATCTCTTGACGACCTGTGTCGGTGAGCACTCGTTCCCGTTGCAGCACCGCCGCCGCGGCGCCACCCACGCGAACTGCTCCGCTGTAGCCCAGCCCTCGCCCCATCGGTATCGACGACTGCACCCACAACTCGCCGTGGCCGCCGAGTCGGCGAAACGCGACCATCGCCGGATGGTGCTCGTCGGCCACGGTCGCCCCGTTTGGCGGCGCGCCGCAACCGACGTCTGCGTACAAGGTGAGCGCCATGCCGAACACGTCGAATCCGGCGCCGAGGTTCGCCGAACTGGCCGGCACCCGTACAGCCGTCACGCCGCTTCCTGTGACGCGGTGACCAAGCGAGCGAGTGCGGAAGCCGCCCGCCCGTCGTCGATGGCCTTCGTCGCCAAGGCGATGCCTTCGCCCAGCGATGGTGCCAGTCCGGCGACCACCAGACCCGCCCCCGCGTTGAGTACCACGATGTCGCGATGCGGCCCGTGCGTGCCCGCCAGGACGGCGCGCACAGCTGCGGCATTCTCGGCCGGGTCGCCGCCGGTCAGATCGGCGTTGGTTGCGCGAGCCAACCCGTGCTCGGTGGGGTCGACCTGCAACCGCTCGATGTGCCCGTCGCGCAGCTCGATCACGTCGCTGACCGTCGTGGTCGACAGCTCGTCGAGCCCGCCTCCGTGTACCACCCACGCGTGCGTCGAGCCGTGCGTCTTCAAGGTCTCGACCATCCGTTCGGCAAACCCGCGGTTGGCAACACCGATCACTTGGCGGCGCACCCGGGCAGGATTGGCCATGGGCCCGAGCAGGTTGAACACGGTGGGAATGCCGATCTCGCGCCGCGATGGCCCCGCGAACCGAAACGCCGGGTGGAACGACGTCGCCAGGCAGAACGCGAGCCCGGCGGTGTCGACGCAATGTTTGACGCCTTCCGGCGTGAGATCGACCGCAACCCCCAACGCTTCGAGCACATCTGCCGTGCCACACTTCGAAGACGCAGCACGCGCACCGTGTTTGCACACCGTGGCACCCGCTCCGGCCGAGACGATGGCGGCCATCGTCGACACGTTGATCGAGTGGGAATGGTCGCCGCCGGTGCCGACGATGTCGATGGCGGTGTTGCGCTGTACTTCGCTGAGCGGCACGATCGTGGCGTGTTCGAGCACAGCGTCGAGCAAGCCGGCGAGCTCTTCGGCACTCTCTCCCTTCGCCCGCAATGCGACCACGAAGGCGATCAGCTGCGCTGGCGTTGCGTCGCCGCTGAGGATCGTCGACATGGCGGCGTTGGCCTGCTCGGCGGTGAGGTGGTTGCGATCGAGCAGGTGGGTGAGAAGCGCGGGCCAGCCGCCGTGATCATCGATCGCTGTCATCGCGTCAGATTACGACCGACGGCCGAACCGGGCCGAATGGGTTGCCTGTCGGTCGTCGGTCGACTGCTCAGGCGGTGCGGCGACGCTGACGCAGAATGCGGCGCCGTTCGCGCTCGGTGGCACCGCCCCAGACGCCGACCTTCTCGCGCTTCTGCAGCGCGAAGTCGAGGCACGCCTGACGCACACCGCACTCGAGACACACCTGCTTCGCGATCTGAGCTTCTTCTTCGGATTCGGGGTAGAAAATGCCGGCGTCGAGACCTCGACACGCCCCGAGCATCCGCCATTCCAGTTCATGTGCTGACACGTTTCGGACACTAGAACGCCATCGCCGCAAATGAAAGGGAATATGTGTAAACGCCCGATGACCAACTGGTTCAGGCTTCGTCAAGCGGCTGGTCCTTGGCGATGCCGTACGCCCGGGCGACCAGTTGCAGAGGGTGGAGCGGCAACGTGCCCGTCTGCTCTGCGATGGCGAGTGACGCACACACCGAGTCGCTGACGACCGTCGTCGCCCCGGTTTCGCCAGCCGCAGCGATCGCCTGCGCCAGCCGCTCAGCCATCGACGACGCAATGTCCTCGTGGCCCGATCGCAGTCCCCACCAGCCGGTGTCACCCACGTCCGCGCCCACTGTTCGGACGGTGGCACCGGTGAGTCGGAGGAGGTCGGTGGTTGGCTGATCCTCCCCGTGCGCTCGGAGGTGGCTGGCCGGGTAATAGGTGATGTGCGTCGGCACCGGGCCGACAAAGTCGGTTTCGAGCCCCGACTCACCGTCGGCCTGCACCCGCATGAGGTACTCACACGCGTCGAACGTATTCTCGGCGACCAACTCGGCGTCAGGTGACTGGACGTACATCGGATAGTCGTGCCGCACGACGTGGCT